>NZ_JABXGB010000002.1:0-255750 GCF_022627935.1 Ochrobactrum sp. C6C9 | reverse complement strand
TCGGGATAACAAAGGCACCGAGATAAAATGAGCGGATATAAGAGCGAGAACACCGTCGCAACCAAAGGCGGCAAGCTGTTTGAGCATTATTGCGATGCAAAGGGCTGCAAGGCGTGGGGATCGTTCGGCTACAAGACCGGATATGGTCAACTCTGGTTCTGCCGCGAGCATAAACAGGAAGGCGAAGACGCTCTGGCAGGCAGAAAGAAATAGGCGCCCGTTCACAGGCGCCCGTTGGAATTACCTTCCAGTCTTGCATCCTTTGCCGGTACGGCAGTGACTTTCTGGCTTCCAGCTAGCCATAGCCGACGCTGTAGATGCCCCAGCCAAGAGTAACGCCATCGCGATAATTGCAAATTTCATAGCACCCTCCAATATTCCCTTCCCCTGCGGAAGGTTGGAGTACATTCAACCAATTCAGACCTGGAGATGAAATACGCCATCCGCCGTATTTCGACATGGCTGGACGGAAACGATAAGCGCCCTACATTTCCAGCAAACGGGAGGCGCGCATGTGCGGACGATTTACCCAGACCTATACGTGGGCTGAGATTTACCACATGTACAATCTCACCAACACGACGCCTCGGAACATCCAGCCTCGCTACAATATCGCGCCGACCACGCAAGTGGGCGTCATAACGCAGAAAGACGGCGCACTCGACTATTCAGAAATGCGTTGGTGGCTCGTGCCCAACTGGTGGTCGAAGGATTTGAAGAGTGTTCCAGCTACTTTCAACGCACGGTCTGAAGAGATCGCCAGCAAGCCAATGTTTCGCTCCGCCTTTAAAAGCACCCGTTGTCTTATCCCGGCCTCTGGTTTTTTTGAATGGACCGGCCCGAAAGAGGCGCGCCAGCCTTGGTTCATCTCCGCTAAAGACGGGAAGCCCCTCACCTTCGCAGGCCTGCATGAGACGTGGCGCGACCGAACTACCGGCGAAGAGGTGAAAAGCTGCACGATAATCACCTGCGCCGCTAACGACTTCATGGCAAAAATTCACACCCGAATGCCCGTCATCTTGGACGAGAAGGACTGGCACCTCTGGTTGTCAGAGCCACGTGAAGATTTGCTCAAACCCGCAAATGACGACGTACTGCAAGCGTGGCGCGTGTCGCCCCAGGTTAACAACAGTCGCTACACTGGCGATGACACCATGGTGGAGGTGCACGATGAAAGGCCCGAAGCGTGAAGGTGAATACGACGATCGCGATCTGGATTGTCAATTTCAGCTAGAATCCTCGCTATGGGAACTGATCGACCTTGCGCAAGAAGCAGGATGGGGTGAAGCCGAGGCGGCAAATGCAATCATCGAATTGGCGATGAATCGAATTCTACAGCATGACGCGAGCGAGGAAGATAATGCGAAAATAGCCGATGCCGTGGAGGAGTGGCGCAAGTCGCACCATTAGATCGCAACAACTTCCGCGGACACAAGGCAGGAGGCTGTCATGGCGCCAGATCACCTTCACCATTGTTTGTTAGATATCGGCTGGACGCCAGAAATCTTGGCGCGAAAGCTCGAATGCCATGTCTCTCTTGTGGAGGCTTGGCTGTCTGGCGAACAGGAAGTGCCGCTCAAGGCGGGCGTATGGATAACCACTTTAGCGGCCTGCCATCGAGCCGCCGAAGAAGGCAGGCCTACATCTCTCAAAGGCAGAAAGTTTAAAGCCTGACGGCGTGCACCAGCGATGGGCCGCCCTGCAAAAAACTTGGGAAGATAAAAGTTTGCCCATTTTCTTTAGACGAATATTAGCTACCATTAATGTGTATATCGGGTTGTGCTAAGCAACACCCCTACCGATATGCTGCCCCAACGCCGGCCGAAAGCGTTGGGGCTTTACTTTTTTGACCGTATGGGTATATTTTTGTCGTCCTATTAGGAGGGATACAGTTGCCTTGCCCCGCGCGGTTTTCGCTGCGGGGTTCTTTTTTAAATGGAATTTCGACACGGTATCAGTTGGACATCCGCATGAAAACTGCGCCCCAGTAATCATATTCCTCCTTCGTGCCGTTTGCCCATGCATTGAAAGCAGTCCATGCAACACTGGTTTTAGCGTGTTCCCCAAATCTTTCGTAGGCGCAGTCGATCATTTGGTCGGCTGGCACGTCGGCGTATTCCTTAAAATCGATCTTTATCCCGTCGTCAAAATTCATTGTCGCGTCCTCCTCAAAACATGAGGATAGCCACAATTGACAGAAACGCAAAAACCGCCCCGAAGGGGCGGCTCGCTTCAATAAGAACATTCTTGAAGAAGCGTTAACGGCATTTTGCCGCCGCTAGATGTGGTGGAGCGCCAGACACGAAACCCCAATTTGCGAAATTTACGCTAGACAACATTGACAATATGCCAGTTTTGGCATATGTTGAGACCAGGAGCAACTAATGGAGGGTTCAATATGCATGGGAAAACACTATTAAGTGTTCAGGAGAAATTTTGCTGTGAAAGATATATACTGGCTTGGGTCAACGCTTAAAGATATACGCGACTTTCCACCGGAGGTCCGCCAAGAAGTGGGTTTCTCACTTCATATGGCTCAAAATGGCGACAAGGCCCTTAATGTAACTCCGTTGGTGGGATTTGGCGGGGCAAGCGTCTTGGAGGTCATCTCGAATGGAGAAGGCGGTACATTCAGGGCCGTCTATACCGTTCGTTTTGGGGATGCTGTCTACGTCCTGCACGCTTTTCAAAAGAAGTCAAAACGTGGGATAGCAACACCTAAGAAGGAACTAAACCTGATAAAAGAGCGCCTGAAGGCTGCTGAGGAACACTACCTCCAGCTTCAAAGGGTCGGCTCATCGGAGAAAAAGAATGTCGGAACGGATGGATAAGAATATCCCTATTGTAAAGGGTTCTGGGGATGTCTTTGCCGATCTCGGTATCCAGCTAACCGAAAGAGACGAACTGAAAATAGCTGTGGCTGCTGAGATTACTAAGCTCATTGAATCACGTGGTTTAACTCAGAAGGAAGCCTCGGAAATTTTAGGTACTGACCAAGCAAAGGTATCTAACATTACACGAGGACGTCTAAGCGGATTTAGCCTAGATCGCCTGCTAGGCTTCCTTATCGCACTGGGCTTTAATGTGGATATCCATTTATCCAAGAACGAAGGGGTTCATGGGAAAGTGACAGTTCACACACCGCAAAAGTTAGCGTGCGGTTGAATCATTAGCTTCGATTGGAAGCAAACCCCGCTTCGGCGGGGTTTTTCATTTCTTGGCCGGGGCGCCCGATTATTACCTATGAAAATAGCCCCAGAGTTTGAGGGTGTTCTCGTAGAGCGAAGCAATGCCAACGATGATCGCGAGAACGGTAATTGCTACCCATTTACCAACGCGCCCCAATGTTTGCAGCGTTTCCCAAAGGGTCATTACGCCTTCGAGGTTCGAGATATCCTTGTCATCCAGCTTCGAAAGGAACTCTTTCGTATGGTCTGGAAGCTCGATCATGCGGTTTACGGTCGGTGCTTCTGTGTCCATTGGCGTCATGCCCTCCATCCGCACATTCTTGCACCACGTTCATTATGAGCCAACATCGCTGATACCTCCCGATCAGTCATAGCCGCCAGAGCGGCAGGAGAAGGCCGCAAAGGACTCGCGACCAAACAGAACGAGCCTTGTGGGCTGGCGCATGCCGAGAGGAGACATAGCGCGCAAAGTGCAATCACCTTGACCATTTCGATAGCCTTTCGCGGTTCTGCTGAGGCTCGCGGCCCGCCACTGCTGCGTCAATTTCATCGGCAACAGATCGCGCTCCAGCGCTTTCCTCCTGTTGTCGCGACTTTTCAACACCCTTCCCATCTGAGCGGCCCTTCAGGTAAAGGCCGAGCGCCCCGGCGATAACCAGGGCGATATATGCCACCCATCCATTCGAAGCGGCGATAAGGCCAATGATTGCTTCAAGCATGGTCGGTTTCTCCTGCCTTGTATCGTAGAAGGCGAGCCTTCTTGTTGATCCGGTGGCGGTCGTACAGCCACCAAAGGAACACGATACCGTTCACGATGACGCCAATCAGCGCGTCGGCTGCGCCATCATCCAGCCAGCCGCGAGCAATCAGGAAGCCGCCCGCCACCTGAAGGATTTGCCGGATGATCGGAATAAGAAGGGCGATATCCATCACTGCCCCTTTCCGAAGATTGCGAGAATTGCCCGGAATAGATCGGCCCAGAAGCCGGTTGAGATTTCCGTGGACGGTTTCCCGACCTCGGGTTTCGCATCGGATACCGGCGTGAGGAATTGCTTTCGCTCTGCCTCGCGTCGGATTGTCAGCCCCTTGAGCACCTGTTTCTTGCCGTTGATGGTGATCTTGTTCCAGACAAGGAACTGATCGGCTGCGGCCTGCCTGTCGCCAGCATTGAGACGCTTCAGCAAGGTCGAACCTTTGAAAGCGCCAGCACCGACATTGAACGCGAAGCTAACGAGAGCATCGAATTCATTCTGATTGAGCGGAACCTTAACCGCCGACGATACAGATACTTCGAAGGTCGCAAGGTCACGCGACAGGATTTCTGAGGCTTCCGCCGCCGTGATCCTCATTCCAGCCGTGACTTTTGGCGATCCTGCCGCTGACGTATGGCCGACGCCGATAGTCCAAATCCCGGCGCTATCCTTGTAGGCCGTCAATTCAACGCCTTCGCGCTGTTCGATGAGCTTTCGCCCTGCTGCACTGGTTTTCATGGATTTACCTTTCAGGCACAAAAAAACCGCCTCTCTGGGCGGCGGTTGTCGTCAGATTGTTTGGTTGGTCAGACGGTCGAGAATTGTTCCCAAACCGGGTCAACCTGATCGTCGGTCAATCCAAGTAACGGGATAAGCTGCACGATAAGAGGATGAAGCCGCCTAAACTCACTCGCGAAATCCCATTCGATTGTCGCTTCTGATTTCGCGGGCTCGGGCAATGCGTTGATGGCGGTCTGAACGCCTGCCAGCTTTTCAAGGTGCAGCAGCCCCAACCTGATTTGACGCGCCGTCAGGTTGGGCATTCGTTCGCGCTTTTCCTCGGGCGTAAGGGTAGGTTCGGTATAAGGCGTGACAACGTTGCCGTCTGCCTCCCATTCCGCCAGCATGACGCGGTGACGGTTTCCCATGTCGTCGGGTACGGACATTTCAACGCCGTCGATTACTGCGAGGATGGAGCCGTGTTCTGTGTATTTTGCTTCGGTAATCATGGCTTAAAGCTCCGCGTCTGCCTTCCAAGAAAAGGAATTTAGCTGCATCCCCGTTGCATTGGATGCGACGATAAAATGGGACGCAGCGCCCCCGGCTGTCACCGCCGACCCCACCCCAATCACGAGGCTAATGGTAGGCGGCAGTCTTTTCTCTTGCTTGTATGAAACAGACATTTGCTGTTGCGCCGTACCCGAGTTACCGGGTTGCGTCCAAGACACGTTTCCGAGCGATGCCTCATAATACCGCTGACACAACGCCAACTCTTGCTGAATGTGGCGCGGCGAAAACGGGTCAACTTCGGCGGTTGCGTCTCCTTTGACAAGGGACACGCGAGAGATATCAATACTCGCATTTGGCGAAGTGTGGAGCCAACCAAAGAATAGGTTCAGATAGTTGGATGACCCTATCGATTTTCCAGTAATCGAAGGCAGATCAAACACCCGTGTTACTTTCTGCCACGAAGTTGTCACGTTGACACTGGGCAATGTCGTCCACACGCTGGGGCTGGGAGAATTATCCGTTCCAAAATTCTGCTCAAACTTTGGCGTGATAACAGTCGGAGCGGATCCTTTTATGTAGAACGTAAGCGTTGCTTTTTGCCCTTGCAGGGTCCTGACGTTTTCGACCTTTTGCTGCAAGCTGATTTCGGAGCTTCCTGCTACCGTTCTAATCCAGCGCAGATAAAACGTTGGGTTCCCCGGAATATCTGTTTGACCGGTATCATGAACAATTCTCACGATGCTACTTGAAGCGCCGGAAACACTTAAGCCGAGATACCAACGATCCAAGGTGTAACCGGAAGATGTAAATGGCCCTTGTCTCTGTTGAATATCAAAACCACCGTTGATGATCTGGTTGCGAAAGCCCGCAAGAACATCGGCCCCGATATTGGCTCTGGCCTGCCCCTGCTGCGCCAGCGTCAACGTTTGCGGGCCATACGAAACAGCCGTAGCGCCTTCGATATTCACCCAATCCACATCGTTCGGGTCGCTGCTTGCCTTAGCCAGAATTTGACCAGCTGTGCCTCCCGGCGCTTGAACGGCACTGTCAGCCTTCGCAAGGGACGCCTGAGTAGCGGCAGACAACGAAAGCGAGCGATCTGCCGAAAGGTCGCCGCCTCCGGAAAGACCAGCGCCCGCATTGATGACTCGGGATGGCTGAACGGCGCTATCTGCCTTTGCAAGCGATGCAACCGACGCCGCGTTAAGAGCGAGTGTCCGATCCGCTGTAAGGTTGCCGCCGCCAGTAAGGCCGGTCCCGGCGGATATTGCCCGAGCTGGCTGTACCGCGCTGTCAGCTTTAGCCAAGCTTCCCAGCGTGGTTGCATCAAGGGAAACGGTGCGATCCGCTGCGAGCGAACCACCACCCGTCAGGCCAACCCCGGCGATCACTTGGCGAGCGGGTTGCACCGCACTATTCGCAAGGGCGAGGCTCGCAATCGATGCAGAATTGAGCGCAATTTCCCTGTTAGCGGCCAGCGTGCCGCCACCGGTGAGCCCTGCGCCTGCCGAAATGGTAAGCGTCGGCTGGACTGCCGTGTCAGCCTTATTCCCCTGCTGTGCAGTTGCGAAGCGCTGCCCGCCGAGCGTTTCAATGGCTTGTGAAACGCGCAAAGGCGTCATCGTCGTTGCGTTGTTGAGCCCTTCGCGTGCCATTGCTTCGGTTGAATATGGCCGAACGGCATCCGCCGCCCGCTGCAAGGTAGTGCGACGGGTTGAAGGGCCATCAATGGCGATATTGTCAATCGGGGCCGGATTGAGTTCTTCCGGCAGTTCGTTAATTCTTAGACGAAGGTCAGCCATTACACGCCCGTCCTGATGATAAAGTTCATGATGATAGAAGGCTGCACATTCAAGTGAGCCTGATTACCGCCCCGGCTATCGGTTTGAATGCCGTGGGCATGGTTTCCAGCAACGCCCGTGGTGCCGAACAACAGAACATCGCCACCGCCGCCATTTGAGGGCGCAAGATAATTGCCTGCCCCCTGCGTATTCCCGCGTGTGGAGAAGTTGGCATGAGCGTGATCGCCAGCCACTGTGGTACTGCCGCCGTGGGAGTGAAACGGCATTTGCCCTTCGGAGAGGACAACATTCTGAGCACCACCTGTTGCGCCAAGCGTGGTTGCTGCAATCCCTGATCCCGCCGCTGTAAGGCGGTTGGCAGCTGGTCCTCCCATGTCGTCACGCCCCACAGCAATGCGACCGCGCAGATCAGGAATGTTGAACGTCGATCCGTTGTCACCAGCGCCAAAACTGGTTCCGATGACTGCGAAAAGTGCGGAATAGGTCGTGCGTGACACGGCTTGCCCATAGCAAAGCAGCCAGCCTTGTGGCGCGGTATCGCCCGCGAATGTTTTCACCTCGCCAATAGGCACCGCCGCGTCGAGCAGCTTCTTACTGACCGCATCGCCGGGATTAACGGCGTCACCTAGATCGGTCACCAGAAATCCACTCATCGAAAGATTGCGGATTGCAGGAGTTGACCCGTCGCGCTTCAAGCACTGGGAAAGCGCCTGCGCAACATCCTCGAAAGGTATATTGTGCTGTTCAGCCAGCACCTTTTCACCTGTCGTCGCCCGATAAATGGGCGGCAGGCTATATCTGCCGTTGCTATCGAAGGGCATACGTTTCTCCAATAAAAAAGCCACCGGATGGTGGCTGCATCGTTATGGTTTGACGGCCCAATGGTGGGCGCACGCGACATTCAGTGTTTGGGGAAATGGTTTCGGCAACAGAGCATCCTCAATCCCAGCCTTCATCATGCATGCGACCCATTCGGGCCGAACCTGACCACACCCAGCACCCATTCCGGGGATTGCTACGCTTTTCGCGCCAATCCGAAGGGCCTCCTTGATAGCGGCCTTAGTCGCCATGCGAATGTGGTTTGGATCGGGGATGATCATGGCAATTCGCATTGTCGGGGCCGAAATCAGCGTTGGGAAATCAGGAGCGCCCGTTTTGACCGAAAGAGCCTGACCAATCAGCAATTCGCCGTCAAACTCGCGCTGAATGAGGCTTTGAACCTCCTCCTGCACACCCCAGCCGAAGTGTTCCGAGTATGCCAGATCAATGCCGCCATCCATGAAGCCGAAGGAGTTGGCCGGCGAAACTATCGCATCGGCAGGGTGATCGAAGATGCTGCCGCATTCGGCATCAAGGCTAATAGCGCGCCAAGCGTCCACGACAGCTCTATTACGATCACAAAGGATGATTTTCATGGTTACTCTTTCAAAGAAAAAGCCGCCCAAAATGGACGGCTTGCGCATCGATCGGATTGATTTTTCTCAGGCGAAATGCATTGAATGCCAATTATTTGAGAGGCATTTCATATGGTTTGGGTTGGGGCTGCTCTTGTTCTTATATTGGCGTTGGCTATAGCGCCGCGCCTTGTCTTCGGAATTTTCCTTTTCGGCGCTCTCGGCATCGGCGGGATACTGGCTTATTTTTATGCCGAAGGACTCCGTGCTGAAAAGCAAAGAAAACTGATCGTCACGACCGCTTCTACCGGGAATGGCTGCAATGACCCTCAATATCCGATCAGCATCACGTTCACGAACAATTCCCGCAAACAAGTGGAGTACGTAAACTTTTCTCTCATCGGCAAGCGTGAAGGTTACAGTTCCGCGATTTATGATGGATATGCTGTTTCTGACAAAATCCTCGCTCCCGGATCGGCATATGGCGCTTGTTGGCCGTTAAGCACTTACAGTTTTCGGGATAGCTCATACAAAGATGGTCCATTTGCCAATCTCGCATGGCGAGCAGAGATAAATTCGGTGCGCTTCGCAAAATGATGCCCACTTTATTTTCTTCAACGTTTCAGGCATGGTGACCGCCATGAACCGTTTCGCTCAAATCGCCTGTGTGGTTATCTTCATCGCGATCATGGTGGGTATCCATCACGGGTTTTTGTCGTTGCAAAACTGGTTTTCCAGCGACTTCCCGTTAGGTTTTATCGTTGGGGCACTTTTCACCATGGGGATTTTTTATTTGATCCACCGGTTCGAAGCCCGCAACTCATCGCGTAGCCGTTAATCCTCCATTGAGCAGAAGTGCCCTCGTGAGCCGATCAATTTCGGCTGTCGGAAGTGGCGTTTTCTGCTGAACACGGGCAATTGCATCTACAACAGCGGCCCGATTTCCCGAAATGGCTTCAGCAAGACTGGCATTGCGAGCATTCGAGCCATTTTTCATCAGGGCGTCGGCAACACGTTCGACGGCTCGCACCGCCGAAGACCGAGCAGCACCGGTCACACCACCTGCCATAAAACCCTCTCGGGTTCCAAACTTAGGAGCAGCGTCCGCCCCAAGTTCCTGCATCGCCGCATTTCGAGCAGCTGTTTCGCTATTCCGGGTCACAATATGACTGGTATCAGCAAATCGTGCTTCACGCTCCAGAAGGTTTAGCGCATTCTCCGCTCGGTCTGGGCCGAAAAGCATTCCAATGCGGTCACGGTTCCAGTCGCCCTCACCTTTGAGCACGTTTTTCAGGGCCACAACATCATTAGCCTTTGTGCCCACTTGACGGTCAATGTCTGCGCGTGCCGCCTGTTTCATCCGGAATGTCTGGCCGGAAGGTCCAACCATAAGCCCTTGCGGGTTGACACCTTCTGTAATCGCTTGACGAAGCTCATCAGGCCGCAATGCTTCCCGCCCGCTGTCGAGAGCCTTGACACCCATGCGAAGGCCTTCGTTTTGGCGAGCAAGTTCCTCATATTGCGCATCGGCCATTTTGATGCCCGGCACATTGCGAGCAAGGGTGTCATCAATCTGCTTTCGTGCATTCGTGTAGAGCGCGATTGCCTGAGGATCAGTTTCAGTCGCAAGCCTTCCATCGATGGCGTTTCTTGTCTGGAAAAGAGTGTATGGATTGCTGTCCAGTACCCCGCCTTGAGAAACGTCGAGCCAATTACGGATTTCACGTGCCGCCTTCTGTCCCGGCCCCCGGCGCAACGTCGCTTGCGTTTCGAGGTTGCCCGCCAAAATGGTGTTATCCACCGGCAAGGCGTTTCGAAATGCTTCTTCATATGCCGGAGCAAGGTCGCGCTGGCCCTGTCGAATAGTTTCGTTGACTGCGCGAGGAGTAACTACAGGGCCAAGAGCGTCATCGAGTCCGCTGATGACGCGCTGATTTGCGCCAACATTGCGCGACGTAATGGCATTGCGAACAATCTCCTGTCCACGTCCTGGTGTCGCCGCGAGTGCACCCGCCTGCCGCTGAAGATTTGGTCCGAGGTCCATAATCATACCTTCTGGCCCAAGGTCTGCCAGTTGGGTTCGGATCGTTGCAGCATCCAATCCGTCATCAGCAATAGCGCGTGTGAGGCGGTTAAGCGCGGACGGAACCATGCCAGCGGATTGCGCAGCACTCCTGTTTGCCAGAACATCAGCGATTTTACGAAAACCAGCGCCTGTCATCTGACCTACTGCGGGGCCCGCAATACCGGTCGCCAGACCAGCACCACCACCCCAAATCATCGCGTCTTTGTCGAAATCTGATCGGACGCCGCTATCGGCGGTACCGAGCACAAGACCAGACAGCGCCGAGGCTGCGGTTTTCGCTTTGAGGGTTCCGGTCGCACCAAATGCAGAAGGAGCAGCCATAATCATAGGTACCGTACCGGCCACCCCACCGGCAACATTTAGGCCAGTGTTGACGTAAGGGTGTTCCTGCTGAAATGCCGCGTCCTTCCCTTCCTGAATATCGAGCGCTTGCTGATATCGGTCACTCCACGTTTCCCCGGGCAGCTTTTGGAAGCTATCAGGTAGTAATGGATCGATTACCGGTGCGAGCGTTGCATTCGTGACAGCGTTGAGCCTGTTCAACAACCCACCAGCGACGGGAACGCCTGTTGCCAGCGCCCGAACGGTATTTTCCGCGTTAAGGCTTCCGTCCTGAATGACTGGCGCTTGTTCTGAGCCGCCCGCGTTGACGAGTGGCGCAGCATTCCACCAATCGTCACCAGCGCCTGATTTCTCAACGAGCGGCGCGCTTTCCCACCATTCTGCCATTTATGGTTTCCTCCGGACGCTGCCGTCAGGTGCGATAAATTCGGCCCCACTAGGCAGAGCATTGAATTCTTCGCGGCTATTGATCTTCGTTGGCGTTTTTGCTGCAAGCGGGTTCGGCAACTGTGCGAGCATTCTGCGGCCTTCGTCGGGTTTGATTTCACGATTTGCCACGCGAGCGGCAATATCTCCTTGCGCCGCTGTGTACTGAGCAATTCCGCGCATCGTATCGATGATGATCTTGTTGCCACCGGGAGAGTTGATAATGCGTGGAACAGACTGCTTGAACAGTTCAAGGTCAGCGTCAGACATTGGGCCGGAGCCAGCTGGACGCTGTTGAGGCACGATCTGGTTAATCAGAGCCTGTGCAGCCTGAATGTTATCAACATCATCGCCAAGTCTCAGGCCGTAATTCGCAGCAATCTGCTTAAAGTTTGCCACACCACCGGTCGGGACCGATTGCAAAAGCTGGTCGAGGCGGTCAATACGCATCAGGGTTGAACGCGCATTGGTTCCATCTTCCAATAGCGTGCCAAACATGTCAGCGCCCTTTTCATCCAGCTTCTTATAGAAGTCCTTACCTTCGCCATCGCCTACGTTGACGTTGGTCTGGTTTGCACCCGCTTTTTTAAGCGATTGCTCATATTCGAGCCGTCCAAGCGGTACACGACCAGCTGCACGTTCGTCAGCGGCATAAGCTCCATATTCCTGCATGGTGCTGGTTGGTTTTGGCTGGCCTTGGTAAATTGTGGTGCCATTCTGCGTGTTGATGACGCTATCGCCCACCACAGCCGTTTTCGGGTCCGAGAAATCGGCAATTGTGCGGTAAGTTCGCGGATCAACCAGACGCCCATTCACCTCGATAGGTTTCGGATTTCGAAGCGCGTCCAGTTCCGCTTGCGCTTTGGCTGCTTGAAGGGCGCGCAGCGGGTCATTTTGCTGAAGTTGCCTTTGCAGAGCCATTCCGATTATACCCCGCTGGCTTTCATTCATCCAAGGGTCCGACGCAGCGTCAAGTAACTGCGAGATATTCGCGCGACCCTGACTTTGAGCAACCGGCGCGGCATAGCTCCCCATGATCGGGGCGCGATCTGCTGAAGGTGCAGCCGGGAAATAGCCCGATGCGTCAGCAACCTGAACCGGTGCCGATCCCTGCGGCGCGAGCGCCCCGCCGAAAGCGATATCGTTCTGTCGCAGCAATTCTGCAGAAGGACCCGCCGCTTGTGGTTGGGCTGCTGACAGCGTTGGAACTGCGGCCATGTCTCGCGGTGCAATCTGGTCAATCGCTCCCGCTGCTGCATTCCCACCGGTCGCCTGCTTCGCAAAAGCGATATCCGCTTCAGAAACATCGGCATTCGGGCCGAACAGAGCTTCAGCTTCAGACGGAACCGGAGCAGTTGGCCGGGTATAGCTGTCGATGCTTGCATATGCGCCATTTGCCGGAGCATTGCCGCGATGTAACGCCGGATCGTAATCGCCTGCGCGGATCGTTGCGCCGCCCATCGGCTGCGCTGCGCTTGCCATAGTGACACCAGCGGGAATTCCAAGGCGATCCGGCATTGTCTGGGCCGCGCCAGTCATATCCAGCGGCTGCGACGGCAGGCGTTGAACGGCACTCGCCAGACCTATAGACGGATCATTGCTTGCCACCTGTACCGGTGCGGCAGATGAGCCGCCACCAAGCAACGCGAGAGCCTTCTGACGATGACCCGCCATCTGGTTTTCCCACTTGTCGCGAACATCGCCCGGAGCGCCGCCATTATTGGCGTCCGACGCGGTATAGCGGCCCGGAGAACCGGCGTTGATGGTCGAATAGAGGTCGAGGCCACTCATGCCTGGCTTAAAGCCGGACGAACGGAAATAGTTCGCCACAGCACCATTCGCGCCAAGCTGCGAGCCGAGCGGATTATTCCAGTCCACGCCATACTTTTCGGCCTGCGGCTCCCCGAACTGGATAAGCCCGCGATGCTGGCCGTACTGTGTGCGAGGTCCGGCTTTCGTCGGATCGAAAGTACCGGCAGTCTCATAGGAAATGGCCGTTGCAAGGTCCACAGGATCAGCGCCGATGGCCTGCGCTGTTTCAACGATCCCGTTTCGCAGAGCGTCGGCATTCTCACCAAAATTGAACTTGCCTTGAGGAACCGTACCGGTCGCCGCCGCACTGGTCGGTGAACCCCCAGCCGCAACGCTGGACGGATAAGCCGCGCCACCGCCGAGCAGGTTTGCCAGATCGAGGCTCCCGAATTTCTTCGCAGCGCCTTCGAGACCAGCCCTTTCGGCCTTGTCAGCCCGAGCCTGCTTGATGTTGCCTACCAGCGCGTTCGCCATGCGTGCCGCGCCCTGCGTCCAGTGGCCGACCGGAGACATATCCACTCCGGAGGCAATCATTGCCTGCGCCAGACGGCGCTCACGGTCCAGCTGTTCCGGCGTCTTCTTGCTGCCGCCTTCACCCCAGACAAAGAAATCTTGCAAAGCCATCAGTAAAGCCCTTTCGGTCCAATGCCAAACAAGCTGCCGAGCTTGATTTTGTTGGCCATCGTCATCTTGTCCGACGCTACATCGGCAATTTGCGCCCAACCCTGCATTGGGTCAGCGATTGGCTGTGTCGAGACGGCAGCAGACGAACGCGGCGCTTGCTGTGCCTCTACTATTGGAAGCAGATTTGAAAACTGCTGGAGCGGTTGCTGCCGATTTCGGGCGAAGATCATCAATGGACCTTTCCATAATCGACCATGCGGTAACCGCTCGGATGCCTTACGACCGCTTCAGGGTCTTTCTTCTCAACATCCTGAGCCATAACGCCCATCTGCTTAGGACCGCCATCCTTATAGCGGTACGTGTAAATCGGCGTTCCCTCATCGGTTTCACCAACGCGTTCTATGTCCGTTTTCAGGCGCTTGTCTGAAAAGCTGAACATGCCCATTGCAGCCGAGCCAAGGCCGAACAAGCCGCCCATCTTCGATTGATAGTTGTTGAGCTCTGACTGGTATTTCTGATTGACCAAGCCGGTGTAATCGACGCCGCCAACGCCAGTTTGTGGCGTTGCGCCGGACATTTGGGCAGGGTTCTGGATCTGGGAACCACTCATAAGGCCGATGATTTCATTCAGAGGCTGGTTTCGCTGTGCCAATGCCTCGCTGAAAGCCTGACCGCGACCGGTGAGCATCAGTTGGTTATAGGCGTCATTCTTCGCCTGCGTCATGCGCGAGAACTCTGAATTCCACGCGTCCGTACCTTCCTGAATGCCCTTGTTTTTCAGCGTGGTGCGCAGCTTGTCCTCATCCTGCGCAAAACGCGGGTCGAGACGCTGCGATCCAAGGTCATAGGCCCAGTTCGCCGCATCCTGATTATTGAACTCAAATGGCGTGTTCAGAAGGTCACGGATTTTGGCCGACTGATCTTCAGCGATACCAGCGAGATTTCCCTGCGCGCTCTGCGTCTGGTTGAAAATGGCCTGCTGTTCCGGGCTGAGCGTCGTCGTTTGGGTAAAGGTGGGGGTTTCAACCCACTTGCCGCTCATCTCATCGAAATGCTTCCGTGAACCCGTCTGGTCATAGCTGACGCTGCCCCATGGATTATTCTGGTTCACCATGTTGAGTTCTTGCTGCGTGATCGCAGTCGAACGGTTTGCTGCGGCCTGCGCGCTTGCCGTTTCTTGCGGATCAGGGGCCTTTGGCGCTGATTTTCCCATCGTTACCTACCTGCCTTGTGAAGCTTTGAAAAAACGACCGGTGCGCCATTCGTCATCGGTCAATGTGAAGATGAATTCGCCTTCGTCCCTGCCTCTGAGGCGCGGGATAAAGGTTTCCGAGAAGCCATAGGCCCGGGCGATGCGGATCATGCTTTCGTTCTTTTCAGAAACGCGCATTACGGCCATCTGGTTGTTGAAGCCGTCGAATGCGAGCGCCATAAGTTGCTGCACCGTGCGCCGGGTCAGCCATCGTTTGGAGGATGCACCTGCCGTCATCTCAATGACGCCGTTCTCTGGATGCCAATTGTGATAAAGGACTCCCGCAATGAGGTCGCCATTTTCAAAGAAGCCCAGCGCCGCGTATCGGTCCAATGCCAGTGGATCGCCAAACACGATGTTGCAGACAAACTCCCCGATGATCGAATGCGGTCCACGGATCGGTTGCCAGCCGTAAAGGCAGGTTTCAATCATGCCGGTACGTCCGTCATTTCAAAGGTCAGGTCGGTGCTCATGATTTCCGCGTCCAGCGGAACGATATAGCCGCTTGTCACCTGACAGCACGGGGAAATCACATATCCGCCGCCGCCGATGGCCTGCCAGTCATTGTTGAGAATGGCCTGATAGGACGCGCCCCATGTACTTTGACCCCAGATCGCGGTTCCCCATTCCTTGGTAGACGTGACAGCCGTCGAATTCGGGGCTGGTGAAAGCTCCAGATTATATTCGGTATGAAGATTGACAGCGAGATTGAGCTTTGCCGAAGCCCGGATTGTGAAACGTACCAGTTTGGCAAGTTTCATGAATGCAGGCTGGCCGTAATCCTCGAAAAGGGGCAAGTATGCCGCCGTATAGGTGTTTCCCTTGTCGCTGCCGCCAATATTCGCCTTGATCACTTCGCCATTGATCGAGCCGAAATAAAGCTGTCCTTGGAACACCTCCATGCAGTTCGAAATCCAGCCTGTAAATCGGCACCATTTGCCAGTCAGGGCATTGGCGACGAACATAACCGGGGATGAGCCGTTAAGGTGCGGCGGAACAACAAGCACCATCTGCTTTTCCGTCCAGAGCATCACGTGCCAGTCGGTATGACCCCGCAAGAGGCATGCATCATTCCAAGCGTCCACAATCGGATAAGAAACGGCAGCAGGCGAGAGCGCGGCAACATCGCGTTGGATCGCCATCGAAAGCGGAATAAAGCCTGTCGTCGTCGCGATGATAAGATCACCACCTGCGCGCATGATAGCCCTATCACCGAGCGGCTTGCCGATCTTGTAGACGCCAACCTTATCCCATGCGCTTGCGTCTGCCGGATTATCGCCCTGAAAAACAGCAATCTCGCCTTCAGTGCTGACAAACACGCACTGCTCTGAAAGACCGCCTGAAGAACCACTATCAAGCGACCAGGACGCGCCACAAAGCAGCGAGCCGCCTTCGTTAAAGATGCCACCAAGCGGGAATTTCTTCAGTTCACCGCCGATCTGGTCAACAGGCAGATACCAGAAATTCAGACTCCCGCGCTGAACAAAAAACAGGCGGTTTTTGTAAGCCCAAACGAATTTCATGTCCTCCGGCTTAACAATCGTCTCGCCTGCGGGCATTGTCAGGGCCGGACTGGTTGAAAACGTCGAACCGTCATAAACGAATGGCGTGTCCTCGCCGTTGACACCGCGAAGAAATATCCCGCCTCCCGCAACAGCAAACTGAACCACCGACCAATTACCGTTCTTCTGATCGCTCAGAACATCGAGCCCCTTCGATGAAAGCTCGCCCAAAAGATCATTCTGATCTGTCTTGATATCGTCGTCGGTGCTCGTTCCCAACCGCCAGTTATTCGGGTTCTGTACGGTCGTGATATCGAAAACTTGCGTGTCATTCGCAGCAAACAGGCGCTGATTGTTGCCGTTCACATATTTGAACAGCGAACGTACCTGATCATTGTCACCGCCGAGCGTGGCATGCAGTTCGCAGCCTCGCCGCATTACGACCGTGGAAGCCTGCGGGAAAAAATTATCCAGAATGGCCGCTGCCTGTGGCTGACCGGGCTCTTGTGGTTGCGCAACGTTGCGATTGGCGACCCATCCACCCACCGGGGACGTGTATCGCTTCGGCTGCGACATGCGCGGTTTGCGTGCTGAACGTGGCCACTTCATCCGAGAGGTCCCCAATATGGCATGGTCACATTCGCGCTGATGCTGTTGCGACCTTCAGCAAAAACCCGTGCGCCCTTGTCCGCGCCTGCGAGCTCATTGAACCTTTTCTCGAATAGCGCCTGATCGTCAGTATAGTCGATGCGCTTCTGCTGCCGGTATCGCCAGACAAGGCCGAGCGTGAGAAGTTCCTCATCAAGGCGAAAACTGTCGTTATCCCGGTCAAAACGAGCCTTCAAAGCGCCGTTTTCGCTCTTTGCAAGCTCGTTGCTCTGATAGAAGAACTTCACTTCCTGCCCAAGTGCTGGCTTTGGCAGGATATGGATTTGCCCGCCGAGCTTTATCCACCTGCCTATGCTTTCGATGCCAAAAGGCATTTGCAGAGACAACCATTCGTCAGGATCAACCACCGGCTGATATCCGAACAATGGGGCCGTTGACGATTGAAGGCGGGAGCCTTTCAGCATCCGGGCATAATCGTCAGGAAGGTCAAAGCCTTCCCTCATACCGTCGCCAGTGAGGGTGCAGAGTTTCGTCAGGACGCGCCAATCATGCGATTTGGCAATGTCGCTTGCGACAGCATTCACCAGTTCCGTCAGATCACCCTCAAGCGCGTTCGTTGAGGAGAAAAAGACAGTAGGGCGAACGCCCATAATGCGGGATGCGGCGCTTGTCAGCGCGTCCTTGACGGTCATTGTTTAGCCCTCATCGGCCAGATCGAGCTCGCGAGCCATTGCGAGCAGGGTTTCGCGCTTCGGAGTGCCGCGCACGCCTTCACCGGACTTGTCCTTGATGTAGGCTTTCAGTTCGTCGTCTGGCATGAGGTCGAAATTGTCTTCTTCGTCCTCTGCATCTTCCGGTGCGGGCTGCTCCTGTTCGGTTTCCGTGGTGTCTTCAGGCTCAACCGACGCACCGCCAGCACGATCCGCCTTCAGTTCAGCAATCTGCTGCCGGAGAAGTGCGTTTTCTTCGGCCAGCGCCACCGAACCGGCGCTCTTGTTCGCCGTTTCAATGTATGCCTGAGCCTGATCCTTGAGAGCGCGGCCACCGTGCCCGAGGTTCTTGAGGTTCTGGCCGTCGAGTCCTGCCAGCTGTTCGGCGGTGTAAATCTTGAGCGCCTTCAGTTCCATGCGCTTTGCTTCGGTCAGGAATGGCAGTTCGGAAAGCGGCGTACCGTCTGCGACCTGAGCGCGACCTTCCTTGAACCGCAGATACTGGTCATTGTATTTCAGAGCATAGGTGAGCTTCTGCTGATTGCCATACTCATCTTCACCCCATCCGGCGAACGAGTGCGCCGGGAAAACCGGCTTGTGCTGCTTGTCGCCCGGGAAATGGAGCTCGCAAACTTCGATATCGCGGTAGATCGGTCGGCCCGATTTCTTCGAAGCTGCCGGATCAAGCTGCGCGATGCTCTTGAAAACTGGTGTTTCTTTCAGTGACATGACTGTTTCTTTCTGTCTGAGAGATCGGAAATGAAAAGGGCGGGTTTCCCCGCCCTCATCGCATCAGTTAAAGAGCCGTCCGTTTGGCGTGGAAGGCTTCGCCGTTCTTGACGGCAACCGGAACAGTGAAACCACCAGCGCCAGCCGTAGCCACAAAAGTGGTTTCATTGATCTGCACTTCGGCGTCCTTGGCGAGGTCCGCGCCCGCCTTCACATGGATGTAATCGTGCCCATCGGAACCCACGACCTTCGTGCCGAGCGCATAGCTTGGCGTTCCGGACGAATTAAGGTCCCAATAGTATTTGGTTGCATGCTGCTCGACATCAGGGCCGAGCGTCGGAGTAATCCGGTAGGACATTGCCTTGACCTTTCTCGAAAAGAAAAAGGGCGGAGAGAACCGCCCTTAGTTTGCCGGGTTGCTGTCGAACAGACGCCACGAGAACAGCGGGTTCGCGTTGGTGAGTTCGCCCATGAAGCCGATGAACTGCGCAATTGCGTCCTGATTGATCGGCATGAGGCCGTCACCCGGAAACAGCTTGTCGAAATTGCGGTTCGGATTGTACCGGAAGCGCATGCTATCGGTATCAAGGCCGTAAGTCGTGTTGGCTGGCATATTGGAGCCAATACCGCCATCAAGGACGATTTCAGCACGCTTGCCGCCGCCGATGTATTCCAGAGACGAGAAGCCGAGCTTTGCAAGGCCTCCTTCCTTGGCAATACGCTGGATCGCCGTGGTTGCGGCATCGTATGCCTCGTAATGTTCTGGAGACATAAGGAGCAGATCGGCGTGACGCTTGCCGCGAGAGCGCAGCGTCATGATGCGATTGAGGAAAGGACGAATGGTATCCTTGTCAATCTGCGTGCCGATATCGGGGAATGCAGTCTGCGCATCAAACGCACTGGTACGCCACTTGGCGACCTCTGCGCGGTTGATACCGCCATACGTGCCCTGATCCGGCAAAATCGGGATAGCAGCATTCAGGCCGGTGATAGCCTTGCCGCCGTTTGCCGAACCGTCGCCATGCAGTCCAGCGTCCATCATGTCGGTCATGGAGCCTTCTGCTACTTCCAGATAGCTTTCCATCGTATCGAGTAGCTGGTTTTCGCCCTCGTTATTCAGGATTTCCTCGCTGGAAAGCGTGATCGGCACAGCGGCCATCTTCGGCGTGAAGTAAGCATCATTGAAAAGCTCAATGGGCTTGTTCGCCAAGATATCAAAGCCGTTGTACCATTGGCCGTCCATCTGATCGATCAGAAGGCGCTCGCGGATGCGCGGGCCGGAATATGGCTTCCAAAGGCCTTTCCGCTTGAGCACGGCAAAGAATGCGTTGCTGTTCGAAACGAGGTCCTGATAGCCCTGCGAGCGGTCCTCAAGAGCCATCGAAAGAACCTGACGGTAATGGTCGATTTGTGTAACCGGAGCCATGGTAGGTTTTTCCTTTATTTGACTTTGCGCAGCGCTTTCTGAAGCGCTTCACGCGGTGAGTTTGAGGGCTTTCCTGCCGTGCGAGGGTCTGAGCCTGCCGTTGGTGCGCCTGTAATGGATTTCTGCCCTGCCGGGTTGGCTGGGCTTGGTTGTTCGCGGGTTTGAGCCGCTGGGGGTTCCTGAGCCTGTGTGAGAGGCGTCGTGGAAGGGTTCATGCGGTCTGCGAGCTCGTAAGCATCATGCAGGTTCGCAGCGCGTTTGCTCTCGATGAGAAGCGCAATATCGTCAGCCAATTCGCCCACTCGCGGGTGATCCTTGGCGAATTCCTGAATAAGTGCATGCGTCTCGCGCAGCCGGTTTTCTTGCATCGACTGTTCGAAAACTGCCGCCCGGTTGGTCAACGTGGCAATCTGCTCGCTCATCTGGCGAATGACGCTATCCTGACGGGATGCAACACGATCAGCAGGCATATTGACGTAATGCGCAGCCAGATCGCGGAATGTGACCGGCGAGCCGTCCTGATTGGTCCAACGCTTATGCGCGGCAACATTCGCCACGATCTGTTCAAGGGCTGCGAATGGGTCCTGATGCAGCATGCGCTCGATACCGGTATAGTTTGCCAGAGCATCCTTGACCGTTGTGCCGTACTGCGTTGCCATGTCGTCGTATTCGCGAATGGCTTCATATTTTTCATGGCTCTGCCGGTATTTGGTCAGGCCATTTTCAAGCTCTGAAATGCTGCGATGCACTTCGGCCCGCACACTTTCAGGCGTGTTTCCCCATTCCTGCTTGGCAACATCATGGAAACGCTGCGGGGCTTCATTCCGGTTCTGTTTTCCCGGTTCAACAGCGGATTGCTGCTGGCCTTCGGTCGGCGCTGGCTGACCGGGCTTCGGTTCCGTGCCGGTCTGTTCAGCAGGTTTGCCAGCTTCATTCGGCTTTGGCGCTTCGGCAGGCTTTTCCTGCCTTTGAGTAGCCTCATTGCCCTTCGGCTGCTGATCCTTGTTCTTCGGATCTTCTACCGGTGCCTCTTTGGCCTTCGCAAGGGCGCGCTCGACAGCTTCACGCGGAGATTTCGCTGGCTGCTTGTCTTCCGGCTTGGCCTGTGGCTTTTCCTGCTTTTCGGGCTCGACCGGCTGCGGTTGCTTGTCCGCGAACTGGTCGCCTAAAGGCTGGGTATAAGTGTCAGTGGTTTCGCCAATTTCGGCAACACGGGGCTGTTCTGCCGGAGCAGCGTTCTCGATATCCATGGTGTTTTCCTGTCTGAGAGGGTGTTTTAGGCTTTCAGCCGTGCATTCGCCTTCTCAAGCGAAGCCCGAATATCTTTCCGGTCAATTTTCGGTTTTGACGGGGTTTTGAAGCGAGCGGGGTCATTGCCCACCTCAATGCATCCGTGCGCCTTGGTGACAGCACGGAAGGCAGATTTCGACGTATACGACCGGCCATCGCATGGATGTTCGGTTTCGCTCATTTCATCCCGAATGAACATCGGCGTGGGAAGGGCTGACCTTGCCTTTTCCACCTGCGGTTTCGGGAAACGATAGACCTTGCGGCCATTGCCAAGGTCGATTTCAACCAGTTCGCTCATGCCAGCCTCACCAACCACGAACCAGCCAGAAAAAGGCTAGGAGGAAGACAACAAATGAGCCATAGGCCAGATAGACAGAAGCCCGATACGCCTTGTTCGAAAGGTCCTGAGCAACAAACTGGCTCATGCATGCAATAAAGCTTGCGGCAATAGCTGCATTCCGAGCCCATACCCCGCCAAAGACGATAACCGAGCAAAGGGCAATCGCTGCAAAAAGGCAGGCGCTAAAGGCAAAGATCATCTTTTCAATCGGGTTCAAATTCCTTCTCCTTGAACGACGACAGGGGACACCACGCTTGCGGCAAGCGTCTGTTCCTGAGCTTTTCCGGCTGTTTCAATGTCCATGCGGGAAACTTCTGCGCGCAGCTTTTCTATCTCCCACGCGCCCAATTCCATTTCCTGCCGGTGTTTTTCAGCGTCACGCTGCGCTTGCTCAGCCTCCAGCGTCATCTTTTGCGCTGTCTCTGCCTGCTTGGTCTGGGCTTCCTGAGTTTTGAGCGCCATTTCCATCTGGGTTTTGCGTTCGTCTGTCTGTGCCTTCAGAACCAGTTCGTGCTCGCGCAACTGAATTTCGGCACGCTTTACTCCCGTCTCCTCCTGAAGGCGCTTTTCATCAAATTCCGTCTGCGCCTTGAGCGCTTCGGCCTGCGGGTTTGCCTGCGGCTGCTGTGCCTTTGCCTGAAGCGCTTCTACAAAGGCATCAATCTGGCCATTAAGTTCGCGGCCAGCCCGATATGGCGCGAGAACGAATTTCAGCATTGCTCCAGCAAGCGGGGCCGCTTCCGGTGTCGCACTGACCAATTGCCCGAGTGAGGCTGTCGTCTGGGTGAAAGCGCCCATGAATTCGTTGCGCGCCTGCTTTTCGGCCTGTTCGTCTGGCTGAATGGTGCTGTCTGTCTCGATATCAAGCGTGAAAGGCCGTATGCGCTGATCCCGAAGCACCTCCATGACCTGATCGATGGTCACTGTTGAGGATAGCTTTTCAATCTGCTGCTGCGCCTGCTGCATGATCTGCTCTTGCATCTGGGCAAAAGCGGCTTGCGCCTGATCGGGGTTCTGTTGGGCCTGCTGGGCAAGTTCAGGATTGGATTTGGCCTGTTCAGCAATTTCCTTGGCCTTGTCCTGAAGCTGCTTCTTCGCGCCTTCCTCAATTTCCTTGATCTGCTTTTTGATATCGGCGGCAGTCGGGAGTTCCATCTGGCACATTTCTTCAATCGTCTTCTGACTGAAGTTCTCAGCGATGATTTCCGCACTTATGCGCGCTAGATCGCGAGCAACGCGAACAATCTCCTCCTGCTTGTCACGGATGCGAACCGAGCCATACTGCGCCTTGATGCTCTGGGCCGTTGCCGTTTCGCTGGCTTCGGTCGATCCGCGCATAATGTCGGACAGGCCCATGATCTGGTAAACGTCCTCGATCACCTGCTTGCGCAGCGCCACAAGGGCCGTGATCGTCTGCACAATCATATCCACCGGAAGCCAGACAATCGGCGCTCCAGCCTCTCCGAACGCCTCCCAACCGGATACCGGGACCATGATCTTACGATCATCGTTGACCTTCATCGCGGTTTCGATGGCGTCTCCCTGCTCACCAGCAGCCGGATAAAAGCCCTTGACCTTTACCGCCTCCGAAAGGGCATGAATGCGCTTCGTCAGGCCTTTGATTTCTTCCAGCTGATCCTTGTAATAGAGCATATCCGGTATTGGGATCAGCGACCGGCGTCCAAGCGTCCCGTAGGCTGGCTTCGGGCACGGGAAAAAGCCCTCAAGGTTGAGATGCGGCTTATCGCTATCCAGCACATTCTCGACACCCGGCGTTACCCAGATGACCTTGTTGAGGGTTTTCGACCAGATTTCCCAAACGCCCGCCTTTTTCAGGCCATCGTCAGCACCGTTCTGCTTGTCGTCTTTCTGGATCGAATATTCTGCATCCTCATAGGCATCACCGCTTATATCCCCGAAGCGCGCCTTCATTTCGTCCTTGGTCATCCAAGCACGACCAGCCACCCAGCCTACATCGGGCCATTGGCGGGCAGGCTCATGCAAGAAGTCCTTGCGGTCCTTATGCTCGATGCAAACGCGCTCCTTGCCGTTCTTGTTCTCATAGCGCACCCATGGAGCGCCGCGAGACAGGATAGCCAGATCATCGCGAAGGCTGAGCATTACCTCATTGATGGCCGAAAGGTCGAATGAGACGACAGTGCAGCGCTCCAGCACTTCCGAAGTGGTTTCCAGCACCGGCTTGTTATCCGAGAATTTCGGCACAACGACAGGCACCGGTGGCCGCGCATAGATCGAAGGTGCAAGAACCTGAATATTCGCCCAGAACAGCTGAAAATCGCGGTCACGATTGATATTCCCGAGCTTTTCCAGATCGCCATAAAGCTCATCAATATTGTCTGCCGCATCCTGATAAGGCTCAAACACCTTTTCCGCGTGCTCAATGACGCGCAGCCATGCCGTGGCATCTTCAGCTTTCGGCAATGCTTCGTCTTCTGCGGCCTCATCCGGCCCCAGTTCCAATTCGTCATCAATCATGGTGTGTCCTTAGACCCTGATACGGTCTGATCGGCCTTCATCGACCGGTGGAATTTGCCACTGGGTCGCTGTCGGCTCGATCAATTTTGGCTTTTCAGGTTTCGGTTCCGGCATCTTCAGTCCGCAATTCACTGCGAACTCTCCGAAGGCGTCAGCCGCATGGCTGTGTTCGTTATGGTTTGGCCCGAGATAAAGGCCCAGCTTCTCATTGACCTTCTTGGCGTACCGGCGAAGGTGCGTCAGGCCCAGCATTACCCGCTTGGACTGATGAAACTCACACATCGGCAGCAACTGGCGAACCGCGTTGATGCGATCCTCCGGGTTCTGTGCCACGCCACGCTTGATCTGCTTCAGCGGCAAGCCAAGCTGATTGACCGTCTGTATTCTCGACTTCGCTCCATTGCCCCACTCACGCGTTCCGATATCGTGCGGGAAGAAATGGCGCTGATACTTGAAAGGCTTGTCTCGCCCCAGTTCCAGCATCGCCTCTACACGGTCCTGAAGGCCTTTCGTGTATTCCGGCATTGCTGACGGAATGATTTCCTGCGGCCCCATGTCGGAACACTCATAGAAATCGATAATCCGGACACGCGGCACGTCATCGATATACCGGACTTGGAAAAACCAGATGACGGTATAGTCATCCACGCCCAAATCCCATGAGGTGAAAACCGGTAACGCTGGATCATATGGAAACCAGCCTACTCGACCGATCCGCTCCAACGCCGCAATGTGCTTGGCGTAGTATGCACCCGCCGAGATCCGTTCATAGCCGCCGCCCCAGACGTGTTCAGCCATTTCCGGGTCATTGGCGTAATCTGTGTCCTTTTCCTCGATCAGGACTTGCGGTATCCATGGATTATCGTACCAGTTGACCTCGACCACGATAGAGTTCTTTGGCCGCTCACCGCCGAAAAAGAACTTGTCTACCGCGTCAGTCTCATAGCGCGTATTCCATGAGAACCAGATTTCCGAGCCTTCCTTACGGATTGTAGGGCGAAGCAGGCGCAGCGACTTCTCGGAAAAGGTCTGTGCTTCTTCCACCCATGCAATGTCAAAATCTTCCAACGACTTGATGTTTTCAGCGTTGTAAGACTGCATTCCCTTGAAAACGATCAGCGAGCCACGCGGCCCCCGGATTTCCGTTTCCAGTATGTCGAAGTGCTTTCCCAGTCCGAGTTTCTGGATTTTCTGTATCAGGAGCTCGCGTACCGAGTCCTTGATGGTCGCTTGCACTTCACGGATACAGGCCACACGGGTTTTCTGTCGGAAACACCGCGCAATGATCTGCTCAGCATAGAAATGCGATTTTGCCCCGCCGCGCCCTCCCCGAGCAGCCTTGTATCGTGACGGCTGCAACAATGGAGCGAGCGCACGCGAAACCTCAACGTTTAGGATCGACAATGGTGAACTGAATGGCTGTTGGCTCGCCATCCTCCCCTTGCGGACCCGTCAATTCCATTTGGGTACGGTCGCCGTACCGCTTTGGCCGAAGCTTTCCGGCCATCCATTTGCGGGCATCAATGCGTAGCTGCGAACGGCGCAGAGCCTCGCCATTCTCTTGCCAGCCGATGTTTTCCCCTTCTTTGCCGTGCTTTTCCATCCAGTCATTGCGGCCATCGTCTGCAATCGAAAGGATTTCATCGAAAAGAGCGTCTGCCTGTTCTTCTCTTGCGCGCGCGTATTGGTCCGAAAACGCCTTGTTCTGGCTCAACCATTTGAAGACAGTTGAACGAGCCGGAAAGTCTTCCTCATCACAAATGGTGCGCAAGCTATCACCGTCTGCCAACCGCTCACAGATCGCGTCTGCAATCTCCTGAGTGAATGATGTTGGCCTACCTGGTCTTGTTCCATTCTCGCTCATATCGCTCTCTTTCGGAGGTCCGTTGCGGTCGCGCCTTGCTATTTTCAGCGACTCATCGTTGAGGTTTAGGAATGGATTGGGGGCATTAATTACAATGGATCAGTCATCGCCTAGGTCGATAAACCAATTGCCAGTAGCTACGGATGCAAAAGAAGCACGCGCTTCGTTGCTCAAAGAGATGAAACGCACAAAGGGTTCGCGTTTCAATGCATCAATGCGTTTAGAAGAACGCTCCAGAAAGAGAACGCGAAACACGGCCTACGCTTCAGCAAGCGTTGTATGTCTTACCCTTATACCTTCGTTCTTCGAGGTATTTGACCTAGTCGAAAAGGCGATATCGCTGACCACAATCGCGCTATCGATCTTTATTCTGGCTTCATCGTTGCTGCAATCCGCAGATGCCGATCCGGTTAAAGCTGATCAATTTCAACGTTGCGCGCTGGAGATCAATTCCTTACGTCGCGAGTTTCGGTCACATCCAGACCCATCGCAAAAAACAATCCAGGAGTATTCAGTTAAATTCGATGGAATTCTTCAGCGTTACAATATCAACCACGAAGAAGTAGACTATGAAAAATACAGGCTCGATCACCCTGACGAATTCCTAGACTTTCCTCAACCAGAAACTGAGCAAGCGCGAAAAGATGTGAAATCTACTCATGATGTCTTTGATAGATATGCGTCTCTCATTATCATCCCTACTGTACTTTTGATGGTTCTCTCTACAACAAAACCTTTGATAGGTCTGTTTGAGAAAGTAGGAGAACTATTTAGAAGTGTACTCGGCGCGGGATGAGAAGTCAGATTATCACGCTGGCAAAACGATGTTTTCCATCGCATACGATGGTGCTCTCGCAGGATGCAAATTCTATTGCTGTATGCGCAGTGTGACTTCAGGAGGGGCGGATGGCACTACCATTCAAAAAATTCATGGAACTAACAGACGAGCAGTTAATCAAATCCTACGACGACGGGGCGCCGTTCACATCGCTGAGCTTGTCCTACATTCGGGAAGAATTGGCTCGTAGAGAGAATGCAAGGCAGACCCAGGCGATGCTAGACATGACGAAAACGATCCGACGCCTGTCGTGGTGGATGACCGCTATGGCAACTATTTCCACGTTGTCCGTTATCGTTCCACTATTTTATTCATCTCATTAACGTTGCGTCCGTCTTGCGTTCGCTCTGCGTTCGGATTTCTGAATTGTTGAACGATGCTAAGCGTTTACCTGCGTCGGTCTCGCGTCCGCTGTGCGTCCAGCCCTAAAAATCTAATTAAAACAATGGCCCGTTTCAACGGACGTTGAACGCATGTTGCAAGGCGATGGGATGTACTGGCACCGGGAACCTAGGATTGCCGCAAGCACTACCTACCCAAGACACATATGCGGCGTGTTTGTCGCTTTCGCCGCCTCGCAATGGAGAAAAATTAAATTCGTTCATGCAACCGGCCAATCTGGCCGCTGGTGTGCATCAAGTGGACAATCTGTCAAAAGCAACCGGACACGGTGTCCAGATGCAAAAAGAGCGGCACAAGGCCGCTCTAGAGACAGTTCTTCCGTATAACACGTGTGTCGCATGGCTCGTGACCAATGTCAACTCATTACGAACCCGAAACGAGCGTTATGCACATGAGGAAATCAGCTTTAAATGCCGCGCACACTCCCTAAGATCGTTATGGAGAACATATCCCATTTCCCGCTCTGAAGCGCCGAACCTTTTGGCAATCTCCTTGGTCGTTTTTCCATCCACACAGTAGGCCGTAAGTCTTGAGGTTGCACTCTGCCCAAGGACGGCAAATATTCCCTGCAAATCGTCCATCGCTTCGCATCGCCTGTCAGCCAGTCCAAGGCGCGAACCACCGCCAATACCGCCCATATTATTAGGTGACCCCATGTCCGCCACACCTGCCCGCTCCCATAAAATGGCATAATGGCTTCCGGCATGGTACAGCGCCGCGTTGATGTCCTTGCCTGCTGGTTTCGCTCTGGCATATCGCCATTCGAATGTACCTGGCCGCGCACGGATTGAGCGGGTTTCAGTTCTGGTCGCCGTCACCCTGACAGATGTGCGGATTATTTTCGTTCCGTCCGATCCGGGAGGCGGCAGCTTCTTCGGCTTTCGCTTGGCCTTCGGTTTAATTCGCATGTCCATCATAGGCGGAAATCCTTCATCTGTTTCATAATCGCGCTTCTACGGCCTTCCTTGGGGGCGCTGGCGGCTGCTTTGCGCCGTTCCGCCTCCACCGCCATGCGCTCGGTTTCAAACCTCTTCACGGGGATATTTTTGGCTTCCAACTCGCGGATCTTGAGCGAGACACTCTGCCAGCTGCCGCAGCTGATCACCTTGCGCCGAACGCCGTCCTCGATCATGTCCAGCGACCAGCCGCCACGATGATATTCGCCGTCTGGCGTGTGGTAATATTCAGCTGTGATGACGGGTGCTCGATATCGGAATGGCTTGTCAGAATGTGCAAGCCGCTGGGCGTTCGATTTGCCCATGAGCTTTTCCGCAATCTTCAGATCATCCGCCCCAAATTTGGGGGCGTCTTTCCCGGTGCCCGAAGCAAACAGCTTGGCGCGCATACGCCGCTCAAGTTCTTCATCGCTGATGTCGGTCATAGTGCCCTCGCTTTGATGAGGTTGCTCTCTTCGATCGCTCGGACCGCCTCGGCATTGGACAGGCCGAAGCGGGTTTTCAGGTGCGGAATGACAGGCCTTGGCTTTGCGCGGTCTGGTGTCGTCGCAAGCCAGATCGCGGCCCGCTTCACGTGAGAGGTTTCCGTCATTGTGCTGCGTCCTTCTGATCCGTGGCGAACATGTCCTCGCCGCACTTGTGCAAGCGAGTATGGTGAGTGCGGCAGAGCCACCGCACCTTAAGCGGCTTCGAATAGTCGTCGTGGTGCGCGTCTACGACTTCCGCTCCGCAGACCTCACACGGCTGCTTCATCAGCTTGCCTTGAGAGAGTGCCCTCTGAACCGCGATATGTGCCGCATACTTGTTCGGGTTCGCCCGTCGCCAGTTGGTCTGACGGGTATCGCTCTTGAGGCGACCGGCTGGATTGTCAGCCGGTATGTTTACCTTTCGTTCCAGAGACGAACTTGATCGATGGTTCATGCCGCGTCTCCATTCTGCTCATTGATCCACATTGAGACTTTTTCGGAACGGCTGACCGGCTCACCTGAAATCCGGTCGGCAGCACGCCATGCCTGCGCGTTCGTTTCGAAGGGGCCAGCCATGATCCCGCCGTGAGCGTTGGCAACGTAGATTTTGCCATCATTTCCAGTAACCACTTTCATGCGTCACCTTCCGCGATTTGTGTGTCGAGGTTCACTATTCGTTCCTGAACCCATTCATGCGTAAGACGGCCATTCATCAGGCGCATAAGTGCGCTGCGACGAACGTTGTCGTGCAGAAGGGGCCATTTTTCTCCAAACAGGGAATAAAGCTCCGAAAAGGCATCGGCTTCAGAGCGTGGCGCGTCGATTATGGACACCCCACACAAAAACCTGTTTTTTTTCGTCGGCTCGTTTAAGTCGGGGTCGGTTCGCGCTGGCTTTTGGGTGGCCTCGCTCACCTCCCCCTTAACCTCATCGCCCTGACCATAGATGCCGCGCTCGACATCATGAGGAAGATAACCCTTGCCCTCAGAGCGGATATTTTCAGGTAATACTGAGAGGTATTCCTTTAAGGTATTTGGTGTCATTTTTTGACATCCCAGAGTGTCAGAATTTGACATCCCGGGGTGTCGATTTTTGACATCCTTGCTGTTTTTTGGGGTGTCAGGTTTTGACATCCCTGAAACCTGTAATCGCCAGTTCCTTTTTTGCTCGGCCTTCACTTCGCGATTATGATCCTCCCACTCGCGGACATGCATCAGGACACGCTCTTGATGAGGGTTTGCGATCTGATAGACCGTCATGCCATTGGTGCTGCCCACCGCCGTGAGGTATCCATGCTTTTCCAAAAGTCGGCGTGCTTTCTGTGCCGTGTTATGCGACCGTAGGCCTGCCCTCACATGGAGTTTCCCATTCGAGACATAGGCCGCTGTGAATTCCAGTGTTCGCTTGTCTACGGTTACAAGAGAGGCGAACACCACCGCCACTGCCAAGCATGGCGAACCGCGTAACAGTGGATCAGCCGCGACCGTTTCGAACAAACCAAACTTCAGTGCCGCGAGTTCCTGCTTGGCTTGTTCAAAGGTTCGTCCGTCGCGACGGCGGGGGAAAGGATGCACCTCCGCCGTCTGCTGCTCATCGCCCCCACGGTATGTTTGTTCATGCTTCGTCACTCACTCAGCCTTTCAATAACCGGGGGAAACCGCGACATAGTTCTGATGGATGTCAGGGCGACGGCGGCGAAAAGCGACCAGATCGGCCTTGGCCTTGTGATAGCCGCTGCCGTCAAAGCCAAGGAAGAGTGCGTGCTCGTGACTATCGCTGGCGTCGTATGAAGCGGAAAACGGTTCTGGCATATCAGTCCCGCGCTGGGCGTTTCCTTCGGGCCATCCCAATGTCAGCTCGTCGTCACCTTGATCAACGGCGTCATGCGCTTCATCCTGAATATCGCCGCCGTGCTCGTTTTCTTCCTCGCATTCATCCCACTGCCAAGAACCGCTTGCCCACGCGCTTTGATTGATGTCGGTCGTTGCGCCCATGGTAGGCTCATCATCGCCGCCATCTTCAGCGTCTTCGTGGTTGAACGGCGAGCAACACCCAGATAGGCAGAACGCCATATCATGCTCATCGCCGTTTTCTTCGATGTCAGGATCGCCATCCATTGCATCTAGCAGGGCTAGAGCCTGCTCAACGATCATTTCCAACTGATAACGGTGCGCGTTCGCTTTTGAAGTTCTCATTTTGGACCGCCCTTCAGCCGCGGCAACGCGCGGATTGAAAGATCAGTCACGCCACGAGCAATGCGCAGAAGGCACAAAGCCAGCCAAATCCGCAGGGCTGTCATACTGGCAACCTCCTGCGTTGGAAGTTGACCATATTCAAAGCATCGTCAGCACAATGGGTGACGATGACGATGCAACCCGTATTGCGATTATCCATGTCATCAATGCGGATCGGGCAATCTGGATAGCGCTCCCGGAACGCAATGACGATTTCAGCGAGTGCGGCGTCGATGCGCTCATCAGGCGTCATCCTCGGAGTTTGCGCCATGGTGGCGCCAACTGGCACGGCAACCGCGGCACTTGCCGCAGATGCGGAACGAAGGAAGGAACGACGATTAAGCATCGAAGCACCCTCCGTTTACAGCGTAGGCAATATATGCCCGCCCGCCCCATTTATTCGCCTTGACCTTGCTGGTTGGGCAAATGAACATGTAATCAACGCCATCACCGTGCTCATCGAGGAGGTCGGCCAGCACTGCTATTGCGGCGCGGGTTCGTTCTTTTAAGCTCGCATCTGGCGTTTTCTGATCGCCTGTGTTATTTACCGTCATGTTCTTATGACCTTTATCCGGGGTTGGAACTTGGCTCGGTTTTGAGGTTGCAGCCTCTGCCGAGCCTTTTGCTTTCTTGGTCATGCTGCTTTGCCTCCGATATTGGCCCGCAGACCGAGCATTTCAGCAATGCGCATCACCGGAACTCTCTTCACGCCCCCGACTGGAATAGTCGGTATGTCGCCCGCACGGGCGGCTCTATATGAGGCGTCCTTTGATAGACCAAAGAACAATTCACCGGCCTCTATGATCGTTATCGTCGGTTTTGTGAGTGCTTCCTCAACAGTCATTATCTATCTCCATTTCGTGCGTTTCGTGCGCACGAAACTGAATTTACACAAAATTAACTTGACCGCAACTATTTTGTGCGCACCTTATGCACATAATAGCGGAGATTGTGATGGCGCGGCCAAAATTGGGTGAGAGTGAGACCGAGAGGCTTCACATCAAGATCACTAAAGATGAGTTGGAGGCGATTGATGACTGGCGCTATAAGAACCGCATCCCTTCAAGATCCGAGGCAGTACGTCGTTTGTGCCGCTTGGGTATAGATGCAGACGATTTTTTCGATGATATGGTGACGAAGCTTCTAACGGTTCAGAATATTATTGTTAAACATGACCTCGATGTGGATACGGAATTTTCAAAGGAACTTTCTCTTAAATTCTACGAAGTTATGCAGCAATTTATGAAAATACGTCAGTCTGTTATATCAATGCGTTCTGGCGAGCCGATAGATGAGGCAATCTCCGAAATAAAATATATAATTGATATTCTTAACAAGCGAGACAAAGACTACTTTAATAAAGTTAGAAGTGCGATTTTGGGACTTCCCAACAAGGACGATGACAAATGAAAGGCCACATCCGCGAACGCTCCCCCGGCAAATGGGCAATTGTCCTTGACGTTCCTGATCCCGAAACAGGCAAGCGCCGTCGGAAGTGGCACACGTTCCACGGCACGAAAAGGCAGGCCCAGGTCGAATGCGCCCGTCTGGTTTCAGAACTTAATGGCGGCGTCTACATCGAGCCGGACAAAACCACGGTTTCGGAATTTTTGAAACGGTGGCTTGTTCACGTCAAGCCGAGCGTATCGAACAAGACCCACGAGCGTTATACAGAACTCTGCGAATTGAACATCAGGCCACTGCTTGGCGATGTCATTTTGAATAAGCTCAAAACTGAGCGCATTGACAACGCGCTATCAACAGCGCTCGTTTCTGGCCGCATTGACGGCAAAGGCGGGCTTTCGCCAACCACTGTCCGGCATATTCGCCGGGTGCTTGTCATGGCGCTTGGCCAGGCTGTGACATGGGAATTGCTTCAGAGGAACCCCGCCACGACATCAAAGGCTCCGAAGCTGGTAAAAAAGCCCATGAAAGCTTTTGACGCCAACCAGACCGCAACGTTGTTGCAGGCCGTTGAAGGCAGGCGCCTGCATATGCCGGTGCTTCTTGCGGTAATGTGCGGAATGAGGCGTGGTGAAATTGCAGCCCTACGCTGGAAGCATGTGGATTTCGAAGGGTCGCGGATATTCGTGATCGAGAGCGCCGAACAGACGAACAAAGAAACCCGTTACAAGGAACCAAAATCTGGGAAGGGGCGCGTTGTCGACCTCCCCGCATCAGTAACCAAGGCTTTGCAGACGCATCGGGCCAAACAGGCGGAAAATCTATTGCTGCTCGGAATACGGCTGAACGACGACAACTTTATCGTTGCGGACCATGAAGGGAAACCGCTTCAGCCAAGATCACTGACCGACGCATGGCAGGACTTAATCAAAAGCAATCCAGAACTGCCCCGCATCCGGTTTCATGATCTACGGCACACCCACGCCACGCAGTTACTTGCCGCTGGTGTTCATCCGAAAATTGCCAGTGAACGCCTCGGCCACTCGACAATCGGCATCACGCTCGATCTGTATTCGCATGTCATGCCGGGTATGCAGGCCAATGCGGCGGCACAGATTGACGCGATGATCACTCGTGCTGTAGGAAAGAAGAAAAAATAAATGGTAGCAAATGGGTAGCAAACCGCTAAGCTGCGCAACCATCGCATTAGAAATTATGTAATAATATCAAGTATCTGGAAGGGATGCATGCCCGGTGGCATGTCCGGACTTCAAATCCGGGAGGGGCTGATAGACGGTCTCTGGTGGGTTCGACCCCCATTTCCTTCCGCCATCATTCCCGCACATCTCCAGCAAAGCTGCTTCACAACTTCGCTGGAGATGAAGAAGTTCGATCAAACGCGTTCGAGCGCGATGGCAATGCCCTGACCGACGCCGATGCACATGGTAGCCAGCGCATATTTGCCGCCGTTCAGCGACAGTTCCAGCGCCGCGGTGCCCGCAATGCGCGCACCCGACATGCCGAGCGGGTGACCAAGCGCAATCGCGCCGCCATTCGGATTGACGCGGCTGTCGTCGTCGGCAATGCCCAGTTCGCGCAGCACGGCGAGGCCCTGCGAAGCGAACGCCTCGTTCAGCTCGATCACGTCGAAAGCATCGGGCGCAATGCCGATACGGGCGCTGAGCTTCCTGGTTGCCGGAGCCGGGCCGATGCCCATCACACGCGGCGGCACACCAGCCGTCGCGCCACCCACAACGCGGGCGATAGGCGTGAGGCCATATTTCTTTACCGCCGCTTCGGAAGCAACGATCAATGCGGCCGCACCATCATTGACGCCCGACGCATTGCCCGCCGTGACCGTGCCGCCTTCGCGGAAAGGCGTCGGCAGCTTGGCCAGCGCTTCGATGCTGGTGGCACGCGGATGCTCGTCCTTGTCCACGACGACAGGATCACCCTTGCGCTGCGGAATGGTGACCGCCACGATTTCCTTGGCCAGACGGCCATTGGCCTGCGCCTCAGCGGCCTTGTTCTGGCTGCGAACGGCGAAAGCATCCTGATCGGCGCGCGAGACCTTATAGTCTTCGGCAACGTTCTCGCCGGTTTCCGGCATGGAATCGACGCCATATTGCTTCTTCATCAACGGATTGACGAAGCGCCAGCCGATGGTGGTATCGAAGATTTCCGCCTTGCGCGAAAAGGCGCTATCAGCCTTTGGCATGACGAAAGGCGCGCGGCTCATGCTTTCCACGCCACCGGCAATCATCAGTTCAGCTTCGCCTGCCTTGATCGCGCGGGCAGCGGCGACGACCGCATCCATGCCCGAACCGCACAGACGGTTGATCGTGGTGCCAGAAACGCCAACCGGCAGACCGGCCAGCAGCAGCGACATACGCGCGACATTGCGGTTGTCTTCGCCTGCCTGATTGGCCGAACCGAAGATGACATCATCGACGGCTTCCCAATCGACCGACGTGTTGCGCGCCATGAGTGCTTTCAACGGAACGGCACCGAGATCGTCGGCACGGACTGCAGAAAGCGCGCCGCCATAACGACCAATGGGAGTACGGATATAATCGCAAATATAGGCTTCGGTCATGACAGGCCTCACAATTCTGGAACAACGAGATCGGCGACAGGGCCATCGATATGCAGCTTAGCGCCGGTCATAGCCTGTAGCTCTTCCAGTGTCATCGCGGCAAGCTTTTCGCGCAGCACAAAACGGCCCTTATCAACGTCAATCACCGCATGGCTGGTGTAGATGCGCGTGATGCAGCCGACGCCCGTCAGCGGAAAAGCGCATTTTTCCACCAGCTTCGGCTCGCCCTTTTTGGTGACGTGCTCGGTGATGACCACCACCTGCTTGGCACCATGGACGAGGTCCATCGCGCCGCCGACGGCAGGCACACCCTTGGCGCCGACGCGCCAATTCGCGAGATCGCCGTTTTGCGCAACCTGATAGGCGCCGAGGATCGCCACATCGAGATGGCCGCCGCGCACCATGGCAAAGCTGTCGGCATGGTGGAAGAAGGCAGCACCTGGCTTCAGCGTAACCGCCTTTTTGCCTGCGTTGATGAGATCCCAGTCTTCCTCGCCTTCCGGCGGCGCTTCGCCGAAATCGAGAATGCCGTTTTCGGTGTGGAAGATCGCCTCGCGGCCTTCCGGCTGATAGCGGGCAACCATTTCAGGAAAACCAATCCCAAGATTCACATAAGCGCCATCGGCAATATCTTGCGCCGCGCGCCAGGCGATCTGGGCGTTGGAAAGCTTGATGTCCTCACGAGTATCGACGGTCATACGTAGGCCACTCCTGCCCGAATGAGTTCTTCTTCCTGCTGCGGGTTTGTAACCTCGACAATGCTGTCGACGAAGATGCCCGGCGTGATGATGTTCTCCGGCTCGATGCCGCCGAGCGGCACGATCTGCGACGCCTGCACGATGGTCTTGCCGGCAGCCATGCACATCAGCGGATTGAAGTTGCGCGCCGCCATGCGGTAATTGAGATTGCCGTGAATATCAGCCACGTGCGCCTTGATCAGCGCGAAATCGGCCTTCAGCCAGCGTTCCTGCACATAAGAGCGGCCATCGAATTCAGCGATCACCTTGCCCTCGGCAAGCTCAGTGCCATAGGCAGTTGGCGTATAGAAGGCCGGGATGCCAGCGCCACCAGCGCGGATGCGTTCGGCGAGCGTTCCCTGCGGAACCAGCTCAAGCTCGATTTCACCAGCCAGATATTTGTCCGTGAAGGCGCGCGGATCGGACGAACGCGGAAACGAACAGATCATCTTCCTGACCAGTCCCGCGTCGATCATGGCGGCAATGCCGATGCGACCGTTACCAGCATTGTTGTTGATGACCGTCAGGTTCTTCGGCCCCTTGTCGATGAGCGCGTGAATGAGTTCAATCGGCGCGCCCGATCCACCAAACCCGCCGATCATCACGGTCGCGCCATCGCCGATCCCAGCAACCGCTTCCGCAAGGCTTCCTATTGTCTTGTCCATATTTTTCTCCTCAGACGACCGCAGCGCCAAACTCGGGCCGGGCAGTACGCATGCCGAAAATTGGGGAACCGTCTTTCAAAAATGCGCTCGAGATTGAATAAAACGATGCCCCCTCGACCACAATAGTTTTGTGCGTTATGCTTACTTTGTTCGATAATCGCACAAATACGGAGATTGCCTGCGTGCAGATCAAGGATCGCGACATGATGGGCGGGCTGGCCAAAGGCCTGAAGGTTATCGAGGCTTTCACCTTCGATCATCCGAGGCTCAGCATTTCCGATGCAGCGGAGATTTCCGGTTATGATCGCGCCACAACGCGGCGCTGCCTGCTGACATTGGCCGAGCTTGGTTATTGTGCCTATGACGGCAAATATTTTACGGTGACACCGCGCATCCTGCGGCTTGGCACAGGATGCCTCGCCTCGATGCCGCTTCCGCGTATCGTGCAGCCATTTCTCGACCGCCTGTCGGACGAAATCCGCCAAAGCACGTCCGTTTCCATTCTTGATGAGACGGAAATCGTTTATGTCGCCCGTGCGGCGCAGCAGCGCGTCATGTCGGTGATGCTGATGCCGGGATCGCGATTGCCAGCCTATTGCACCTCGATGGGGCGGGTGCTGCTGGCGGCCTTGCCTCATGAAGAGGCGCTTGAAACGCTGAATGCGAGCCAGCGCATCGCCCGCACACCCCGGACGGAAACCGATCTGGCACGCATCATGGAAGAACTGGCCCGCGTCCGCGAGCAGGGCTATGCAGGCATTGATCAGGAAGTGGAAATCGGCCTGCGCTCCATGGCGGTGCCGCTGACCAATTTTCATGGCAAGGTGGTTGCGGCGCTGAATGTCGGCCTGGCTTTGACCGATGAACCGATGGCCGACGTCATCACACGTTACCTTCCCGCGCTGAAAGCGGCACAGGCGGAAATATCCCGCACTCTGCGGTAGAGAGATTGCCAGGCGCAAAACGCCGGCCTGTTTGCGACAGACCGGCGTTACGATGGTCAGTTTTCGACCACTTCCGGCAAGGGCTTGTCCACGACCATGGCATGATCGAGCACGCGTTGCAGGTTGGCGGCATGGCGGAAACTCGGCTCCAGCCCGACACCGTCAGCCACGGCACGGGCAAAGCGCTGATAGTTCGTCTCAACGATACCGGCATCGATATCCCGCCAGACCGGCGTTTCGATATCCTCGCCGATAGAACCGCGCAGGCTTGATCCGGTGGGTGTATGGAGCACTTCCAGCGCGCCCTTGTCGCCATGGATGCGCAAGCGCAGCTCGTTCAGATGGCCGGTCGCCCAGCGGCTGGCATGAATGACACCCAGCGCACCATTGGCATATTCCGCCATCATGACGAAGCTGTCATTGGCATCCAGCACATATTCGCCAATATGGTCGTTTTCCGCCTTGTCGAAAGTTTTGAGCCGAGCGGACGCCCGCTGCACATCGCTGCCGATGGCATAGGATGCGAAGTCGAGGATATGAATGCCGACATCGCCCAGAACACCATTCGACCCATGGCGCGTGGAAAGCCGCCAGAGCCATTTGCTCTCGGTCTTCCAGTCGCCCCACGTCTTCGACACCAGCCAGCTTTGCAGATAGGACGCCTCGAAGTGGCGCACCTGTCCGATTTCTCCGGCCAGCACCATTTCGCGCGCCTTCTGCAAGGGCGCAACATTGCGATAGGTCAGATTGACCATATTGACGACATTGGCCTGCTCGGCGGCATCGGCCATTTCGGCGGCCTTTTCATAGCTTTCCGCCAGCGGCTTTTCGCAAAAGACGTGCTTGCCCGCGCCGACCAGCGCCAGCGTGGTCGGGTGATGAATGGCGTCGGGCGTCACATTGGCGATTGCATCAAAACGGCCCCATTCCAGCGCATCCTCAAGCCGCGTGAAGCGGTTGTGAATGTCGTGGTTTTCCGAAAACGCATCGACGCGCTCCGCCGACACATCACAGGCCGCGACAACCTCTACGCCATGGATCGCCCCGAAGGCTTCGGCATGGTTTTTCGCCATGCCGCCAGTACCCAGAATAAGAAGACGCATCTTGCACCTCAGCGATAGCCGGCTTCACCGGCCTTGTGCAGCTTGGGTCCACGCTCGACAATCGGCTCCAGCGCTTTTTCGACCGGAACATTCGGCGCGGCGTGGATGCCCGTCCATGCCGGTTGCGGATTGTACGCCCATTTGACCGAATTGCGCAGAACGGTTTGCACATTGGCATCGTGATAGGTCGGGTAGGTTTCATGTCCGGGGCGGAAATAGAACACATTGCCCGCGCCGCGCCGCCATGTCATGCCGGAGCGAAACACTTCGCCGCCCGCGAACCACGAAATGAACACCGTTTCCAGCGGCTCCGGCACGGAGAACTGTTCGCCATACATTTCTTCGTTCTCGAGCACGAAATTCTCATCCAGTCCCTGCGCGATTGGATGGCCGCGATTGACAACCCAGACGCGCTCGCGCTCGCCCGCCTCACGCCATTTCAGCGCGCAGGGCGTGCCCATGACCCGCTTGAAGATTTTGGAGAAATGGCCGGAATGGAGCACGATCAGCCCCATACCTTCGAAGACGCGCCTGGCCACGCGCTCCACCACCTCATCGCTGACGGCACCGTGATCCTTGTGCCCCCACCAGACCAGTACATCGGTCTCGACCAGACGCGCTTCCGGCAAGCCATGATCCGGCTCCTGCAAGGTGGCGGTCGTCGCTTGAATGGCGCTGTCGGTATTCAACGCATCGGCAATCGTGTTGTGCATGCCGTTCGGATAGACCGAACGCACCGTTTCGTTGATCTGCTCGTGGATGTTTTCACCCCAGACGATTGTGCGAATAGGCACGGATATTCTCCTTGCTGCGGGCATCACGGCCCGGTTGTTTCATCTCATTGAGCTTGGGAGGTCGGCGTCAAACGGCGCGGCCCTTTTCATCGAAGCGATGAATATTGTCTCCTGCGGGGGAAACCGAGAGCGTCTCGCCGGATTTGCGCACCGCGACACCGCTTTCACGGACCACCAGCGGTTCCTCCAGGCCAAGATCGATATAGACATAGGTGTCGGAACCGAGGATTTCGGTGTGGATCACCTGACCGGTCCAGTGGCCGCCCTCGGACACAACGGCGAGATGCTCCGAACGCAAACCCACCGTATGAGCACCGAAAGGCTCGGCATGTTGGCCGGTCAGGAAATTCATCTTCGGCGATCCGATGAACCCGGCGACGAAAAGCGAGTTCGGCTTTTCGTAAAGCTCAAGCGGCGTACCCACCTGCTCCACACGTCCATCGCGCAGCACGCAGATGCGGTCGGCCAGTGTCATCGCCTCCACCTGATCATGCGTCACATAGATCATGGTGGTGTCTTCCATGCTCTGGTGGAGCTTGGCGATCTCAAGCCTTGTAGCCACACGTAGCGCCGCATCGAGGTTGGACAAGGGTTCGTCGAACAGGAAAACCTTGGGATCGCGCACGATGGCCCGGCCGATGGCCACGCGCTGGCGCTGGCCGCCGGAAAGCTGGCGCGGCAGACGCTCCAGATAGGGCGTCAGTTGCAGCATCTCCGCAGCTTTATGAATGCGGCTCTTGCATTCGTCCTTGCTTTTGCCTGCAAGCTGCATGCCGAAGGCCATGTTTTCATAGACCGTCATATGCGGATAAAGCGCATAGGACTGGAACACCATGGCAATACCGCGCTTCGACGGGGTGAAACTGTTGACCACGGTTCCGTCAATGGCAAGACTGCCGGACGTGATCTCCTCCAGCCCGGCAATCAAACGCAGCAAGGTGGATTTTCCGCAACCCGATGGACCGACAAAGACCATGAACTCACCGGGGCGGATATCCATATCCACGCCCTTGATGACATCGAAGTTGCCGAAAGACTTGCGCACATCGCGCAATTGAAGTTCTGCCATGACTATACTCCTAGCCCTTTACGCCACCCGCCGTCAGACCGGAGACAATCCGCCGCTGGAAGATGAGCACGAGGATGACGAGGGGAACCGTGACGATGACCGAAGCCGCCATGATATTGCCCCAGGGGATTTCGAACTGGCTGCTGCCGGACAACAGTGCGATAGCCACTGGCACGGTGCGCTGACCGCCGGACGAGGTGAAGGTGAGCGCGAACAGGAACTCGTTCCATGCAGAGATGAAGGCAAGCAGACCTGTCGTCACCAAGGCGGGCCACATCAACGGCATGAACACCCGCGTTATGATGACCCAAGGCGACGCGCCGTCGACGATGGCGGCTTCCTCGATCTCCACCGGCAGATCGCGCATGAAGGTGGTGAGCACCCACACCGTGAAAGGCAAAGTGAAGATCATGTAGGAGAAGATCAGCGCCAGCGGCGTGTTGAAAATGCCCAAGAAACGGATCAGCTCGAACAGACCGGCCAGCACGGCGATCTGGGGGAACATCGACACCGAAAGAATGGTGAGCAGCAGCAGCCCCCTGCCCCTGAAGCGAACCCGCGCCAGCGCATAGGCCGCCGTTATCGCCAACAGAAGCGAGATCGCCACCACAACTGTTGCCACCAGCAGCGAATTGCCGAGACTGCGCAGAAAGCTGCCCTGCGTCAGCACGCTGGTATAGTTTTCAATCGAGAAATTGGTCGGCCAGTAATCGACCTGAAATAGCGCCGTTCCCGATTTCACACTGGTGATAATTGCATAATAGAACGGGAACACTGCAACCAGAATAATGATCGCCACAAGAAGATAGAAGCCAGCTAACTTTATGCACCGCATCTTCTAGTCTCCCCTGCTGGTGATGTTCACACGCCCGAAGAACATGTAGAGCAAGGTGATGGCAGCGATGATGAGGAACAGCATTGTCGATGCCGCCGCGCCATAGGCAAACTTGTCGAAATCGAACAGATTTTCACGCGCAAAGACCGACATGGTTTTTGTCTGCGCATTGTTGGGCGTCAGCACATAGATAAGATCGAATATGCGCAGCGCATCCAGCATGCGGAAGATGATCGCCACCATCAGCGCCGGGCGGATCAGCGGCAGCGTCACGCGCCAGAACACTTTCAGCGGATGCACGCCATCGATCCTGGCCGCTTCATAAATATCCGTCGGCACCATCTGCAAACCGGCCAGAATAAGCAGCGCCATGAAGGGCGTCGTTTTCCAGACATCGACAATCAAAACCGCGATCATTGCTGTGTCCGGATTGGCGGTCCAGGCGATTTTCTGGCTGATAAGCCCGAGATTGAGCAGGATGTGATTGAGAATGCCGAACTGGTCGTTGAGCATCCAGTGCCAGATCTTGGCCGAGACGATTGTGGGGATCGCCCACGGGATCAGGATCGCCGCGCGCACCAGACCGCGCCCCGGAAAATTGGCGTTGAGCACCAGCGCCACGATCAGTCCGAACACCGTTTCCAGACTGACCGAAAGCAGCGTGAATTTTACCGTGTTCCAGACCGCGCCCCACCATGCCGGGTCGGCCAAAAGTCCACGATAGATGGTACGGCCGCTCTTGAGCGTCACCCAGGACAGATAATTATTGAAGCCGACAAACTCTGCTGTGCCAAGGCTGGTCAGCGAGGCATTGGTGAAGCTGAAATAAATGGTTCTAAGCAGTGGCCAACCGGCCACCAGCGCCAGCACGAACAATGTCGGGGCGAGAAACACCCATGCAGACCGGATGCGCTGGCTGCGCAGATCGGAATGCACGCGCAGCTTTGACGGCGCGGCCTCCGCACGATCGAAAGAAGTCTCTGTCATGATCCAGCTCTTGGTCCTGCCCAGAGGAATATGAGCGTTCGGGTCGCCCACCTAGGGGATGGGCGGGGCTTGGGAGGACAACCCGAACGCGGCTTGATCGGTCCTTACCAGCCGGAACCTTCCAGCTCGGTCAGCTCGACCTCAAGCATTTCGAGATTCTCCGCAGCCGTTCCGTTGCCGGAGAGTGTCTTGTGAACCGCCGTCCAGAATTTTGACGACACTTCATTATACTTCACCTTCGTCGCAGCCGACGGACGCGGCACGGCATTCTGGAAAATCGGCTTCCAATTGGCCATGAAAGGCTGCGCCGCAATGACATCCTTGTCGTCGTAAAGCGCTTCGATGGTCGGCAGGCGCGAAATCTCGACCGCCTGCACCTTCTGCACTTCCGGCGAGGCCAGATATTTCACCAGAGCGATGGCTGCTTCCTGCTTGGTCGAATATTTGGACACTGCAAGATTCCAGCCGCCAAGTGTGGAGAATGGAGCATCTCCATCGGCGCCAGCAGGCAGTGGAGCAACGTCGAACTTGCCCTTCACGCCGCTATCGGCGCTGTTGCCCAGCGCATAGGCATAGGGCCAGTTGCGCATGAAGACCGCATTGCCGGTCTGCCAGACACCGCGCGATTCCTCTTCCTGATAGGCCAGCGCGCCTTGCGGCGAGATCGATCCGATCCAGCCCTTGGCGCGGTCGATGGCTGCGGCGGCCTTCTCATTATTAATCGAAATCGTGCCGTCGGCCTCGACGATCTGGCCACCGCCCGACGACTTGATCCATTCAAGCGCGTTGCAGGTCAGCCCTTCATAGGCATTGCCCTGAAAGACAAACCCCCAGAGATCGGACTTGCCGTCGGCCCGCTCCTTATCCATGATTTCCTTGGCGGTCGCCGTCATTTCATCCCAGGTTTTGGGAACCGTCTTGCCGTATTTTTCGAGAAGATCCTTGCGGTAGAACAAGGCGGGCGCATCCGTATAAAACGGCAGCGCGACCAGCTTCCCATTGACGGTCTGCGATGCAATGATCGATGGGAAATGCGCAGCAGTAACATCCTTCGTTGCCTCGGTGAGGTCAACAAACTGGTCGGACAATTGCGGTGCCCAGACCACATCGGTCTGATAGACGTCGATATCTGCATTGCCTGCCGCCAGCCACAGGCGATACTGGCTGAACTGCTCGCTCGATGACGGCGGCATCGAAACGATATTGACCTTGTTGCCGGTATCCTTCTCGAATTTGACGATCTGGTCCTGCAAGAACTTGATGTTGTTGCCCGTCGAATTGGCAGCGAGCGAAATTTCCACCGCCTGTGCGCTGACTGTCGCAAGGCCCAAAGCCACGCAGGCCGCGAGCATTCCCTTTATTGATTTCATTGTTCCCTCCTCCCATCCATTCTGTAAGCGGTTGTTCAAAATCGAAAACGGTTTGGATAGCAAAAAGTTGCAGAGGACCGCATTTCTGTCAAGCAACAGATTCTCGCAAAATGAACAGGGTTTGGACCTCTTCATATATCTCTATATCTTTCAATATCTTGAGAAAGACACGTTCGTCGGACGATGGCCTTGCGCGCCTGACGCGAACGCGGTTTGATGCTTCTTTTTGAAACGAACTTGAAAGCGGTTTGGATTTATAGCACAATGATAATCAGCCACGTCGCTCTGCGACGGGCACGCCGATTGTTAATCGCAAGGAAGCGGCTATAATCCCGCCGCCTTGCCCGCCTCTCAACTCGACATGCCAAATGAAACTTCGTGAATTTGCCAAACAACTGGGGCTTTCAGCCACGACCGTCAGTCGTGCATTAAGCGGCTATCCTGAAGTCGCCGAGAGCACGCGCAAGCGGGTGATGGATGAAGCCGTTCGTCTCGGTTATCGCCCCAATGAAAATGCGGTCAGGCTTGCAACCGGGCGTGCCGGAGCCATCGGCGTCGTGATGGGGCGCAACAGCGAATTTCATTTTGCAGAATTCATGCGCGGCATGGCCGAGCGGCTCAGTCAGGATGAGGTGGATATTCTCGTCAGCCCAATTTCCCACAATGGTACGGATGATGAAGTTCAGATTTGCCGCCGCCTCGCGACAAGTCGCCGGGTCGATGCAATCATCGTGACCTCACCGAAGCCGAATGATGAGCGGATTCGGCTGCTGCATGAACTCGGCATGCCGTTTCTGGTGCATGGACGTTCGGAAACCGACATTCCGCATGCCTGGCTGGATATCGACAATGAAGGCGCGGTCTGTCGCTCGACGGCGCATCTGCTGGATCTTGGGCATCGCCGTGTCGCGATGATCAACGGGCGCTATGGCTTCACATTTTCGCTCCACCGCGACGAAGGCTATCGCAAGGCGCTGGAAAGCAGAGGCGTTCCCTTCGATCCCGATCTGGTGGAGCATGGCGATTTTACCGACGAAATCGGCTATCGCCTTGCACTCAAGCTCTTGGAGCGCAACCCGCGCCCGACCGCCTTTGTTGCCGGATCGATGATGACGGCGCTTGGCATCTATCGCGCGGCGCGCTCGTTCGGGCTGACCATCGGCAAGGATATCTCAGTCATCGCCCATGACGATGTCATCTCCTTCCTCAGTGCCGAAAATATGGTGCCGTCGCTGGCGGCCACGCGCTCATCCATGCGGGCGGCGGGCAAACGCTGCGCCGACCTTCTGATGGACATTCTCGACGGTCGCGCCGCGACCGATATCCACGAACTCTGGCCGGTTGAACTGATCTTAAGAGATTCCGCCACGCGGGTTCCTGAAAACAGCTGATAGAGCCAATACACAGAACATCATAGGCGAGGTTCAAGTGAATCTGGCATAATCTTCGTCATGAGACTGACAGAAGTTTCTATTAGTTAGTCGGAACAGGCGTCGTCGGGGCTGGCTATAAGGAGTTCGCCATTGACCGAAATCGAACTGAAGCTCGAAATTTCCCCTGCCGATCTCGAAAAGATCGCTCTCTCCAGCTTTTTGGGGCAGCCTGCCGCCACGCGGGAATTGCACTCGGTTTATTTCGACACTGGCGATCGCCGGCTTTTCGATAATGGTTTCACCTTGCGCATCCGCCGCTCCGGCGAGAAAACCATCCAGACCGTAAAGGCGACCGGCTCCAACGCCTCGCTTTTCGCCCGTTCCGAATGGGAAACCCCGGCGCGAACAAACACGCCCGTGTTCGACTATAACAGCCCACTTCTCAACCGCTTCGGCCCGATCGAACGCGATCTTGTCGTGCAGTTTGAAGTTGTCACCAACCGCCGCATCTGGAACCTGACTGAAGGCACCTCCAGGATCGAAGTGGCTGCCGATGCCGGAATCGTCATGGCGGGTGACAGGCAGGCGCCCTTTCACGAGATCGAACTGGAATTGAAAGGCGGCGATCCACGCCAGCTTTTCGCCCTCGCCCGCAAGGTCAACGCAATCGTTCCGGTGAAGATTGGCGTTCAATCCAAATCGGAACGCGGCTACCGTTTATTGTCGGCCATGCGCAATGCCGCCAAGGCCGAAGCAATCGGTCTGGAGCCGCGCCTGACTGCGGATGAAGGTTTCCGCATGATTGCGCTTTCCTGCTTTCGGCAGTTTCGCCTGAACGAGACCTTGCTGCTGCAAAAGGGACATGCGGGCAGCCTGCATCAGGCGCGCGTTGCCATCCGGCGGCTGCGCTCGGCGCTGTCACTTTTCAAACCCCTGCTGGATGAAAATGCAAAGCGATTTTCGGACGAATTCCGCTGGCTGGCCAACACACTCGGCGATGCCCGCAATCTGGATGTGCTTCTGCTGAAGGCCGCCGATGGAGAACTGTGGGAAAAACTGGAGACCGCCCGCAAGGGCAGCTATGCCAAAATCGTCGAAGCACTTGCGTCGGATCGCAGCCGAGCGCTGATGCTCGACTTCAACGAATGGTTGCTCTGCGGTGACTATGCCAAACATCCCGACGGTGGAAAGCCCGTCGAAGATTTTGCCGCAAAAGCGCTCGACCGGATGCGCAAGAAGCTCAAGAAGCACGGTCGCGACCTTGCTGAAATCGACGATGAACACCGGCATGAGGCTCGAAAAGACGCGAAGAAATTGCGTTATGCGGCAGAATTCTTCGCACCACTCTTTGCCGACAAGCGGGGGCTGCGCCGGTACAAGAATTTCAACAAGGCAATGGAAGCGCTGCAAGACCGGCTGGGTGCGCTCAACGATCTGGCCATCGGCCACGATGTGCTGAAACAATATGGCATTGAAGAAACGCCGGAGGCTCAGAAGCTGATCTTCCATGCCGATAAAAAACAGCTGATCGAAAAGGCGCAGACGGCGCTCGACAATGTTCTCGACGCCAAGAAATTCTGGCGCTGAAGCATAAGGGGCGCCTAATGCAAAGCCGTTTCATTTTTCGGCTTCCCGTGTTCTAACATCCTCGCGGGTGGAATGGAGGAGGACCGAAAATGAACAAAACGCCGACAGCTGATGAAAACATCTCCGCTTCGCGCCTGATCGATAAGCGCGTCGCGGAGCTTGCCGACTGGAGAGGCGAAACGCTGGCCAAAGTTCGCGCCATCATCACCAAAGCCGATCCGGCAATCATTGAAACATGGAAATGGCGCGGCGTACCCGTATGGGAGCGCGATGGCATTATCTGCACGGGCGAGACTTATAAGCAGGTCGTCAAACTGACTTTCGCCAAAGGTGCATCGCTGGACGATCCAAGCGGTCTGTTCAATTCCAGTCTCGAGGGCAATGTGCGCCGGGCCATCGATATTCGTGAAGGCGAAGAAATCGACGCCGATGCGCTCACCGCGCTCGTTCGCGCCGCCATCACGCTCAACAGCGCAAAGCCAGCCCGAAAGAAATAGGGCGGCGGAGCTTTCGCGCCGCCGCCTATTCTTCTGCAAATTCTGCGACAGATCAGTGCGCTGCTGCTTCGCTCTTGCGAACCGCAGCCACATCACCAGCCGAAACCGCGCCCGCCTTGTTGCCCCATGCGGAGCGAACGAAGGAGGCGAGGTCCGCCACTTCCTGATCCGTCAGGCGATCGGCATAGCCCTGCATCACAAGACGCATCGGACGCTTTGCCGTCGAAGGCACTTCGGCACCGTGCAGGATGACCGAGATCAGCGGCTTCACTTCCGAACCTGTCACCAGATCATTGTCAGCCAGTTCCGGGAAAATTCCCGGCGCACCCTTGCCGGTCACGAAGTGGCAGGCAGCGCAATTGTCGAGATAAAGACGCGCACCCACCGGCATGTCCGGAGAGGCTTCCGTCAGCATCTTCGCGGTTGCTTCGCCAGCGGCATCGGCAGGTGCTGCCGGAAGCGCCGTGGAAACCTTGGCCGCGAAGCTCTGCGGAACCTCGACAGTCGCCCCATCGACACCCTTGAGGAAAGCAGCAATCGCGAGATTGTCGGCATCCGTCAGGTGCTGGAGTGAATGCTCGACCACCAGACCCATTTCGCCGTTTGCGGTCGAATAGGAATTGCGACCCGTTGCGAGATAGGTGGCCATTTCCTCGACCGACCATTTCTGTGGAGCCGATTGCGGGCCGCGCAGCGCAGGCGCGTTCCAACCGTCGATGACACCGCCCGACAGGAAATTCTTGTCGCCCGCACTGACACCATCCTGCGCCATGAAGCTGTTGCGTGGGCTGTGGCAGGCCGCACAATGCGCCGAACCTTCGACCAGATACTGGCCGCGCTCCTGCACCTCGTTCTTGCCTGCGGGCGTGAAGCCAGCCTTGTGCGTCAGCGCGAGCCAGTTCCAGGCGCGGATGCCGAAGCGCATATTGAACGGGAAGCCCAGTTCGGTCTGCTGGACGTCGTTCTTCACCGGCTGCACATCGTGCATGAAGTAATCGTAGAGCGCACGAACATCTTCTTCGGTCAGCTTGCGATAGTTTTCGTAAGGCATGGCCGGGTAAAGATGCGCGCCATCGGCACGAATACCGTCATAGAGCGCGGCGCGGAACTGATCGAGCGTCCAGTTTCCGATACCGCTTTCCTTGTCCGGCGTAATATTGGTCGTCCAGATAGTGCCCATCGGGCTTGCAATGGCGCGACCACCGGCAAACGGCTTGCCGCCATCGGCCGTATGGCAGGCCATGCAGTCGGACGCATACATGACATATTCGCCCTGACCCTTGGCCGGTTTCCAGTCAGCGGCCAGTTCCTTCGTCGGCTTGGTAAGCTGCACGGGAACGAACAGGAATGCCAGGAGCGCGACGATGCCGAGAACGACGAGAACACCGATTATGCGAAGAAAAGTTTTCATCACCGTTCTCCTCAAACCAGCGGACGCGGATTGGAAAGATACTGCGTGCGGATCGCATGTGCGGTCCAGTAAGCAAGGCCGCCGAGCAAGCCGGTCGGGTTGTACTGGGTGTTCTGCACGAAGTTACCCGCGCCAAGCATGAACACATTGTGCTTGTCCCATGCCTGCGAGAAGCGATTGACGACGCCCTCACGTGCATTTTCCGACATGATGTGCCCACCGGTCGTATGCGTCGTCTGATAGGGACGAACATCGAACTGCGCACCTTCCTTCTTGAAGGAGGACTGTATCAGGTCCGGATTCATGGTCTTGGCCAGCGCTTCCGCCTTGGTCTTCATGAACTGGGTCATCCGGATATCATTCGGATTCCAGTTGAAGGTCATGCGCATCAGCGGACGACCGTGCGGGTCCTTGTAGGTCGGGTCAAGATCGAGATGGTTGGTCTTGTAGGACATGACGGAACCATGCGTTCCGATGTTCATCGAATGGCCATACCATTCGGCAATCGCCTTCTTCCAGCCAGCGCCCCAGCCAGGCGTGCCGGAGGGCAGCGTCATGCTGCGGATCGGCTGGCCGTTGGTCTGGCCCGTGCGCCAATAGGCACCGCCGATGAAGCCCTCACGACCGAAATCGATCTGGTTGATGCCGAAATCATCGATACACATGCCGTTAGCGCCAGTACCGATGAACGGATTGAATTCCTCATCCTTGAAGAACAGCGTCACGCCGCCGGTCAGCTGATAGGCGTAGTTACGGCCCGTCACGCCTTCGCCCGTTGCCGGATCGTAAGGCTGTCCGATGCCCGACAGCAGCGCCAGATGCACATTGTTCAGCTGGAACGACGACAAAATGACGAGATCGGCAGGCTGGAAGACTTCTTCCTGCGTCTTGTCGTCGAAATAGGTTACGCCGGTTGCGGTCTTGCCATCCGGGGCCATTTCAACGCGCAACACTTCCGATTCCGTGCGATAGGAGAAGTTTGGCATCCGCTTCAGCGCATCGAGGATCGTCGTTTGCGGCGACGACTTCGAATATTGATAGCAGCCATAGCGCTCGCAGAAACCGCAATGATTGCACGGTCCCATCTGCATGCCATATTCATTGACATAGGCCGTCGAAGCAATGCCCCCCGGCGATGGGAACGGGTGGTAACCGGCGGCTTTTGCCGCATCGGCAAATTTGCGACCGTCCCAGGTCGTCTTCATCGGGGGCATTGGGTATTCGTTCGAACGCCAGCCCTCAAACGGGTTGCCGCCCTCAACGATCTTGCCCTTGATGTTACCGGCCTTGCCGGAAATACCGGCGACGCGCTCGAAGCGGTCGAAGAAGGGTTCCATCTCGTCATAAGTGACAGGATAATCGCCCAGAAGCATGTCTTCCGGGATGATCTGCTCGCCCCAATGCTCGCGCACGTGAGAACGCAGTCTAAGTTCTTCGGCCTGCGGACGCCAGTTAAGGCCGTTCCAGTGCGTGCCCGCACCACCCACGCCGTTGCCCGGCAGAAACGAACCGAAGCTGCGGTAAGGCAGCGCGTTTTCATCCGCATGGCGGCGCACGGTGACGGTCTGCTGGCTGGCGCGCTGCATCATCTTCAGACGCACGCCGTATTTCAGTTCGTCGATCATGTTCGGATATTTGAAATCTGGCACGGTATTCTGATCGTGGCCACGTTCCAGCGCGACGATGTCAAGGCCTTCCTGCGCCAGTTCCATTGCCAGAATGGAGCCGGTCCAGCCGAGGCCGACAATGACCACGTCTTTCTTCTTTTCCTGACGTGCCATGGTTAAGCCCTTTCGCCCTTGATCGAAACCGGACCCAGCGGGTAGGCCACATTGTAGCGCTCAACCCATTCCTTGTAGCTGCCGCGCGCACCGGGGAAGCCGATATAGGTCCAGGCCTGCATGCCGTGATTGCCGCCATACATCGGGTCGGCGAAATAGCCTTCCTTGGTGTTCTGGAGCAGCAGCGCGAAGAACTCGCGCAGTTCCGGCTGCAAACCAACCTCGCCCTTTTGAAGAGCGGTCAGCGCTTCATCCTGCTGTTCAGGGGTCAAAGCGGTAAAAGCGGCGCTATATTTCTGCTCGCACCAGCCATTGAAGGCCGGGATGCCCTGACGGTAAATCTGCGCCGGGTTGAGCGGGGTCTGCCAGCCGCGGGTCGGATCAGCCGACGGATCGTGCGGACCAACCATGTACCAGTCATCGGCACGGCCATAATCTCCGGCAAGCTGGAGATCGATGAAGACAGGGACGCGGGTTTCAAGGGCACCGGGGCCATCGCCATCCGACGGGATCAGCCTCGCCGTCGCGGCAAGGATAAATGCCCATTCGAGATCGTTAAAATATTGGCGTTCATGGTCTTCGAGCGGAACCGGGGGCGTCTTCGGTTCAGCCTGGGCTGAGACAGCCAGTCCTGAAAGCATGACGCTTGCTGCGGAGGCTTTCAGAAAACTGCGACGACTCGGATATCCGGGGAGGTCAGTCATTGTCGTTTCCTGCCAGTTAGGTGGGTAAGACGGAGGGATGCTTTTCTGAAATGAAACCGCATGGCGCGATTAAGAAAAACATAGCGTTCGATACACACCAGACTAGAACAGTTCAAATAACTTGTACCCTAGCTGTGCAAAACATGAGGGAATTCAGGGCCGCAAAGCCGCGCCTCCGGTAAAGAAACTGCCCGCCAAATGCCGGAAAATGGCCAAATCCAGCCCGCTATCGTCTATGTGATCACATCTATGTGATCACATCCTCATATACTCGAATATCGGGGCGAAACTGCAAATTTTACCGCTTGGACAAATAACAAAAAGCTAAGAGAGACTCACTCGGCCAGCGCATCCAGCGCTGGCCGAAGTGCGTTTAACCCGTCACCTCGCCCACCAGAGCGAGGTCGAAAACATGGTGGTGGATATGGCCGTCGAACATGGCCAAAAGGCCCTTGGTGGCCTCCCGGCTTTCATAGCGGATGGGTGAAGCAAGCGCTTCCGCCAATGCTTCCCGGCTGTCATACACCGTCCATAGCACCATCGGGTAGGATGGCGCGCCTTCGTCCCGTTCCACGGCGTAAAGCACGCGCACATCGCGGATGCCAGGAAACTGAAGCCACATCGGCATCAGGGTTTTCGCGACATAAGCCTTGAACGCATCCTCGCGCCCGGCATGAATAGCGCCTTCGAAGAAAGCCTGTCTGACAATCATCGGAAAACTCAATTTACCTTGGTGGGCGGAACATCGCCTGCGAAATAGGCCTGCAAATTGGCAAGCACCAGCTCACCCATGCCGATGCGCGTTTCGACAGTTGCACTGCCCTGATGCGGCATCAAAACGGTGTTGGGAGCAGTGAAGAACTCTTCGCGGATTGTCGGCTCGTTGACGAAGACATCAAGACCGGCACCGGCAATGACGCCATCCTTGAGTGCGGCCAGAAGCGCGTCCTCATCGATGACCGTGCCGCGCGCGACATTGATCAGGTAGCCCTTGTTGCCAAGCGCCGCCAGCACATCCTTATTGACGATATTGGCCGTGGAGGCATTGGCCGCCACGCAAACCGCCAGAACATCGCTGTGTTCAGCCAGTTCCACCGGCGATGCATGGGCAATCCAGTTCGCACCCGTCACCGGCGAGCGGTTCCAGTAATGCACCTCCATGCCGAAAGCCTCGGCGCGCTTTGCCAGCGACTTGCCGATCTGGCCAAGGCCGAGAACGCCGATGCGCTTGCCCTTGGGGCTGGTGCCCAGCGGGAAGGCCTGACGTTCAGCCCATTTGCCTTCGCGAACAAATCTATCGCCAAGCGCTACATGGCGCAGGACCGCCAGCATCAGAGCAATACCGGTATCGGCAACGTCGTCGGTCAATACGCCCGGGGTCGTGCTCACATGCACATTGCGGCCACGCGCAAAGGGCAGATCGACCTTATCCGTCCCGACACCGTTGATGGCAATCAGGCCAAGCGACGGCAGACGCTCGATCCATTCATTCGACAGGCCCGAGCCACCGCCGGTCACTACCGCGCGGATCGAACCCAAAGCCTCAGCGAGCGCCGCTTTTTCGTCCGCCTGGTAAAGCCGGTGAACCTTGTAAGCCGCATCGAGGCGTTCCTCGATTGCAGGCATCATCGGCTCCACGAGCAGAATTTCGTTCGTCACGTCAAACTCCAGTTCCAGATTGGGGGGAACACAGCGCGAAAGGTGGGAAATAGCTTTCGCGCCATGCGTCAGAACATATCATTTCGGGCGGTCAGGAAATCTGGCCGATAAAAGCTCTTGTCCGCTCATGCTTCGGATTGCCGAAGAATTCCTCCGGCTCCGCCATTTCGAGAATCTGACCCTGATCCATGAAGATCACCCGGTCGGCAACCTGTCGCGCAAAGCCCATTTCGTGGGTGACGCAGAGCATGGTCATGCCCTCTCTGGCGAGATCGATCATGGTGTCCAGAACTTCCTTGACCATTTCCGGATCGAGCGCCGAAGTCGGCTCATCGAAAAGCATGATCTTCGGATTCATGCACAATGCGCGTGCAATCGCCACGCGCTGCTGCTGACCGCCGGAAAGTTGGGCAGGATATTTGTCCGCCTGTTCGGGAATGCGCACGCGCTCCAGAAACTTGCGCGCCGTCTTTTCGGCTTCCGCTTTGGCGACGCCGCGCACCTTCATCGGTGCCAGCGTGCAGTTTTCCAGAACGGTCATATGCGGGAAAAGATTGAACTGCTGGAACACCATGCCGGTTTCCTGCCGGATGATATCGACATTCTTGCCGCCCGCCGTGAGGTCGAAGCCGTCGACAACAATGCGCCCTTCCTGAATGGTTTCAAGCTGGTTGATGCAGCGGATCAGCGTCGACTTGCCCGAGCCGGACGGGCCGCAAATGACGATGCGTTCGCCGCGCGCCACAGTCAGATTGATATTTCGCAGCGCGTGATAGGTGCCATACCATTTGTTGACGCCTTCCATCAGCACCGCAGTACCGGAGTCCTGCGATGCCCCGTGAGCCGTGTTCTGAGCCGTCTTAGTCATGTCGAGAACTCGCTTTGCTGAACGTGATCGCCTGATGCGGCGTTTGCGGCCATGCCCGGCCAATGCAGGGCATGGCGCCGGTCAAAAATTACTTCGCCTTGGAAACGAAATCCGGCAACGGAGAACCGAGCCATTTTTCATGGATCTTGTTCAACTCGCCGTCGCCCTTCACCTTCTCGATGAACTTGTTGACGAATTCGAGCATTTCAGTCGAACCCTTGCGCACCGCGATGCCCTGCACCTGCTGGCTGAGCTGGATTTTCTGATCGTAACGGCCCGGTGCTGCCTTTTCGATTTCGGCGGCAACGACATTGGAAAGACCGATCAAATCGACCTGACCCGACAGGAGAGCCTGCACGGCGCTGGCATCGTCATCGAAGCGGCGGATATTGGCATCTTTCGGCGCAACCTTGGTTACTGCGGTATCCTGCGTCGAGGCACGCGCCACGCCGATGGTCTTGCCTGACAGGTCCTCCGGCTTGGCGACTGCGGCATCCTTCGGCCCGAAAACGCCGATGGAAATACCGGCATAAGGCTGGGAGAAATCGACGCTCTTGGCGCGTTCTTCGGTGATGCCCAGCGAAGCCACCAGCACGTCAACCTGTCCGCTCTGCAAATATGGAATGCGGTTCGGGCCGGTGACCGGCACGATCTGCGCCTTTACACCCAGCTCGGCAGCGAGCAACTTGGCCACATCGGCATCGTAGCCGTCCGGCTCGTTGCTGGTGTTCATGATGCCGAATGGCGGAAAATCGACCAGCATGCCGATCTTGATCGTGCCCGCCGACTTGATGCCTTCGACGGTCTGCGCGAATGCGGCTGGCGCAAAGGCAGTGGCAAGCGCGCCCGCGCCGATCAGTGTCATCGCTATACGTCTGGTGATATTCATGTTTTTCCCTTCCCTATTGTTAGACCGGACTCCTCGCCGGCAGATTAGAGCGCGCTCTAATCCCTTTTTGACGTACATCTTATCCGAAAACCGTTTCACACTTTTCGGGATGTGCTCTTATCTCGACAAAAGCCCCCGATTACCGAGCGGTTGCGCGAGAAAATTTGGTTTCCATGTTGCGGGCTAGTATCGAAAGCGGCCAGCACAGAATGAAATAGACAACCGCCACCGTGCCAAAGACCATGAAAGGGCTGAAGGTTGCATTGTTGATGATCTGGCCCTGACGCGTCAGTTCGGTAAAGCCGATAATGGCGGCAAGCGAGGTGCCCTTGATCAGCTGCACAAGGAAGCCCACCGTTGGCGCAACCGAAATGCGTGCAGCTTGCGGCAGAATGATATAGCGCATGCGGTTGTAGTAGCGCAGGCCGAGCGCCGTTGCCGCTTCCCGCTGGCCGGGCGGCACCGCGTCGATACAACCGCGCCAGATTTCGCCGAGGAAAGCGCTGGCATGCAGGGTCAAGGCGATGGCCGCTGCAATCCATGGATTGATGCCAAGGCCGAAAATATTGAGGCCGAAGAACACCAGAAAAAGCTGCATCAGAAGCGGCGTGCCCTGAAACAGCCGGATGAAGCCAAGCGCGATATAGCGCAGCACACGATTATCCGAAACACGCATCAGCGCCACGATCATGCCGCCAATGCCGCCGCCCACAAAGGCGATGGCCGAGAGCGCGATGGTCCACTGTGCCGCATAGACGATAATGAGAAATTCGTTCCAGCCGAAAGGTCTGATCATGGCCTTGCTCCTATCGGCTCAGGGGATATTTGAACGCCAGTTTCTCGATCAGCGAAAACACCGCCGAAAAACCGATGGACATGACGAGATACATGAGCGTGATGACGATATAGACCTCGAAGCTGGCGAAGGTCGCAGACTGGAGATCGTTACCGGCGGCGGCGAGTTCATTGGCCGAAATCACCGACACGACGCTCGACGTCAGCATCAGATAGATGAACTGGCTGGTCAGCGATGGATAGACCGTACGCAGCGCCGGTTTCATGATGATGTAACGGAAGACTTGCAGGCGCGAGAGGCCGAGCGCGGTGCCCGCCTCCACCTGCCCCTTATGGATGGACTCGATGCCTGCGCGGATGATTTCCGTGCCATAGGCGCCGAAATTCACCACCAGCGCCAAAAGCGCCGCACTGTTGGGCGACAGGCGCAAGCCCGCCGAAGGCAGACCGAAGAAGATGAAGAAAATCTGCACCAGAAACGGCGTGTTGCGAATGATCTCGATATAGGCGTCGATGACGAAGCGCACCGGCTTCGAGCCGGATGTCTTGCCCCAGGCGCACACAATGGAAACGACCAGCCCGAGCACCATCGCGGCGACGGAAAGCTCAATCGTTTGCCAGGCGCCGAGAAGCAGCTTGTCCATCGACGCGAACACGGGCGCGAAATTGAAATTGTACAATGCTGGAACCTCCCGGTCGGCGAATTGACTGGTCTTCCTCCAGACCAACCAAATTTAGATCGATCTAAATTCGTTTAACCCGTCTCGTCAATCATTAATTCGGATGAGACGATCAAATTTACCGTCAGCCCACGGGGCGTCCACAGGACTGGCGAACCTGCAAATAGGTCTCGCTGACGATCCGCTCTGCCGGTTTTTCCGGTTCGGCAAGCCGTGAAAGCAGCATTCTGGCCGCGTTTTCGCCAACCGTAACCGGACGCGTCGCGACTGAACTCAGGCGCGGGCGTGTCGCCTCGGCATTGCTGACATCGTCAAAGCCGATCAACGAAAAATCCTCGCCGATTTTCCGCCCGCAATCATAAAGCCCGGCGGAGAGACCGAGCGCTATCACATCGTTAAAGCAGATCGCCGCCGTTGGTTCCGGTTCCTGCTGAAACAGCAGCGGCGCGGCCCGGGCAATTTCCGGCATCGTGCTGGGCAGATGCACGATCAGTTCCGGGTCCAGCCCCTTTTCCAGCATGGCCTCGCGAAAACCCTCGACGCGTTCGCGATAGGCGGAATGCACCGGCCCGTGCACCGCAAAGGCGATGGTCTTGTGCCCCAACCCGGACAGGTGATTGACCGCCTGCCGCATGCCGCCTGCATAATCGACCCCGGCATAGTCAATCCGGTCGGTTACGTGGCGCAGCACCTGAACGGCTGGCAGGCCCCAATCGACAATCTGCTCGATGAAGCCGGGTTCGGTTCCAGCCGTCAGCGACACGATCACGCCATCGACGCCATGCTCGCGCATGCGCTGCATCAGCGTGTTCTGATTGGCGAAATTTTCATGACTGTTGGCCAAAAGAACGACCATACCGGCCTCGCCCACCACGCGGTCGATGCCCGCCAGAAGCTCGCCATAAAACGGATTGCCCAGTGTCGGAACGATCACGCCGACTGTGTTGGACCGGTCGGCGCGCAAGCTCGCCGCGCCCATATTATAGACGTAGCCGAGTTCTTGCAGCGCCCTCTCGACCTTCTCCCGCGTTGCCGCGCCGACAAGCGGGCTCTTGCGGATGACAAGCGATGCCGTGGCCCGCGAAACATTCGCATGGCGCGCCACGTCAAGAAGCGTAACCCGGCTTTTCTTACGGTCGTCGGTTGGCATAGTTCACCTGTCAGCATGCATCTGCTGCCGCAGGAAAACATCGCAAGATGCTTCCTTCCGGCCAGATTCGAAGCCGGTATATTCAGTACAGACAGATGAAATGGTCAATCCGCAACCGGAATAGCCAGCTTTTATTGCGCGGGTTTGATCGGCTTCGGGCGAAATTCGGGCTTCAGCGCTTTGAGCGCCATGCGGTCCACCACGCGCGGCGCGATCAGCTTCAGCCAGCGCCCCAGACGCATCTGCCGGGTCATCAACACCTCGCGTTTGCGCATCCGCAAACCATTCAGCATCAGACGCACCGCTTCTTCCACCGACATCATGTCGTCTTCGCGCACGCCACTGGTTCCAAGCGCCTCGCCGCTGGCGCCATAGCCGACCTTGCGAATATCGGTTTTCACGACGCCGGGATAAACAATCGTCACGGAAATGCCGCTTGGCTCCAGTTCCGAGCGGAGCGCTTCACAAAAACCGGACAGCGCGAATTTTGTGCCGCTATAGGCCGAGCGTCCCGGCACACCGATCAATCCCGCGACGGAAGAGACCACCGCAATGCGCCCTCTGGTCATTGCCAGATGAGGCAGCGCCGCATGGATCGGCCAGACGCTGCCAAAATAGTTCAGCTCCATCAGATCATGCATCCATTGCAGATCTTCCGGCTTGATTTCCGCGAAATTGGCATGGGCCGACATACCCGCATTGACGATCAGCGTGTCGATCCGGCCAAAAGCCGATGCCGTCTTTTCGATCAGCGCAATGCAGGCATCGCGGTCGGTAACATCGGTCGGCACCACAAGCACGGTGCTGCCCTGCTGCCGCAATTCGGTTGCAAGTTTTTCGAGCTTTTCGACATTGCGCGCCGCCAGCACAAGAGCGGCCCCGGCGCGATCACGTTGCGCTATCTGGCGCGCGGTTTCAGCACCGATACCGTCCGACGCGCCCGTTATAATCGTTACATCCATGTCGGTCTCCCTGCCGATACGATGAACGATTATGCCGCCGAAATGGGCCTGCTGGAACAGGATATTTTGATAAAATCGCAGTTGCGTTAAACAGGCAGCGGAATAATTCGCCGCCTAATGATCAGTTGACCTGCGCCGCATGAAGCTGCTGATAGCGCCCGCCCGAGCGGGTCACCAGCTCGTCATGAATACCCTGCTCGATGATGCGGCCTTCCTCCACCACGACAATGCGATCCGCATTGACGATGGTTGCAAGCCGGTGCGCGATGACCAGCGTGGTGCGGCCTTCCGAAAGATCGGCAAGCGACTGCTGGATCGCCCGTTCGGTTTCGGTATCCAATGCCGAAGTCGCTTCATCGAGGATCAGGATCGGCGGGTTTTTCAGAAAGATGCGCGCAATCGCCAGACGCTGTTTCTGGCCGCCCGAAAGCTTGACGCCGCGTTCGCCCACAACCGTGTCTAGCCCGGCGGGCAAGGCGGCAATCACGCCGTCGAGACGGGCGCGCCGCGCCGCTTCGAGGATTTCTTCCTCCGAAGCCTCCAGCCTGCCATAAGCGATATTGTCGCGGATCGTTCCGGCAAACAGGAACACATCCTGGCTGACAATGCCGATATTGGACCGCAGCGATTTCAGCGTCATGTCGCGAATATCGGTGCCATCGATGCTGATCGCGCCGTCGGTCACTTCATAAAAGCGCGGCAGAAGCGAGCAGATCGTCGTCTTGCCTGCGCCGGATGAACCGACGAAGGCCACCGTTTCGCCCGCCCGGATCGACAGGGTCAGATGGGCCAGCAGCGGCTTTTCCGACCGGTAACCGAAGCTGACGTCTTTATACTCAATGCCGCCATGCAACCGCTGCACGGACATGGCGTCCGGCCTGTCGGCAATATCCGGCTCCGTATCGAGAAAGGCCGAATAGCGCTGGAACCCGGCAATGCCCTTCGGATAGCTTTCGATGATCGAATTGATCTTTTCAATGGGTCGGAAGAACACACCGATGAGCAGCAGGAAGCCGACGAAACCGCCTTCCGTCAACTGGCCGCGCACGACAAACCATGCGCCTGCGAGCATGACGATGATCTGGACAAAGCGCATCGAAAGATAGGACAGCGACATGGAAGCCGCCATGATCTTGTAGGCCCGCAATTTGGTCGTCAGATAGTTGCGGTTGCTCTCGGCAAACAGCTTGCGTTCGTGGTCCTCATTGGTGAAGGCCTGTACGACGCGAATGCCGCCGACATTTTCCTCAATCCGCGCGTTGAACTCGCCAACGCGGCCATAAAGCGCGTGCCAGTTCGAGGTCATCCGGCTACCATAGCGGATACTCACAAACGCCGTCAGCGGCACAACCAGCGCCGTAATCAGCGCCAGCGGCACATGAATCCAGAGCATCAGAACAAAGGCGCCGATCAGCGTCATGATGGCGATGAACAGGTCTTCGGGGCCGTGATGGGCCACTTCGCCGATCTCTTCCAGATCCTTGGTCAGCTTGGCAACCAGATGCCCGGTCTTCTGATTGTCGAAGAAACGAAACGACAGCTTTTGCAGATGATCGAAGGCCTTGCGCCGCATCTCGGTTTCGATCTTGATGCCGAGCATATGACCCCAATAGGTCACGACGACCTGTAAACCGGCATTGAGAATATAGATCAGCAACAGCCCGGCAACGGCGAGCGCGATCAGCCCCAGCTGATTGGTCGGTAGCAGGCGATCGATGAACAGCGTCACCGCAACCGGAAAGGCCAGCTCCAGCAGACCAGCAAGAACGGCGCTTGAGAAATCAAGCGCAAACAAGCCCTTGTGTGGTTCATAATAAGCAGCAAAGCGCTTCAGCAAACTGTTCATCGAAATTCTCGGCTTACACTTTTGGGGCGGCGTTTAAAGAGGTTTGGACACGCGCCCTTCCCTAACGCCTGTTAGCAAGTTTTTGAATAGTGCGGCGTCTATTTTCTCTTTATCGACGCGAACAACCGATTTGTGATCGATTTTGTCAACTTAATAGCCCAAGGTCGTCACAGATTGGGCAAAAGGCTCATCAGATTGTCGATCAACGGGGAGTGATTGCTCTTCATCGAGGCGAGCGCCAGACGCGCGGAAAGTGGTTCGCCTTCAATCGGTCGGTAGGTCACGCCCGCAAGCCTGATCTGTGCTATAGCGGTCGGTACGATGGAAACGCCCAGATCTGCGGCTACCAGATTGACGACCGATGGCATTTGCGGCGCTTCCTGCGCGACGATCATTTCAAAACCAGCGTCACGGCAGGCCGCAACCACGTCGTCGTAAAGACTAAGGCCGACAATGCGCGGAAACATCACAAAGGCTTCGTTCGCCAGCGCCGAAACCGGCAATATCTCATGGGTCGCCAGCGGATGATGGCTCGGCAAGGCGATCAGCATCGGCTCATCGGCCAGGCGCTTCATCCGCACATCCTTCGGGTTTTCCAGACCGGGCCGAATGAATGCGGCATCAACCTCGCCGCGCACAAGCCTTTCCATCAGGAGGCTGGTATTCATCTCGGTGAGCGTCAGCCGCACCTCCGGCCAGCGGGCGCGAAACTGCCGGATCGTGCCACTGACTACCGGATTAAAGGCGGACGACGCGGTGAAGCCCAAAGCCAGACGCCCGGTCTCGCCGCGCGCCGCACTTTGCGCGGCAAGCTTGGCTTTTTCGGCGGCAGCGACAGCAGCCTTCGCTTCCTCAAGAAAGGCCGTGCCCGCCGCCGTCAGCTCAGCCCCGTGGGGAACGCGGTGAAAAAGCGCCACACCGATTTCGTTTTCCAGATCGCGGATCTGCTGGCTCAAAGGCGGCTGACCGATACCGAGATTGGCCGCTGCCCGTGTAAAATTGCCCTCGTCGGCGACGGCCAGAAAATATCTGAGGTGACGCAGTTCCATCGGTATATCCAAAACATATCACAATCGTCTGTTCCATATATTAGACAAATGATGCGCTTTTGACTAGATCAAGGCTCGGGAGGTTTTGAAAAGGCAAAGTCATGTCCCGCGTCCAAGAACGCAGTCTCGATAGCGTCAGAACAGCAGACAGCACACTCAAGCTGGTCACCGCGCCGACACCATCCGGAGCGGCACCGGAAGAAAAGCATTATCTGGTCAAGGGTACGCCCGCGTTTCGCAATGCCAGTGTCGCGCTCTTCCTGTCAGGCTTTGCAACCTTCTCGCTTCTCTATTGCGTGCAGCCTTTGATGCCGCTCTTCGCGCATGATTTCAACATCACGCCTGCGGCAAGCTCGCTGTCGCTTTCCGTTTCAACCGGTTTTCTCGCCTTTGCGATTTTCTTTGCGGCCATCGTTTCCGAACGTTTTGGCCGCCGCTCGCTGATGTTCGCCTCCCTGCTCGGCTCCGCGCTTTGCACCATCGCCGCTGCACTGGTTCCGGACTGGCACATGCTTTTGGCACTGCGCGCCTTGCAGGGCCTGCTGCTGGGCGGCGTCCCGGCGGTCGCCATGACCTATCTTGCCGAAGAAATCGACCCGCGCGGCCTTGGTGCATCCATGGGCCTCTATATCGCCGGCAACGCCTTTGGCGGCATGGCGGGCCGTGTCATCACGGGAACGCTGGCTGAATTCTTCTCCTGGCGCGTTGGCCTTGCGGGCATGGGGCTGCTCGGCCTTGCCGCAGCCATCGGCTTTCTGATGCTTCTGCCCGCTTCGCAGAATTTCACCCCGCGTCCGGGACTGAATGCGCGGTTTCACCTTAGCGCCTGGGTTGGCCATATTCGCAATCCGGCCCTGCCGCTGCTGTTCGCCATCGGCTTCCTCGTCATGGGATCATTCGTGACGATCTATAACTATATCGGTTTCCGTCTAGTCGCCGCACCTTACAGTCTGAGCCAGACGGCACTCGGCGCCATTTTCTCGGTCTATCTTTTCGGCATTGCCGCATCCTGGATCGCGGGTCGCATGGGCGACAGGCTTGGGCACTTCATCGTTCTCCCCATCGGCCTCGGCCTTGAAGCGACTGGCGTGTTGCTGACCCTGTTTGCGCCTTTGCCTGTCATCATCACCGGCATCGTGTTCCTGACCGTCGGCTTCTTCGTCAGCCACTCGGTCGCCAGCGCTCTGGTCGGAAGGCTGGCGCTTCATACCAAGGGTCACGCATCATCGCTTTACCTCTTGGCCTATTATCTCGGCTCCAGCATTGCAGGTTCCGCAGGCGGTATCTTCTGGATCGCCGGTGGCTGGAGCGCGGTGACAGAATTCACCTTCGCCATGCTGGCCATCGCCTTTGCCGCATCGCTCGCAGCCGCGCGTTTCGCCCGTCGGGATTGAAAATGCCTCGCAAATTGCCTAGCAGGTGAATTGTCATGCAACTGACAGCGGCTTGACAGTTGCATGACAATGAATGGAGGCTGGGGCATGAGCGAATTGGCCGACTGGCTATCGGAAACACATCCGGTCAACCGGAAGAACGCCGCCGAAGTCGTGTTCGACGACATACGGTCGGCGATCATATCCGGTCGCCTTCAGGTCGGCACGCGCCTCCCCTCGGAAGCGCGACTGGCGGACCGGTTCGGTGTCAGCCGTCCCATCGTGCGCGAGGCTCTCCGCTCGCTGCAAACGCTCGGCCTCACACAAACCCGCACTGGCAGCGGCACCTATGTATTGAACGCAACGCCCGCAGCGGAACTGAGCTATGATGGCTATTCCGCGCGCGACCTGATTGAAGCGCGCCCGTTTATCGAAATTCCGGCGGCAGGCTGGGCTGCTCTTCGTCGTAGCGAAGAGCAGCTCGCCCATCTGCTGGGTCTTTGCGACAGGCTGGACCGGCAGACCGATCCACATAAGTGGGAGCTGCTCGATTCCGAGTTTCACAGCGCCATAGCCGTTGCCTCCGGCAATACGCTTTTCGCCAAGATCGTCGCCGATGCGCGCAATGCGCTCATCCAGCAATCCGAGCTCATCAATCTCATGGCAGGTCGCCGCGAAGCCTCCAATATCGAACACCGCCGGATCGTCGACGCCATCGCAGCCGGTTCGGAAGCCGACGCCCGCGCTGCCATGGAAGCGCATCTGAGCAAGGTCAAAACTGCGGTGAATGCCATCACGGGAAACAGCGCCGCTTAAACGTTTCCTGCGGAGAAGCCAGAATTCGCTCTCACTTTCGAGTTCGCCGGTGCCTGTGGACAATTGTCACCGGGACAATCTTGGGAGCCGGGTAAAATTGCTGCGAACGGAAGCTGAAAGCTAACGTCTTATTTTCAAAACAATAAATGCTTCCAAGAGAAAGCGAAGAGCCTCAAGTGGCCCGGTCCGGTCTTGTCGGTGACTTGACGCGTTAATTTCAATATGCGTTAACAGACCTCCTAATCTGTCATACAGCTTAACAGATTACCCTCATAATTGGGTGACGTAACACCCCTATTGAACGGCCAACGGCGCGCTGTAATTAGCGATTCAAGCTGTGAAATGGCCCTATCGAAAACGCGCTTGCAAAGCGCTTACCCGGGAGGAGCAATGTCGATTGATACAGTGAAGGTCGGTCTGGGGGCCAAGCCGATAGAACGAGAAATATTTATCGAAGAAGACAACGGCTACCACAAGGCACTGAAGCCGCGGCAAATCCAGATGATCGCCATCGGCGGGGCGATTGGCACCGGACTTTTCCTCGGCGCAGGCGGACGCCTCGCGCAGGCGGGGCCTGCCCTCGTTTTCGTCTATGCGCTTTGCGGCTTCTTTGCCTTTCTAGTTTTACGCGCATTGGGCGAATTGATCATGCATCGGCCAAGTTCGGGGTCGTTCGTCTCCTATGCTCGCGAGTTCTACGGCGAGAAACTGGCCTTTGCGGCTGGCTGGATGTACTGGATGAACTGGGCGATGACCTCGGTGGCCGATGTCACTGCCGTTGCGCTCTATATGAATTTCTTCAAGCACTATGTTCCCTGGCTGCAAGGGGTCGACCAGTGGATGTTTGCGCTGGCTGCCCTGTTCATCGTGCTTGCGATGAACATGATGTCGGTGAAAGTCTTCGGCGAGATGGAATTCTGGTTCAGTGTCGTCAAGGTGCTGTCGCTGGTCATATTCCTGGCGGTCGGCATTTATTTCGTGGTTTCTGGCACGCCGATTGACGGCCATGCCGCTGGTTTCAGCATCATTTCCGATAGCGGCGGCTTCTTTCCGAACGGCATATTACCGGCCTTCGTGATCATACAGGGCGTCGTCTTCGCTTATGCCTCCATCGAACTGATCGGCACAACGGCTGGCGAAACCGAAGACCCGCGCAAGGTGATGCCCGGCGCAATCCGCACCGTGGTCTTCCGCCTGCTCGTCTTCTATGTCGGTTCGGTTCTGCTGCTTTCGCTGCTGCTGCCCTATACGGCCTATTCCGCCGGTGAAAGCCCGTTCGTCACCTTCTTCAGCAAGATTGGCTTCGAAGGTGCGGATATCATCATGAACCTCGTGGTACTGACGGCGGTTCTCTCATCGCTTAATGCTGGTCTCTATTCGACAGGCCGCATTCTGCACTCCATGGCTGTTTCAGGCTCCGCGCCTGCCGCACTCGCCAAGATGAACAAGAACGGCGTTCCCTTTATCGGCATCGCGGTCACCGCCGTCGTGACAGTGATAGGCGTCGTTCTCAATGCCATCGTGCCTTCGGACGCCTTCGAAATTGCCCTCAATCTCTCCGCGCTCGGCATCATCACCGCATGGGGCGTCATCGTTCTCTGCCAGCTGAAGCTCTGGTATCTGGCGCGGCGCGGCGAAATCGAACGGCCTGATTTCAAGATGTTCGGCGCGCCCTATACGGGTATCCTGACGCTTGCTTTCCTGCTTGGCGTGCTGGTGCTGATGGCGTTCGATTATCCGGTTGGAACCATGACCATCGCCTCGCTGCTGATCATCATCCCCCTCCTCATCATCGGATGGTATCTGATGCGCGACCGTATCCATCGACTTGCTACATAACGTGCTATAGATGCAAGCACACTAAGCAAGCGAGGGGAAACGTGAACACATCGCCGATCAAGCCTGTGGTGGCGGTCATCGCCACCGGGGGCACCATTGCAAGCAAACGCGGTGAAAATGGCGCGAGCACGCCGACCTTATCCGGCGGAGACCTACTTGCGCTATTGCCGGATCTCAAGGCCGATCTGCGCCCCATCAACCTGATGGAGAAGGATTCCTCGCTGCTCACGTTGGCCGACATGCAGCATATCAGCAATGCAGTCGGCGAAGCGATGGAGAAACCCGACATCAACGGCGTTGTCGTCCTGCATGGCACCGACTCCATGGAGGAAACCGCGCTTTTGGTGCAGCTTCAGCACCGGCTTGCAAAGCCGGTTATCTTTACCGGTGCGCAGTTTACAGCGGATAGTCCCCATGCCGATGGCCCTGCCAATCTGGCTGATGCGGTCAGGCTTGCCACGGATCCGGCCAATGCCGCGCGCGGCGTGCTGATCGCTTTTGGCGGGCGGGTTTTGCCTGCATGGGGTGTTTATAAGGCCAGCAGCGACAGTGCTGATGCGTTTCATCCAACACGCATGCTAGCTGCGCTGCCGGATGTGAAGCTGCCGTCACCGCTTGATGATAGCCGCGTCGATACGGTTGCCATTGATCCCGGCTGCGATGCTACCCATATCGCGGCAAGCATCGCGGCGGGCGCGCGTGGCATCGTTCTGGCGGCACTTGGCTCCGGCAATGCGACGCCGGCAATTGTCGAAGCCGTCAAGCTTTGCACCGAAAGGGGCATCCCGGTCGTGGTATCGAGCCGCGTTCCGGAAGGTCTGCTGACGCCAAGCTATGGCGGTGGTGGCGGCGGATACGATCTTGCGGCGGCAGGGGCGATCCCTGCCCGCACACTTCGTCCCGGTCAAGCGCGCATTTTGCTCGCGGCGCTTATCGCCAATGGCAGCTCGAAAGACGCAATCATTCGCGCCTTCAGCGATAATCAATAACCCGTATGAAAAGGGCCGGATTGCTCCGGCCCTTTTATCTTTCTGTCGGCTCCGATCACTCGCCTGGCACCAGATGCGGTGCTTCGATCTTTGCCCCCGAATGCTTGAGCGGGCGTTCGCCGCTCAGCTTTCGGATCAGCACATAAAATACCGGCGTCATGAAGATGCCGAAGGCCGTCACGCCGATCATGCCCGCGAAGACCGCGATACCCATTGCGGAGCGCATTTCCGCACCGGCACCCGTGGATGTGACCAGCGGCACCACACCCATGATGAAGGCCATGGAGGTCATCAGGATCGGGCGCAGACGCAACCGGCTGGCCTCGACGGCGGCCTGCACCACACTTCGACCGGAAAGCTCCAGCTCGCGGGCAAATTCCACGATCAGGATCGCGTTCTTCGCCGATAGCCCCACAAGGACTATCAAGCCAATCTGGGTGAAGACATTGTTGTCGCCTCCCGTCAGCCAGACGCCGGTGAGCGCAGCCATGATACCCATTGGAACAATCATGATGATCGACAGGGGCAGAGCAAGGCTTTCATATTGCGCGGCCAGCACCAGATAGACGAGCAGCAGCGCCAGCGGGAAGACGAGGAAGCCTGAATTGCCAGCCAGAATCTGCTGGTAGGTCAGATCGGTCCACTCGAAGGCGATGCCCGCAGGCAAGGTTTCCTGCGCAATCCGCTCGATGGCCGCCTGCGCCTGACCGGACGAGAAGCCGGGGGCCGGATTGCCGTTGATATCGGCAGACAGGAAGCCGTTATACCGGATGGCGCGTTCCGCACCCACGGTCTGCTCCACTTTCATCAGCGCCGACAGCGGGATCATTTCGCCCGACTGCGAACGAACCTTCAGCTTGCCGATATCTTCGGCATGGCTGCGATAATTCGCATCGGCCTGAATGCGCACGCTGTAGGTGCGTCCGAACGCGTTGAAGTCGTTGACATAGAGCGAACCCAGATAGATCTGCAGGGTTTCAAACACATCAGTCACCGCCACACCCAGCTGGCGCGCCTTCACACGATCCAGATCGGCATAAAGCTGCGGCACGTTGATCTGGTAGCTCGAATAGAGACCGGCCAGTTCAGGTGTCTGATAGGCCTTGGCGAGAAACGCCTTGGTGGCATCGTCCAACGCGCGGAAGCCAAGACCGTTGCGATCTTCAAGCTGCAGCTTGAAGCCACCGGTGGTTCCCAGACCCTGCACGGGCGGCGGCGGGAACATGGCAATGAACGCATCTTGAATGGAGCCGAACTTCTGGTTCAGCTGCATGGTGATAGCGCCAGCCGACAGGTCGGGCGTCTTGCGTTCCTCGAACGGCTTCAGCGTGACGAAGACAATGCCGGAATTCGATGAGTTGGTGAAACCATTGATCGAAAGGCCCGGGAAGGCAATGGCATTGGCAACGCCCGGCTGGTTAAGCGCGATATCCGTCATGCGGCGGATGACATCTTCCGAACGGTCGAGTGTTGCCGCATCCGGCAATTGCGCGAAGCCGATCAGATATTGCTTGTCCTGTGCCGGAACGAAGCCGCCGGGCACCGCGCGGAACAGAACGAAGGTGACGCCGAGCAACACGACATAAAGGCCCATCACCAGCGATTTGCGCGAGAGAATTGCGCCCACGCCGCGACCATAGGCATTCGAGCTTGCACCGAAGAAGCGGTTGAAGCCACGGAAGAACCAGCCGAACGCCTTGTCCATGATGCGGGTCAGACGATCCTTAGGCGCATCATGGCCACGCAGCAGCAGCGCCGCCAAAGCAGGCGACAAGGTCAGCGAGTTGAAGGCCGAGATCACCGTCGAGATGGCGATGGTCAGCGCAAACTGGCGATAGAACTGGCCGGTAAGGCCGGTAATGAAAGCCAGTGGCACAAACACCGCAACCAGTACCAGCGCAATCGCGATGATCGGGCCGGACACTTCCTGCATGGCGCGATAGGTCGCTTCGACGGGCGACAGTCCCTGTTCAATGTTGCGTTCGACATTTTCAACCACCACGATGGCGTCATCGACGACGATACCGATGGCCAGCACCAGACCGAACAGGCTGAGAGCGTTGATGGAGAAGCCGAACACATACATGACCGCAAACGTACCCACGATGGAAACGGGTACCGCAACCAGTGGAATGATCGACGCGCGCCATGTCTGCAAAAACAGGATGACCACGATCACCACCAGAACGATGGCTTCCAGCAGGGTGTGAATGACGGATTCAATCGAGGCCTTCACGAACTGGGTCGTATCATAGACGATGTCGAAATCCACGCCTTCCGGCATGGTCTTCTTCAAATCGGCCATGGCCGCGTGAACATTTTCCGAAATCTGCAAAGCGTTGGAACCCGGCGCCTGAAACACGCCCATACCAACCGCCTGCTTGTTGTCGAGCAGCGAGCGCAACGAATAATCGGCGGCGCCCATCTCGACACGGGCAACGTCGCCGAGGCGGGTGATTTCGCCTTCATTGCCCGATTTCACGACGATATTGGCGAAATCTTCGGGTGTCTGAAGGCGGCCTTGCGCGTTGACGGAAAGCTGGAGATCAAGACCGGAAACAGACGGAGAAGCACCGATCACGCCAGCGGCGGCCTGTACGTTTTGCTGCCGGATTGCGTTTGCGATATCGCTGGCCGACAGTCCGCGCTCGGCCGCCTTTTGCGGATCAATCCACACGCGCATGGAATAGTCGCCGCCGCCGAATATCTGCACCTGACCGACACCCGGAATACGGGCGATACGATCCTTGACGTTCAAAACGGCATAGTTGCGCAGATAATTCACGTCATACCGGCCATCGGGCGAGATGAGGTGAACCACCAGCGTCAGGTCGGGCGAGCTTTTGGCGGTGGTGACGCCAAGGGTCCGCACCTCTTCCGGCAGGCGCGGCTCAGCCTGCGAGATGCGGTTCTGCACAAGCTGCTGCGCCTGATCGGGATCGGTGCCAAGCGCGAAGGTGACGGTCAATGTCATGACACCGTCGGCTGTCGCCTGGCTCTGCATATAGAGCATGCCTTCAACACCGTTGATCTGTTCTTCCAGCGGTGTCGCGACAGTTTCGGAAATCACGGCGGGATTGGCGCCCGGATATTGCGCGCGGACCACGATTTGCGGCGGCACCACTTCCGGATATTCCGAAATCGGCAGACCTGTCATGCCGATCAGACCGGCCACGAAGATCAAAACCGACAGAACGCCAGCGAAGACTGGTCGGTCTACGAAGAAGCGTGAAAAGTTCATCTGTTTATCCCCCTTTAGGCGGATGAGCGAAAACTCTCCCGTTCCGCGAAAACATGCGTTCTCGCGGATTGGATAGGCTGAGCTTTTGCGTTTAGCGCGCGTCGTCAGACGCGCCGTTTCAGTTAATTCTTGGCAAGTGTTTCGGTTACGGGTTGCGGTGCGACGACCACGCCCGGACGAATACGCTGCAGGCCGTTGACGACGATGTTCTCGCCAGCCTTCAGGCCGCTTTCGACAATGCGCAAGCCGTCATAATTGCGACCGAGCACCACCTGCCGGTATTCAACCTTGTTGTCCGCACCCACGACGAAGACGAATTTCTTGTCCTGATCGGAGGCAATGGCGCGGTCGCTCACCACCAGCTTTTCACCCGGTTCCGGTTCGCCGAAGCGAATGCGCACAAACTGGCCGGGAATGAGCTTGCCATCCGGATTGTCGATGGATGCGCGCACGCGGATCGTGCCCGTGGTGGCATCCACTTCATTGTTGATCAGCTGGATATGGCCGGAAATCGGCGTGCCATCATCGGCAGCTGTCCCGATCTGGACGGGAATACGTTCGATGGCGCTGCCGCCCGGCGATGCGGCAAGCTTGGCAAGCGCCTTGGTGACAACCTCTTCATTGGCGCTGAAGCTTGCATAGATCGGATCGACCGAAACGAGCGTGGTCAGCACCGGCGAAGCGGAGCTTGCGGCAACCAGATTACCGGCTGTCACCTCCAGCCGCCCGACGCGACCGGAGATCGGTGCGCGCACTTCCGTATATTGAAGATCGAGTTCAGCCGAACGCAACGCCGCCTTGGCCGACCGCAAGCTTGCCTGCGCTTCGTCAAAGGCGCTTGACCGCTGGTCCAGACCGCTCTGGGCGAGCGTACGTGAGGTTACAAGCTGGCGACCGCGATCCAGTTCCGTCTTGGCCAGCGCGACACGCGCTTCCTCGGCGGAAACCTGCGCCCTGGCTTTTTCAACCGCTGCCGCATAGGGCTCCGGATCAATGGTGACCAGCAAGTCGCCCTGTTTGACCAGCGCGCCCTCACGGAAATGCGCTTTCAGGATGGCTCCGCCGACACGCGGGCGAATTTCGACGCGCTCGATTGCCTCAAGGCGACCCGAAAACTCTTCCCAGGTCGAGATGCGGCGCGATTCCGCCTTGGCAACCGAAACCGGCACCGCGGGAGGCGGCGCGGAAATATCCGTCGCCGCATCCGCCTTCAGATGCGGAACGCCAAAAAGAATGGCACCACCGCCAGCTGCAGACAATAGGATACTCAGGCCGGCGCCCCACAGGGCCCGGCGTCCAATGATCGACGTCATGTTGTATCTCCTTGCCGGTCAGGGCCGGCTACATTCTGATCGTCAAATGAAAGCTTGGGAGGACTTTCGAACTGACGTTATGCTGCTATTGCTTTCGCACCGGCCCGCTGGAAGAAATCCGAAAACAGGCCGACAAGAGCTTCTTTCTGTGGCGACCACTCACGGTCCGCCACGTTACTTTCCGGTATCCAGCCAGCCTGACCCGGCAGGACATGGGACTGAACCTTGACGCCTGCCTGACGCAGCCGCTCGGCATAGGACTGGGTCTCGTCGCGCATCGGACATTCGGCACTGGTAACGAGCAGTGTCGGCACCAGACCGGCAAGACGCGTACACAGCGCAGGCGCAGCGTAGGGGTGAGTGAACCCTCCGCACTGACCCAGATAATGCTGCCAGCCATCCGACATGGCCTGCACCGCACTTTCCGGGCAGTATTTGCGGAAAGACGCCGTCGCAAGGCACGGGTCGAGCATGGGCGAAAGCAATATCTGACCTTTGAGATCCGTCAGATTCTGATCTCGCGCCATAAGCGCCAAACCGGCTGCGATATTACCGCCCGCCTCTTCACCGGCGACGAACAGCATCGACTTCTTGTGTGCAAATTCCGGGCAACGCGCACGCATCGAAGTCAGAATGGCATAGGCCACCTCAAGCGCCGCCGGGAACGGGTTGAGACAGGCCGACGAATATTCCGGCGAGACCACCACTGCTCCCGCATCGGCAAGAGCTTCGGCAACACCCTCGCAGGTATCTGGACAATCTGTCGAGAAAGCCCCACCATGGAGATGCAGCACCACAGGCGGCGGTGAAAGCAATTTGGCGCCGCGATAAATGCGTGCCGTGCAGGTGCAATTGCCAGCCTGCATTGTTTCAACCGTAAACTTCTCGCACATCTTTCTTAGCTTTCATGTCTAGCGGCAAACCGCCATGGTCAGATATTAGCATTGTCTATTATCTGGAATAGTCCCCCTAGATTGGTTACACTATCCAAAATCTCGAACAATGACGGTTATTGATCAATGGACCAACTTTCGGCCATGCGCGCCTTTCTCCGGGTTGTCGAAACCGGAAACTTTACGCGCGCCTCCGCGTCACTCGGCATGCCCAAGGCAACCATCAGCAATCTCATTCAGGGATTGGAAGCCCATCTGGGCGCAAAACTCCTCAATCGCACCACCCGTCGTGTTCTCGTAACACCGGACGGCGCACTTTACTATGAGCGCGCGGCGCGATTGCTGGCCGATCTGCAGGAACTCGACGGCAGCCTGTCCAGCGCACAGACCTTGCCCAAAGGCCGCCTGCGTGTGGAAATGGCAAGCGCCGTCGCCAATTTGATCGTCATTCCAGCCCTGATCGAGTTTCACCAGCGCTATCCCGATATCCAGATCGATCTCGGCGTATCGGATCGCCCGGTCGATTACGTGGCGGAAAATGTGGATTGCGCCATTCGGATTGGCGAATTGACCGACCAGTCGCTGATCGCCCGACGGATCGGCGACATGCATTCCATCGCCTGCGCTTCCGCCGAATATCTGGATCGCTGTTCCACGCCGCGGCACCCGTCGGATCTTGCCAACGGCACCTATGCGGTCGGCTATTTCCGTCCGTCCACAGGGCAGCAAATGCCATTTCAGTTCAGGCGTGGCACCGAGGAAATCGAAGTCAACGGGCGCTATGTCGTGGCCGCCAATGAAGCGACCACCTATCTGGCGGCGGTACGCGCCGGTCTGGGGGTCGCGCAGGCGCCTTTGTTCATGGTCCGGGACGATCTGGAAAAAGGCACCTTGAGGCCCGTTCTCGAAGACTGGGAGATCGACCCGATGCCGATCTATCTGGTTTACCCGCCCAACCGGCATCTCAGCAACCGGCTGCGCGTTTTTGCCGACTGGGTCGTGAAGGTCATCGCCAAATCGCAAATGGTTGAGCGCCGCTAACCGGTTCCCATCCCGCAGATTCGGAGATCCGTTCTGGAAAATTTATTTCTGGATACTGGTCTTGACGAACCCTTTTTCGCGCCTATGCATATATAAATCTGACTGTATCGAATTGAAACATATGCCTTATTGGCAACTGCTACAGTCATCTTGCCCGTTTACTTATCATTTGACATGCATTAGCTTCGGAGCCACCAATAGAGAGGGAGCATCTTAGCCAACTGTCGTACAGAGCGCATCGTGAAAAGTGACTGGCGGCTGTCGGATAAGATGTAGTTGAACACCAAAAACTAGTGTGTTTGCAAGGTTTCAAACCTCAGTGAAACCGATCTAGATCAGACGACCCGATATTCTGCCCAGAACTGCTTTCGTATCTATTCTTATTCGTTTTGTAATGAGAGGGGACTATGGCGTCAGGCGACAATCAGAAACTTCCGCTTCTCGCGCTCACCGCCATGGTTGTGGGATCGATGGTCGGCGCAGGTATCTTCAACCTGCCCGGTCGTTTTGGTGCGGCCACAGGTCCCTTTGGGGCAATCATCGCCTGGCTGATCGCTGGCACCGGCATGTATATGCTGGCGCGCGTCTTTCAGGTGCTAGCCGAGAAGAAACCCGATATCGACTCCGGCGTCTTTGCTTATGCCAAAGCCGGTTTCGGAAACTATATGGGGTTCCTTTCGGCTTTCGGCTATTGGCTCGGCAGTTGCCTCGGCAACGTGTTTTACTGGGTGCTGATCGGCTCCACGCTCGGACGCTTCTTCCCCGATATCTTCGGCGATGGCAGCAGCGTGCCCGCCATCGTCGTCTCGCTGATCGGAATCTGGTCGTTTCACATGATGATCCTGCGTGGTGTGGAACAGGCGACTTTCATTAACACGATCGTCACCGTGGCCAAGATCGTGCCGATCATCGTCTTCATTCTCATTTTGATCTTCGCATTCAATTACGATCAGTTTGCCGAAAACTTCTTCGGCGGCCCGGACATGCCTGCCAAGCCGCTGATCGCGCAGGTGCGAGACACGATGCTGATCACGGTCTTCGTGTTTATCGGCATCGAAGGCGCCAGCGTTTATTCCCGCTTCGCCAAGAAGCGCTCCGATGTGGGCACGGCAACCATTCTCGGCTTTGTCGGCGTGCTGGGCCTGATGGTTGCAGTCACGCTGCTGCCCTATGCCGTGATGCCGCAATCGGCAATCGCTGCCGTTCAGCAACCCTCGCTCGCCAGCGTCCTCGAAGTGGTGGCTGGCCATTGGGGCGCGGTGTTCATTTCCATCGGCGTGCTGGTTTCCGTTCTCGGCGCCTATCTTGCATGGTCGCTTATCTGCGCCGAAGTTTTGTTTGCCGCCGCAAAATCGGACGACATGCCGAAACTGTTCGCGGCGCAAAACAACAACCGGGTTCCAGCCAATGCATTGTGGCTGACCAATATCGTCGTCTCGCTGTTCGTCATCTCGACCTACTGGTCACGGGACGCCTTCAACTTCATGCTGGACATGACGAGCGTGACGTCGCTTTTGCCTTATCTGCTTGTGGCGGGCTACGGCATTTTGGTGACCCGTCGCGGCGAAGGTTATGAGGCCGATGCGCGCGGACGCGGGCGCGATCAGGTTTTTGCCTGGATTGCCGCCATCTACACCATCTTCATGTTCATCGCCGCCGGGCTGAAATATGTGCTGCTGGTGGCCGTGCTCTTCGTGCCCGGCACGATCCTTTATTTCTGGGCAAGGCGGGAACAGAAGGTGCAGCTCTTCACCACGGTGGAACTGGTCATCTTTGCCATCACCGTGATTGCCGGTTTGATCGGTTTCTACGGTCTGCTGACCGGCCTCATCACCCATTGAATGTTCGGCGAATAATCACGCGTAGGGAGGTTCAAGCACCATGACAAACGACACTCCGCTTGGTGTACATTCTGAAGTCGGTCAATTGCGCAAGGTGCTTGTCTGCGCACCGGGACGCGCGCACCAGCGCCTGACGCCCAGCAATTGCGACGACCTGTTGTTCGATGATGTCATGTGGGTCGATAACGCCAAGCGCGACCATTTCGACTTCATGACCAAGATGCGCGACCGCGGCATCGAAGTTCTGGAAATGCATAATCTCCTCGCCGAGACGCTGGCTGTGCCGGAAGCCAAGGCTTGGATTCTCGATCATCAGATCGTGCCCAACCAGATCGGGCTTGGGCTGATCGATGAAGTGCGTTCCTATCTCGAAGGCCTGTCAAACCGCGAGCTTGCTGAAACGCTGATCGGCGGCCTGTCCACGACGGAATTTCCGGAGGATATCGGCGGCGAACAACTGGCGCTGATCCGCGATGCCGCCGGGGCCAATGAATATCTGCTGCCGCCGCTGCCCAATACTCTCTATACCCGCGACACCACCTGCTGGATTTATGGCGGCGTGACGCTGAACTCGCTCTATTGGCCAGCGCGCCATGAAGAAACGATCCTGACGTCTTCGATCTACAAGTTCCATCCCGACTTTGCGGGCAAGGTCAATGTCTGGTGGGGCGACCCGACAAAGGATTGGGGCCTCGCCACCCTGGAAGGGGGCGATGTGATGCCCATCGGCAAGGGCAATGTGCTGATCGGCATGAGCGAGCGCACCTCCAGGCAGGCGATCAGTCAGGTCGCGCAAGCCCTGTTCGCCAAGGGTGGAGCCGAACGTGTCATCGTCGCCGCTATGCCAAAACTGCGCGCTGCCATGCATCTCGATACGGTTTTCACCTTCGCCGACCGCGATTGCGTGCTGATTTATCCGGATATCGTCGATGGGATCGATGCCTTTTCCTATCGGCCTGATGGCAAGGGTGGCGTCGAACTGCACAAGGACAAGGGCAGCTTCGTCGATACGGTGCGCGATGCGCTGGGCCTGAAGAAGATGCGCGTCGTCGAAACCGGCGGCAATGATTACATGCGTGAACGCACCCAATGGGATAGCGGCGCAAACCTTGTCTGCGCCTCGCCCGGCGTCGTCTTTGCCTATGACCGCAACACCTATGCCAACACGCTGCTGCGCAAACAGGGCATTGAAGTCATCACCATCACTGGCGCGGAACTTGGGCGCGGTCGTGGCGGCGGCCATTGCATGACCTGCCCCATCATTCGCGACGCTGTGGACTACTAGGCGAGGTTTCGTGCGAATGACGGGAGGCACGCGGACGTTCGGTGCCATCGTACCAGCCATACTGGTCCTTGCCCTGATGTATGTGGCGCAGTCGGTTTTCGCGCCGCTCGTCTTTTCGCTGTTCATCATCGCCATGGTCTGGCCGTGCCAGTCTGTTCTGCAGCGCTATATGCCGCGCGGCCTTGCCCTGCTGATAACGCTGGTGGTCTCCATGGCCGTGATGATCGTCGTCGGATCATCGCTGGTCTGGGGCGTCAGCAAACTCGGACAATGGTTCTTCATCAATGCTGATCGCTTGCAGGCGATTTATCTCAGCTGGACCGGCTGGCTTGAGGAGCATGGCATTGCGCTCGTCGGGCCATTGGCTGACCGTTTCGATGTTCTGTGGGCGGTTCGTTTCATGCAGGGCATGGCGGGACGGCTGAACAGCTTTGCCGGCTTCCTGCTTCTCGTCTTCATCTTCCTCATGCTGGGCCTTTTGGAAGTGGACGACTTCAACAAGCGCCTCACCTCCCCCCGCGCCCAGCCCTATGGCAAGACCATCCTGCTCTGCAACCGCATCATCGGCGCCAAGCTGCGGCGCTATATGCTGGTGCGCACATTTGCCAGCGTTCTCACTGGCCTGATTGTCTGGTTGTTTGCGCTGGGTGCAGGTCTGGAACTGGCGACCGCCTGGGGCGCAATCGCCTTTTCCTTCAACTATATTCCGGTGCTGGGGCCGCTCTTTGCGACGACCTTGCCAACACTGTTCGCCATCGTCCAGTTCGACTCCTGGCAATTTGCCCTGGTGGTGTTTCTCAGCCTCAATGTCATCCAGTTCGTGATCGGCAGTTATCTTGAACCCCGGCTGGCCGGTGCATCGCTGTCGATCTCGCCCTTCGCGGTCATATTCGCGGTGTTCTTTTGGAGTTTCATGTGGGGCATTGCTGGCGCATTCATTGGCGTTCCGATCCTGATCGCCGTCATCGTCTATTGCGCGGCAGCCCCTTCCGCTGCGTGGATCGCCGCGCTGATGTCGAATGACGAGCCGCTTCTGGTGGAAACAGACGCAAATTTGCATTGACGTGATTACAAGAATAAAATGTAGGAATATTCATAAGCATTGACTCTGCAATACTTATTTTCATAGAATTTCTAGCATCCGCATAGCGTTCAATTCTATTGTAAATTACCATTCCGGTAACAGAGGAGGAACCGTTATGTTTCGGCTGGGACAAAAATATCAATCCTTCGTCCATGGCTCCGGCTGCTCCTGTTTCAGCCCGTCCTTGCAACAGGTTTCCCGCCGGTTGGACAGTTTTTCACGCCGCTCCTTCCTTGCCGGGCTGGGAGCAACCGCCATCGCGGCGGCCGCCCCGAAGAAACTCCACGCCCAGACGGCCGGTCCATCAGCCAAGACCTTGTTCCGGCAGGTCAGCCTGTTTGACGGCAAGTCGGACAGCCTGCGCGCCGATGTCCAGATTCTCGTCGAAGGCAACAAGATCGTCGCCGTGGACACGACAAACAGCGCGCCGCCCGAAGGCGCCACGGTGGTTAATTGCGGCGGTCGCGTTCTGATGCCCGGTCTGATCGACGCGCACTGGCACACTTTATATGCTGCCGTGCCTTTGAATGTGCTGTTGACCGGCGATCCTGCGGGCATATTCGCCTCATCGACGGCGGAGGCTGAGCGCACGCTGGAGCGTGGCTTTACGACGGTTCGCGACATGGGCGGGCCGGTGTTCACTTTCAAACAGGCGATTGATAACGGCATTATTCCGGGGCCTCGTATTTACCCATCCGGCGCGATGATCACCACGACGGGCGGACACGGCGACCTTAGAATGCCTTTCGAGGTTCCGCGTGGCGGCAACGAGCTTAGCCTCGGTGAAAAGATCGGCGGCGCGGCCATCGTGGACGATGCGGGCAGCCTCAAGATGCGGGTCCGTGAGCAGTTGATGCAAGGCGCGTCGCAGGTGAAGCTGGTCGGTGGCGGCGGTGTTTCAACCCCGCGCAGCCCACTCGATATGTCCACTTTCGACGAAAACGAAATACGCGCCGCCAATGACGTGGCGCGCGACTGGAACACCTATATGACGGTGCATGCCTATGCACCGCACACCGTGCAGCGCTCGCTGAATGTCGGTGTAGGCTGTATTGAACATGCGCATCTGATGGACGATGAAACCGCGCGAATGTTTGTCGACAAGAATGTCTGGCTCAGCACGCAGCCCTTTCTCAGCATGGACGATACCGGCACACTGACCGGCCCTTCTGCTGAAAGAGCCCAGCAATTGTTCGCCGCAACGCCCCGTATGTATGAACTGATCCGCAAGCACGGGGTCAAGACCGCATGGGGTTCAGATATTCTGTTTTCACCCCAACTGGCTCCGCGGCAGAGCTTCATGCTCACCCATCTCAGCCAGTGGTATTCGAACGCCGAGGCGCTGCGCATGGCAACGTCCGGCAATGCGGAACTTCTGACCCTTTCCAACCTGCGTAATCCTTATCCGGGCAAGCTGGGCGTGATTGAAAAGGACGCGCTAGCGGATCTGCTTGTTGTGAACACCAACCCGCTTGAAGATATCCACGCGCTGGAAAAGCCTGCCGAAAGTCTGGCGGTCATCATGAAGGATGGCCGCATGCAGAAGAACACGCTGTGATCGGTCGCGACCGTCTCCGTATGATGCGTGAAACAAAGGGCGAAGTTTCGGCTTCGCCTTTTTTATGCGCTGTGCGTGCAACGCCAAATGGCGATTATTTAGACGAATGCCTATTTTATAATCAAAATCGTTTTCAGCGCCGGTTAAGTGCTGCCCGCCTGACGACCTTGCTTCGCTTCGCGGAATCCTGCCTCAAATTTTGACCATTTAATAAATTTTATCTTTTCAAGGCCTTAGGCCAAAGGCGCGGCCAGAAAACATACATTTTACGAAACTGGCATGACACTTGCTTTCTTATTTTACATAAGCAGGGAAGAGCATATTGACGGTTGGCTGCCCTACTGCGTTGGTTCAATACCCGTCATAAAAGAGACTAGGCGATGACAAAGTATAAGCTCGAGTACATTTGGCTTGACGGTTACACTCCGACACCCAACCTGCGTGGCAAGACACAGGTGAAGGAATTCGATGCGTTCCCGACGCTCGAGCAACTGCCGCTCTGGGGTTTCGACGGTTCGTCGACGATGCAGGCCGAAGGCCGCAGCTCCGATTGCGTTTTGAAGCCGGTCGCGGTCTATCCCGATCCAGCCCGCACGAACGGCGCTCTCGTCATGTGCGAAGTCATGATGCCGGATGGCGTCACGCCGCACCCATCGAACAACCGCGCAACCGTTCTTGACGACGACGACGCATGGTTTGGCTTCGAACAGGAATATTTCTTCTATCAGAACGGTCGTCCGCTCGGCTTCCCTGAGCATGGTTTCCCCGCACCGCAGGGCCCATATTACTGCGGCGTCGGCTCCAGCAATGTCGGTCCGATCGCCCGCAAGATCGTCGAGGAACATCTTGACCTCTGCCTGGCCGCCGGCATCAACCACGAAGGCATCAATGCCGAAGTGGCCAAGGGCCAGTGGGAATTCCAGATTTTCGGCAAGGGTTCCAAGACCGCAGCAGACCAGATCTGGATGGCGCGCTATCTCCTGCTTCGCCTTTGCGAACAGTATGAAATCGACATCGAATTCCATTGCAAGCCGCTGGGCGACACCGACTGGAACGGCTCGGGCATGCATTGCAACTTCTCGACCAAGTTCATGCGCGAAGTTGGCGGCAAGGATTATTTCGAAGCCCTGATGGCCCAGTTCGACAAGAACCTGCAGGAACATATCGACGTCTACGGACCCGACAACCATCTGCGACTGACGGGCAAGCATGAAACGGCTCCGCTGGACAAGTTCTCCTACGGCGTTGCCGACCGTGGCGCTTCGATCCGCGTGCCGCATGCCTTCGTCAAGAACGGCTATAAAGGCTACCTCGAAGATCGCCGCCCGAACTCGCAGGGCTGCCCATACCAGATTGCCTCCCAGGTGCTGAAGACCATTTCTGAAGTTCCGACTTCGGAAGACGAAGCGCTTGCCGCTTAATTTTTAGGCAGGCATCACACAAACGGATTGGCCGGGGCACAAACCCCGGCCAATTTTTTAATCCGTGAAAACCGCAATCGCTTTATCGCAAATGATGCACGGTCTGCAGTTCATAGACCGGCGTATCGATGCCCTCCATGCGGGCTTTCAGCTGCAGCGACAAATATTGCGAATAATGCCGCGACTGATGCAGGTTGCCGCCGTGGAACCACAGCGCCTCCTGCTGCGTCGGCTTCCACATATTGCGCTGTTCGCCTTCCCACGGGCCGGGGTCCTTCGGCGTTTCCGACCCGAGACCCCAGACCTTGCCGACCTTGTCCGCCGTTTCCTGATCGATGATATCCGCGACCCAGCCGTTCATCGAACCGTAGCCCGTCGCATAGACGATCAGATCGGCAGGCAGTTCGGTTCCATTGGCAAGCCGCACGGAGTTTTCGGTAATCTCCTCTATCTGCCCTGAAGCGAGCTTGATCTTGCCGTCGATGATGAGCTGCGAAGCGCCGATATCGATATAATAGCCGGAGCCGCGCCGCAGATATTTGAGGAACAGGCCCGAACCGTCCGAGCCGAAATCCAGCTGGAAACCAGCCTTTTCAAGCGCGGCATAGAAATCAGCATCGATCTCGCGGATCTTGTCATAGATGGGCTTTTGAAACTCATGCATGATACGATAAGGCAGCGAGGCGAAGATCAGATCGGCCTTGGCCGTCGTGACGCCATTTTGCACCGCCTCTTCCGAATAAAGCGCGCCGAGCCCGTGTTTCATCAGCGGCTCCGAGCGCACAATATGCGTCGATGACCGCTGCACCATGGTGACATCGACACCCGCCTCGCAAAGGGCTGCGCAAATATCATGCGCCGAATTGTTCGACCCGATGACGACGACCTTTTTGCCCTTGTAACCATCCGGCCCGGGATGGCGGGATGAATGCTGCTGTTCGCCCTTGAAGCGATCCTGTCCCTTGACGTTTGGAATATTCGCCTTGCCCGACATGCCGGTTGCGAAGACCAGTTGCTTTGGACGCAGGATGACTTCCTCGCCGTCGCGGTCTACGACGACCGACCATTCCTTCTCGTCTTCGTTCCATTTCGCCGACTTGACGGTGGAGCGCGTCCAGTAATTCAGCTCCATCACCTTGGTATAGAATTCCAGCCAGTCGCCAATCTTGTCCTTGGGCGCAAAAACCGGCCAGTTTTTCGGAAAGTCGATATAGGGCAGATGGTCGTACCAGACGGGGTCATGCAGGCAGAGCGACTTGTAGCGCTTGCGCCATGAATCGCCCGGTCGTTCGTTGCGTTCGACGATGATCGTCGGCACGCCGAGCTGCCGCAGGCGCGCGCCGAGCGCAATACCGCCCTGTCCGCCGCCGATCACCAGCACATAGGGCTGTTTTTCATAGCCGAGCGTGCGGGCTTCCTCCTCACGTTCTTCCTTCCATGTCTTGGCGCCAAGGTCGTGACCATGCTTCGCGCCCAGCGGACGGGTGAAGCCTGATTTTTCCTCATGCCCCTTCAATTCCGACATGACGGTGAGAAGGGTCCATATCTTGCCACCCTTCAGGCGAATGAGACCGTAGCCGCGCGCAACTTCCGTCTCGAAGGATATCCAGCTTTCGGTGACGCCATCGGCTTCCGTCGCTGTTTCACCAGAGGCGACGAGCCATTTGGTTGGCTTCACCAGCTGCAATTGGGATTGCAGCATGTCGCGCACCTGATCATGCCCTTCCACGGTCTTGATGTTCCAAGTGAAGGCAACCAGATCGCGCCAGTAGCAATCATCGGCAAACATCGAAACCGCTTCATCGATCCGCCCGCCTTCCAGTGCTGCGCCGAACTTGTCGAGAAAGGCCTGTACGCGGACTGTCGGTGTTTTCTCAAGCATTGCAATTTCCTCCCGTGGATGTGGATAGCGGACTTCTCCCAAGGCCCGTCGGAGAAGGATGAGCAAACGGCGTGCCAGATGGCTTGCAATCGCCAAGCTATTGTTTTTGCATTATTTTATTCAGAAGAAGCATTGCAGCCGCAAATGATGCAACAGCTATCGTGCAACAGGTGTTGCACCTGTTGCAGCATTAATGTGTGGGCTTCAGGCGGCGGTGGATCGTGGAACGATTGACACCCAGTTTTCGGGCCAGCGCGGAAATATTGTTGCCGCACTCGTCAAGTTGACGGCGCAAAACCTGCTGATCGGAACGGTCATTGTCCGCCGCGGTCACAGTCTGGAAATGTTCGGGCAGGCAATCGGTGGTGATTGTGGCGTCTGTTGCAACCGCCGCTGCAACACGCAACGTATTGTCCAGCTCGCGCAGATTGCCCGGCCAGCCATAGGCTGCAAGCGCCTTTCGCGCAGCGCGGTCAAGCGTGATTGTCTCGCCCTCTTCTTCGCCGATACGGCGCAGAAGGTGATCAACGAGGCTGTCGAAATCCTGTCTCTGTCGCAGCGGCGGCAGGGTCAGCGTCGCGGCATTGAGCCGATAGAGCAAATCTTCGCGAAAACGGCCCTCGGCAGCAAGCGCCGCCAGATCGCGATGCGATGCCGACAAAAGCCGGAACCTGACCGGCTTCGGTTTCAGCGCGCCGACTGGCTGAATTTCGTTTTCCGAAAGAACCCGCAGCAACCGGCTTTGAAGAGCGAGTGGCATGTCGCCAATCTCGTCCAGAAACAGCGTGCCACCATTGGCCGCTTCGATAAGCCCGGTCTTCCCCTTCTGCATTGCGCCGGTGAAAGCGCCGGGGACATAGCCGAACAATTCGGATTCGATCAGCTGTTCGGGTATTGCCGCGCAATTGACCGCGATAAACGGACCGGGCTTGGCGGTGCTATCATGGATGGCGCGCGCCAGATATTCCTTGCCGCTGCCGGTTTCGCCTTTGATGAGGATCGGCAGACGGCGATCCGCCAGTTTGGCGGCGCGGGCCTGCAGCGCCTCCATGGCCGGGTCGCCGAAACTCAACTGGCGCAGCGCCCCAGGCAGCCGCACCGATATGCTGCTGGTCGCAGGCGCACGGAAACTGCTGACCGGCGCAATGGCGCTTGCAAAAAGCGCCAGACCGTTGCGCGCCCGGAGCAGACGCTCGCCATTGGGGCGTCCGCGCATCAGGGCCGGAAGCTGATCGATATCGATATCGAAGACGCTGGAGATGGGTTTCCCGATGAAGTCCTTCGTCGAGACCGTGCTCAGATTCATGCCGCGCGCAACAGAGCCGAAACCGCCATGTGTCATGCCGGTGATTACGCCGTTGCCATCAATCGTCATCGCGGCATCGGGATCGACGTCCAGAAAATCTGGCAGTCGCGCCAGACGCAAAACCCAATCCTCGCGCGCCCGGGTCATGAGATTCGCAAGCTCGATCCGCCGCGCAGTGGAAGCAACCAGATGCAGCGCCAGCTGCTGGCTGGCCTTCGCGGTCGGCGAGCGCAGTTGCGAAATATCGAGCACCGCCGACAGATCGCCGAACGTATCGAAAATGGGCGCCGCCGTGCAGGTCAGGCCGATATGGCAGGCGTCGAAATGATCGTCCTGATGGATGATGACGGGCTTGCCTGAAACCATGCAGGCCCCGACGGCGCAGGTTCCCGCCCTGTCTTCCGACCATTCCGATCCGAGATAAAGCCCCGCCTTGCGCAGCTGATTGTCGAAAGTGGGGTCGCCCATGAACTCGACTGTAACGCCGCGCGCATCCGACAGCAGCAGGACGTAGCTTTGATCGGCGACTTGTCTGAAAAGCGCTTCGAGGCCGGTACGCCCGATGCGGATGAGCTCTTCCGACTGCTCGCGATGTTCCCGCAGCAATGTGTCGGGCACGATATAGGCTTCCTGCGTCTGGGCGGGATTAAGCCGATAATCATTGAGGCAGCGCAACCAGGATTGAATGACAGGGCGATCACGATCCGAGGCCCCGCCCATGGCGACGCGCTCAATCTCCTTGATGTGCGACAGTGTCGACACCATGACCATCCTCCTCCGCCTGAATGCTGGCACAAGACGGAGGGGCGTTCAAGCGAATAGAGTGTCAGCCGATGAAGGCTGCATAATTCTCATCCAGCACCTTGCCCAACAGGGCCGAATAAGCGCCATAATGATCGCCGTCCCTGGCGATACGCCCGAAGGAGGGTTCCTCAAAGGCAGATAGCGGCAAAAGCACCAGCGGCGTCGAAACCGGCGTCAGCTGCGCGCCCTGCCCCGCCCGCAACGTCGTCAGCAGGCCGAACATCTCGCCCGTAATGCTGGGTCGCGACAGAACCACCATCCGATATTGCCCGGATGTGTTGGTGACAAGATAGATATGCCCCGACCGATGCGGCACAGATACCGAGCCATGCTGGGAGAAAGACGCATCGGTGCGCTCCCGTTCCCGGAACCGCAGCCGCGTTCCCTCGTCATCCCAGACGATTTCCGTGCAATAGGCGAAGATCGCATCCGCATCGCCAAAGGACGGACGCAGGGTCAGATAGGTTCCCTCTAGCCACGCAACGGCGGGCCGCGAATAGGCACCCAGCTCCTCCGGCGCATGGCCGCTGCCTGTGCCGCTCGCAACAGGGCGCTCGATGGTGTCGCCTGCCTTGGGCGCCTGCGCCGCGCCCGGTTCGCGCAGGGCCACACCCATTGCCTGTTCCAGCCGGATGATGGTGGCGAGCGTGAAAGGACGATGCCCCGATAGCGCCTTTTCTAGCGTTGAAAGGCTGATCCGCGCGTCGTCCGCGAGTCGCTGGCGCGAAATACGCCGCCGCGCGATTTCCTCGCGAACCCGGGCCGCAACGCTACTGCTTTGATTTTCCGACAGATAAGGGTCCCCGTGGACCATGCGCCAATGTCCTGATTGCGTACTTTCTTTCACAATTCCACACATATCCGCCAGCGGCAAGACGCTTTGCGGCAAGATGCGGACGAAAGAGGTCAAAGCTGACGCTGGCGAGGCAACAGCGCGTTTCAGACAATCGCTCCAGTTCATCCATTACGGAAAGGGAGCCCGTCATGCACACCGCAATCACTGTTTCACATCGAAGGAACCGGAGAAATTTTCTCGTCCGGTTCTGCCAGTTTCTCTGGTTCGGGAATGCAATTTTGCTTCCCGCGCTCGGCGTGATACTTGCCCTGCTTCACCCCTTGCAGGCGCGTGCGGAAACCTCCGCTTTCGTATCGCCCAATGAAATGGAATCGGGCAGCCTGCTGATGCAGACCGAACAGGCCGGGCAATATGTCGAGGCCCCGCGGCTCGCCACCGATGTGGATATCACTGTCAGCGGACCGACGGCGCGGGCGCGTCTCACACAGGCTTTCGAAAACCCCACCGATGGCTGGGTCGAGGCGCTCTATGTGTTTCCGTTGCCTGAAGACAGCGCCGTTCATTCGCTGAAGCTGATCATCGGCAATCGCGTCGTCGTGGCCGATATCAAGGGAAAGCAGGCCGCACGCGCCATCTATGAGAAGGCCCGCAGCGAAGGCAAAAAAACCGCACTCGTGGAACAGCAGCGGTTCAATGTCTTCACCAATGCCGTCGCCAATATCGGTCCGCATGAGAAGGTCGTTGTACAGATCGAATATCAGCAGGCAGTGCGTCTGGCCGATAATCGCTTTTCGCTGCGCGTGCCGCTGGTCGTTGCCCCGCGCTATAATCCGCAGGAAAAGGCCGCAATCGACCAGCGCGCCAAGCTGAATGGTGGCTGGGGACAATCCGCCGCCAGCACGACACAGAACACTCAGGCTGCACCGATCGATACGGCACTGATCGGACCGGACAGTGCACGGACCAACCCGGTCACGCTTGCAATCAAGCTGGATGCGGGGTTCCCGGTCGATGGACTGAAAAGCCTCTACCATCCCGTCAAGATCGACCGGCTGAATGGCGACGCGCGCCAGATCACACTGCAAGGCGACGCAATTGCCGACCGCGACTTCGTGCTTGAATGGAGCGCTGCGGCGAGCAACACGCCAACTGTCGGTCTGTTTCGCGAACGGGTCGGCAAGGAAGACTTTGTGCTTGCCTATGTCACGCCGCCGGTTCTGGCGCCGGCCAGGAAGACCGGTCGCGAGATTGTCTTCGTGATCGACAATTCCGGTTCAATGGGCGGCACCTCCATGGTGCAAGCAAAAGCCAGCCTCGATTATGCCCTGTCGCGACTGGAACCGAACGACCATTTCAACGTCATCCGCTTCGATGACACAATGACCAAATTTTTCCCGGACAGCGTTGCCGCAACCGGCGAAAATGTCGCCGCTGCGCGCAGCTTTGTCGGCCAGCTTGAAGCCGCTGGCGGCACGGAAATGCTGCCGCCGCTGCACGCCGCCCTCGATGACAGCCATCAGAGCAAGGGCTTGCGCCAGATCGTTTTCCTGACCGATGGCGAAGTGAGCAACGAATTGGAGCTACTCGATACAATCGCCGCCCGGCGCGGACGCTCGCGCATCTTCATGGTCGGCATTGGTTCAGCCCCGAACAGCTATCTGGTGAACCGCGCCGCCGAGCTTGGTCGCGGGAGCTTCACCCATATCGGTTCGGCAGCGGAAGTCGACGAGCGCATGCGTGCCCTGTTCGACAAGCTGGAAAACCCAGCCGTAACTGACATCCGCGCCGCGTTTACCGAAAAGAATGTCAGCCTCACGCCGACATTGCTGCCTGATCTTTATCGCGGCGAGCCGCTTGTCATTGCCGCCCGCATGGGCAAGGCGACCGGCGAACTGACCGTCAGCGGCATGGTCGGTGACCACCCCTGGACCGTGACACTGCCGCTTGATCAGGCAAGTCACGCGGAAGGCATTTCCAAAATCTGGGCGCGCCGCAAGATTGACGATGCCGAAGTCGCTGCCACGCTTGGCGAGATCAATCAGGATGCCGCCGACGCCCGTATCCTGCGGCTTGCGCTCGATCACCATCTGGTGACGCGCCTGACCAGTCTCATCGCCGTGGATGTCACGCCATCACGCGCCGCCAATATACCGCTGACCAAGGCCGATATTCCGCTGCATCTGCCCGCTGGCTGGGACTATCGCACATTGCTCGGCATCAGCGCCACGCGCGACGCGAATGCCGGACAGCCAACCGACAGCGAAAACGCCGACTGGAGTGGCGTCGACAGTAAAGCTGAGGAGATCGCTCCGACCCTACCCGTTCCGAGTCTTCCACTGCCGCAAACGGCGACACCTGCAACGCTTCTCATGCTGCAAGGTTTGCTGGCCGTGCTGATCGGTGCCCTTCTCTTCTGGTTCACGCGTCGTGAAAAGGCAGGCAGCCATGAGTAATCGTCAGACCATCCTGAAGGGGCGCGCGCTTGCGCGCTCCCTCTCGACACTTCTCGCCTGCGTTCTGATCACAGGCGGTCTGGTCCTCGCCGGACAGGGCTTCTGGATTCACGCCAAGGCCTTTGCCGCACAAATCCTGCTGGAGCGCGCTTTCACGCAGAGTGTGGAGACGGGGGCGCCTGTCAAGCCGTGGAGCTGGGCCGACACATGGCCGGTGGCGCGCATCGAAGTGCCGCGACTGGAAACCGCAGCGATTGCGCTGAAAGGCGCGAGCGGTCAGGCACTCGCCTTCGGGCCCGGACACCTCGATAATACGCCGGAAGCGGGAGATCAGGGCACGGCGGTCTATGCCGCCCATCGCGATACCCATTTCGCTTTCCTGAAAAATGTCGAGCCGAACGATTTGATCCGCATCACGCGCCGTGACGGAAAGATCGTGACCTATCGCACGACCCATATGGCTGTGGCCCGTTGGGACGAAGCGCCCATCGACCCGCAGGCCACGGGAAAACACCTCGTTCTTGCGACATGCTATCCCTTCGATGCAATCACGCCCGGACCGCTTCGCTATCTGGTCTATGCCGATCTGGTCGCCGATCGGCTCGACGGCGAATGAGCACGCAGCGTCAGGCGGGGCCAAGCATGATATTGGTCTCGCTTTTGCTGACGCCCTGAAGCGAGCGGATCGTCGAGATCACCTCGTTGAGTTCCGAAATCGTCGCCACTTCCAGCTCGGCAATCACGTCCCACATGCCATTGGTGTTGAACAGACCCGTCAGCCCCGGCACGCGCTTGATGGCGCTGATCGTGGCTTTGAGCGAAGAGCCTGACATTTCGATCAGCATGAAAGCCCTGATCTGGTCCTTGCCGATATCGTCGCGCACACGGACCGTAAAGCCCTTGATGTCGCCATTGGCCACCATGCGGTCGAGCCGCTTCTGGGCTGTTGCGCGCGCCACGCCAAGAAGCTCGGCCAGTTGCGGCACCGATGCGCGTCCATTGATGCGCAATTCCGTGATCAGTCTCTTGTCAAGCTCGTCCATGACCCCCTCTTTCTTTTTAGTAAGTGCGACTACCTATATCGGCAGTAATTTATAAAAATAATCACTTTATATTCTTTTTTGTCAATCTGATTGCAGATATTCATTTTCTGCAAGGGGATTGCCCAGGTGGTTTCCAGACGTTGATCGCGATGGAAACCCATGACCAATCCCGGCTTGGACCGGTCACAAGGTCACGAAAACAAGCGCATGCAAACGGCGATTTCACGGTCCCGGCGTCCGGGGCTTCAAATGGGGAACTGACCTACATGAATACCGCGAAATTTTTCTCCACGGCGCTTCTGGCGCTCGGTCTCACCTTTTCCATGAACGCGGCCAAGGCCGACGATCTGGAAAAGATCCAGAAGGCAGGCAAAATGTCGATTGCCCTGTCCGGCGTTTTTCCTCCTTTCAGCTTTGTGGATGAATCCAACAAGGTCGTCGGTTTCGACGTCGATATCGGCTCTGAAATCGCGCGCCGCCTGAAGGCCGAGCCAGAAATCGTCACGACCGCCTGGGACGGCATCATCGCTGGTCTGGTGACCGGTCGCTACGACACCATTGTCGGTTCGATGGGCATCACCGAAGAACGCAAGAAGGCAATTGCCTTTGTCGGCCCTTACTATCGCTCGGGTCTGGCGCTGTTCGTCCGCAAGGACGACGCTGCCACCTCGCTCAAGGAATTTGAAGGCAAGACCATCGGCGTGACGCTCGGCGAAACCTCCGAAAAATGGGTCCGCGAACAGGGCAAATACGACGTTCGCACCTATAAGGGCCTGCCGGAAATGCTGCTTGATCTGGGCTCTGGCCGTATCGATGCCGTTGTCGCCGACGACGTACCGGTTCTGGTTGCCATCACCAAGAGCAATGCGCCGATCAAGCAGGTCAAGGATGACCAACTGCCCCGCTACGACATCGGCATCGCCGTACGCAAGAACAATCCGGAACTGGCTGCCGCCATGCAGAAGGCTCTGGACGACATGATGGCCGACGGCACCTACAAGGCCATTTCCGAAAAGTGGATTGGCGCGGATATCCGCTAATCTTCCCTCTCCGGAAGATGGGTTGTGACAAGCAACCCATCTTCGAAATTGATCCCCCAAATCTGGTACTGTTCGCTTCTGCCCACCACCCTTTGGGCGAACAGCGGCGCGGTTCCTCCGGCCATTCGGTGGCCCATCTCCACGAGCCACCGATGGGGAAGAAAGGTTGAAGGATGGATATCGCACTTATCGAGCGGATTTTTCCCTTCATTGTTCAGTCTGGCTGGGTCACCGTCCAGCTGACAGTCGTATCGCTTCTGATCGGTCTGGTCGTTGCAACCGTTCTGGTTATTGCCCGCTTTTCGCGCTTCAAGCCGTTCCGCTGGTTCGCCACGGGCTATGTCAGCATCATGCGCGGCACGCCGCTGCTGGTGCAGCTTTTTCTGGTCTTCTTCGGCGGCCCTCAGTTCGGTCTGGAATTCAGCCCGTTTATGGCTGGCGTGATCACCATGGGCTTCAACATCGGAGCCTATATGTCGGAAGGCATACGCGGCGCCATTCTGGCCGTGGACAAGGGCCAGAACGAAGCGGCCCGCAGCATCGGCTTTGGACGCTTCAACACCATGCGGCTTTTCATTCTGCCGCAGGCAGCACCCCTGATGATCCGTTCGCTCGGCGTCAACACGATCATCCTGACCAAGAGTACAGCACTTGTCTCAACAATCGGCGTGGTGGAACTGACCTATTCCGCGCAGCGTTTCGTGACCTCGACCTATAAGCCCTTCGAAGTCTTCACGATCGCGGGCATCGCCTACATCGTCATCATTGCCGTCATTTCGATGATCGTTCGCGGCATGGAAACCTTCTTCAACCGAGATCGGAGGGCCGAAGCATGAGCCTCGATTTCACGGTCGTTCCCTCCTATCTGGAACTGCTCTTCATCGGCCTGCTCTGGACGGTGCTGATCACCGTTCTGGCCGGTGTCATCAGCGTGGTGCTGGGCGTCGTCATCGCTCTGGTGACATTGCACGGACCAAAAATCGTCAGCCTACCGGTGCGCGGCATCGTGTTCCTCTTCATGGGCACGCCACTGCTGCTCCAGCTCTATCTTCTCTATTATGGCCTGTCGCAGATCGGCATCATGGTTCCGGCCTTCTGGACCGGCGTGTTCGGCCTTGGCATGCATTATGCCGCCTATAACGCCGATATTTTCCGCGCTTCGCTGCAAGCTGTGGACGCCGGGCAGATGGAAGCCGCCCGTTCGCTGGGCTTCAGCCGGGGCATGTCGCTGCGCTATTTCATCATTCCGCAGGCGATCCTGACCGCGCTGCCGCAGGTGGGCAATAACAGCATCATCCTGCTCAAGGATACAGCGGTGCTGTCCGTCCTCGGCATCACGGAACTGGTTCTGAACGCACAGCGCGCCATCAGCGAAACCTATCGACCCTTCGAATTCTATTTCGTCGCCGCCGTGCTCTATTATGCCGTCAATCTTCTGATGGAATGGGCATTGAGCAAAGCGGCCAAGAAAGCGGAAGCTATCCGATGAACACTCAGACACCCATGATCGAATTGCGCCAGATCAGGAAATCCTATGGCAACCACGAGGTTCTCAAGGGCATCGACCTGACGGTTCCGCGCGGCAAGATCGTATCCATCATCGGCCCCAGCGGGTCGGGAAAAAGCACGCTTCTGCGCTCCATCAACATGCTGGAAGAAACCTCGGGCGGAGAAATCTGGCTTGATGGCAATCAGGTCAACAAGCCGCTCAAGGGCCATGCCTTCGAAAAGCACATCAACCATATCCGTCAGGAAATGGGCATGGTGTTCCAGCAGTTTAACCTGTTTCCGCACCTGACCGTGCTGCAGAACATCATGATCGGTCCGATGCGGCTCAAGCATCTGCCCCGCGCCGAAGCGCTGGACCGCGCCAACACGCTGTTGGCGAAGGTCGGGCTGGTGGACAAGGGCAATGCCTATCCGGCGCGCCTTTCCGGCGGCCAGAAGCAGCGCGTGGCGATTGCGCGCGCGCTCGCCATGCAGCCCAAGGTGATGCTGTTCGACGAGGCCACATCGGCGCTCGATCCCGAGCTGGTGGAAGAGGTTAATCAGGTGATGAAGCAGCTCGCCAGAGAGCACATGACCATGCTGATCGTGACCCACGAAATGCGCTTCGCCGCTGAAGTATCCGACCATGTGATGTTCATGGATGGCGGCGTGGTGGTCGAGCAGGGTCCGCCGGACCAGATGTTGTCCAATCCGAAAGAGGAACGGACCCGCGCTTTCCTGCGAAAGCATCTTTCGCACTAGAGCGCGTTTCGATCTGATTGGATCAGATCGGCGCTCTAATTCTTTGTTTTAACGCGCATCTTTTCCGAAAACCGTTTCACACTTTTCGGGATGCGCTCTAAATTACGGAGACTACTCAATGACTGCGAATATTTCAAACGGCGCGCAAAACGCCGTAACGATGGCGCACAACCATATCGATGCGCAGCATGTCGAAGAGCTGGCTCTTCGCATGGTCAGTTGGCGTAGCGAAACGGGCACGCCCGGTGAAGCGGAATTCTCTGGTCGCTTCGTCGAATTGCTCAAGGAAATTCCTTATTTCCAGGAGAACCCGGCCAATATCCGCACGGTTGCCAGCCATGGCGATCCGCTGACCCATAATGTGGTGGCGCTGGTTCGCGGCAAGGGCCGTGACACGGTGGTTCTCGCTGGCCACTTCGACACGGTTGCGACCGACAATTATCACGAGTTGAAATCGCTTTCCTGCGACAGCCTCAACCTGAAAGACGCGCTGATCAAGGACCTTGGCAAGCGCGCGCGCTCAGCCCAGGAAGAGCGCGCTTTGGAAGATCTTCTGAGCGGCGACTTCCTGCCGGGCCGTGGCCTTCTGGACATGAAAAGCGGCATCGCTGCCGGTATTGCCTGCCTTGAGCGTTTTGCGACCGATCCCGACCGCAGCGGCAATCTGGTCCTGATCGTAACACCGGACGAAGAGCGCGAAAGCCGTGGGATGCGGTCGATGCGCAATGCGCTGCCGGAGATTGCGCGGGACTTCGATCTCGATATTTCGTCGGCTATCAATCTTGATGTAACGTCCGATCAGGGCGATGGCAGCGAAGGCCGCGCCGTCTATGCCGGAACCATCGGCAAGCTCCTGCCTTTCGCGCTTGTCATCGGTTGCAGCTCCCACGCCAGCTACCCTTATGAAGGCGTCAGCGCACAGGCCATGGCGGCTGGTATTCTCACGCGCTTCGAAGGCAATGCCGATCTGGCCGACCGCGACGACAACGATATTTCCCCGCCGCCCATCTGCCTTGAGGCAAAGGATTTGCGCGACGGCTATGAAGTCACGACGCCTGAACGTTTCTGGATCGCGCTCAACTGGCTCTATCATGGCATGACTGCGGAAGAGCTCTTCAAGCGCTTTCAGGATGAAGTGCGCACCGGCGCCGTTGATGCGGTTGCACGCTTTACCGCGCAGGCCGAAGCCTATGGCAAGCTGGTCGGCAAGCGCGCCGGAGCAACCCCCCCAGCGCCGAAGCTTTTGACATTCACAGAGCTGCGCGCCATGGCAGCACAGATCGCAGGCAACGACTTCGAACGTCTCTATGACGAACAGGAACAGCGCCTTTCCGGCATCGACAATCCGCTTTCCGTCAGCCGCCAGCTGACCGAATGGCTGGTGGGTGTTGCGCACCTTGCCGGACCGGCGATTGTCGTCGGCTTTGCCGGGCTGCACTATCCGGCAAGCCATCTTGACGACACCAAAACCAATGACCGCCTTTTCAGAGAGGCCATCGACGAGACGATCAAGGTCTTTGCGGACTTCCCCGACCAGAGCCTGGTCTGGAAGCCCCATTTCCAGGGCATTTCCGATATGAGCTTTCTCGGTCAGGCAACGCTTGGACAGGATATCGTGTCCCAGAACACGCCGGTGTCGCGGCTCGTCGATCATCCAGCCGCCAATGCGCTGCGTTTCCCGGTGGTCAATATCGGCCCATGGGGTCGCGAGTTCCACCAGAAGCTGGAGCGCGTCCACGCGCCTTACGCCTTCGAGGTTCTGCCGCAGATCGTTTCGATGATCGCTGAAAAATTCCTCGCGGCGAAGGCTGGAAACAGCGCCCGCTGATCGGGCGCGTCCGCCCATTGAATAAAGGTTCACTCCCATGACCAATGAAAAGCTGAATATCGTTCCCTTTGTCAGCGTCGATCACATGATGAAGCTGGTTCTGACTGTTGGTGTCGAAACCTTCCTCAAAGAACTGGCGGCAATTGTCGAAGAAGATTTTCGTCGCTGGGAACAGTTCGACAAGACGGCGCGCGTCGCCTCCCATTCGCAGGAAGGTGTCATTGAACTGATGCCAACCAGCGACGGCACGCTTTATGGCTTTAAATATGTCAATGGCCACCCAAAAAACAACCGGACGGGCCGTCAGACGGTTGCGGCCTTCGGCGTACTCTCCGATGTGGACAGCGGCTATCCGCTGCTCCTGACAGAGATGACCATTCTGACCGCGCTGCGCACCGCCGCCACGTCAGCAGTGGCCGCCAAACATCTGGCGCGACCGGATTCCAAAACGCTGACGATCATCGGCAACGGCGCGCAGAGCGAATTTCAGGCGCTGGCCTTCAAGGCTCTGCTCGGCATCGACACGCTGCGTCTGTTCGATATCGACCGTTCGGCGAGCGAGCGCTGTGCGGCCAATCTAGCGGACAAGGGATTTTCGGTCACCATCTGCGGGTCGTCGCAGGAGGCTGTCGAGGGCGCGGACATCATCACCACCGTCACCGCCGACAAGCAATATGCCACCATTTTGAGCGACAACATGGTCGGACCTGGCGTGCATATCAATGCGGTTGGCGGCGATTGCCCCGGCAAGACCGAGCTGAACAAGGAAATTCTCCTGCGCTCGGATATTTTTGTCGAATATCCACCGCAAACCCGCATCGAAGGTGAAATCCAGCAATTGCCGGAAGATTATCCGGTCAAGGAATTGTGGGAAGTGATCACCGGTAAACTGCCGGGCAGAACATCGGATCGCGCCATCACGCTGTTCGACAGCGTCGGCTTTGCAACCGAGGATTTTTCCGCCCTGCGCTATGTCTTCAGCAAACTGGAAGAGACCGGCCTTTATGCCGAACTCGACATGCTGGCAGACCCGGATGAACCGCGCGATCTCTACGGCATGTTGCTTAGATGCGAGCAGGCACTGGAGGCCGCATAAGCTTCGGCGATGATGCGCTGCATCGAGCCTTGAGTGAATAGTTCCGCCCGACACCTGTTGTTGGCGCTCCAATGTGGTATCACCATCGGCACGTGAGAGTGCCCGGTGTAGTTGGATATCCATGATCGTTTGAGCGATGCAGCAATTGGCCAGAAAAATGTTTGCAGAAATCGGCTGGGGTATTCCAAGCTCGATCGTCCTGCATCTGTTGCTGGCCATTGTTCTGCTCGTCCGCCTGCCGGAACTGCCAACCGCGCAAGAACAGAGCGTCAATGTAGAGCTTGTTCCCCCGCCGCCACCCGCCGAGGACAAGCCCAAACAGTACCAGGACAAGCCCGCTCCTGCGCAACAACAGGCGCAGGCCCAGAAGCTTGCCTTTGAGTCCGCTTCCAACGATCCGAAGGATGAGACGCCGGAGCAACCTGACGTTCCGCCCGCCGCACCAGAAACAAGCGAAAAGCCCGACGAAGCTCCACCCACGACAACCGAAACCAAGAACGAGCAGCCGCAGGACAAAGAACAGGAAGCGGTGGAGCTGCAGGCTCAATCCGCAACTGCGGCGAACGCGAACGAGGCGGCAGCCCCTGCTGTTCAGAACCCGCCTGTTCCCCAGCCCAAACCGGAACAGGCAAAGCCGGCCACCAAGGCCGTTTCGGAGCAAAAGGCTGAAAACTTCAAACAGGCGCGCAGGCTTTATTCCAAGGATGCCCTGTCTGACCCGCGTGTGAAACAGGCGCTCGGCAAACTCTCACCGACGGATCGCGTTATCCAGATTTGCAGCATCGAGGCGCTTGAACAGATCCGCCGCCAGCAGCCGGGCGCTTTTCCCGACATGCTGGCGCGCGCGGGCGGTTCGGTTTCCAACAACGGTCTGACGGTCAGCAACGGCGCCTTTCGCAGCCGCGCCCAATGGTATGGCGTGGATTTCAAATGTCAGGTCAATGCGGAGGCCATGTCGATCCAGTCCTTCAGCTATGCCATCGGCCACGCCATCCCCGAAAGCGAATGGGGCGCACGGCAACTGCCCAGAGACTAGTGGTCTGATTCCAACATTTGCATCCCTCGGTTCACGCGCTGAGCAAATGTTGGAATCAAAAAGACCACTAGCAAGTATATGTATCTAGTGGATTTTTCGAATTTGACGTTTGAAACAGCATCTATGTCAGCCGGGATTCAAACGTCAAATTCAATCCACTAGAATATGAAGTGATGAGACAAGACTGGCAGCATTTGCTAGAGTTGTCGGTGTAATGCCCCACGAAACTAACACTGAATGGAGACAGATATGAAAGTCGTATTTGTAACGACCGCTGTCCTCGCTCTGTCGGTTACGGCTGCGATGGCAGACTGCACTTACCACAATGCGCAATCGTCAACAAAAATGGAAAAGCCGCAAACAACGGCAAGCGCAGAAACTACGGCGCCCACCCAGAAGTAAAATATATTCCAACAGGAGGCCCTTCGAAACGGCGCCTCCTGTTCGGGATAGCGCTGTTCAAAGCCGCAAGCTGATACCAGCCTTGCGTAGAAGCCAGTAAAACAGCGCTGTCGCACCGACACCCAGAACAATCGCCCAGCCGAAACCGGACCCGTCGCCCGTGAAGGGCAATCCGGCAGTGTTCATCCCGAAAATACCGGCGATCAGCGTGCCGGGCAACAGCAATGCGCTCATCACCGCCATCACTTTGAGGCTGCGGTTTGAATCATCCGCCAGTTCCGCTGCAATCTCTTCCTGCAACAACCGCGCACGATCATTGACCATAACGATTTCACGGTCGAGGCGCTCGAGCCGCATGGAAAGCCGCGTCAACGCGGCATGCCCCATCTCAGGCAAGGTCCAGTCCAGACGGTCTTCCTCTTCAAACAAAGCCACCATACCGGCCACCGGACGATGCAGCGAGACCGCCAGTCTGCGCACTTCCTTAAGATCCCTGCGTTCATCATTCAACCGCTCGGTCACCAACCGATCCTCAACAGTATCGAGCATTTTGCTCGCCTCATTGAGCCTGATTGCGGTGTTCTTGCAGAAGGCCGTAACCACCGCCTCAAATAATTCATAGGCCGTTGCCGGGCAAAAACCGCTGGCAAAGGAATGGCGCACCCTGTCTACGGCTTCCAGAGGATGCCGCCTGCCGGTTACCAGAAGCCCACCCATCACCGCAAAATGCAGACGGCCGATTGTGGTGGACATGCGCTCCATGTCCTGATGCATGTCGGCGATGACGCCATGGATCGTTCCTGCCTCATGGCTGAGCACCAGGCTATCGTCATGCCCTTCCAATATTGCCCGCGCCGACGCGGGCAAGGCACAGCGCTCCGAGAGCCAGCCCTGTGACCGCTGATCGACCAGATCGACATGCAGCCACACCCAGCCGTCATTAGCGGCCAGCGCAGCATCCACTTCGTCTGCCTTGAGTTCCACAACCGCATGATCGGGGCGCTTGTGATAGGCCCCCACCAGACCGGTACTATGTTCCTTCAGCGAACCGTGAATAATGTTCAATGTCGTGTACCAATACCCGGAACAAAGCGGCCCCGCATCGAGCCTCTAATACACTTCCGGCACATACATTTCGGACGGGGTCTGATGACGTACATAATCGTCATGGCGCACGCGTTCCGGCAGATGGATGGCCGACTTCGGCACATCCTCATAAGGGATCTGCGACAGAAGATGGGCGATGCAATTGAGGCGCGCCTTTTTCTTGTCGACGGCCTCGACAACCCACCATGGCGCTTCGGCAATATGGGTGCGGTGCAGCATCTCTTCCTTGGCCTTGGTGTAGTCTTCCCAATGAACGCGGCTTTCGAGGTCCATCGGCGAAAGCTTCCACTGCTTCAGCGGATCGTGGATACGCATGTTGAAGCGGAATTCCTGCTCTTCGTCGGTGATCGAGAACCAGTATTTGATGAGAATGATCCCGGAACGCACCAGCATGCGTTCAAATTCGGGAACGGAGCGGAAAAACTCTTCCAGTTCCTCCTTCGTGCAAAAGCCCATGACCCGCTCGACACCGGCCCGATTATACCAGGAGCGGTCGAACAGGACCATTTCGCCAGCGGTCGGCAGATGCGGCACATAACGCTGGAAATACCACTGATTGCGCTCGCGTTCGGTGGGAGCAGGCAGCGCGACGACGCGGCAGACACGCGGATTGAGACGCTGCGTCACGCGCTTGATCGCGCCACCCTTGCCAGCGGAATCGCGGCCTTCGAACAGCACGACGACTTTGAGCTTCTTGTGCTGCACCCAGTCCTGAAGCTTCACCAGCTCATGCTGGAGACGAAACAGCTCGCGGAAATAAAGGCGGCGTTCAAGCGTCTGTTCGGCGGGGCCGGACATGCCCTCGGCGACCAGCGCGTCAAGCCGCTCTTCCTCGATCTGCATTTCCAGCTCTTCATCGAAACTGTCGGCGATTTCCGCCTTGATACGGTCCAGATGGCTACTCTCGAACATGTTCACACCATAAGCTGAAGATAACACCCGAAGCCGCGACGACTCCGCGCAATTGCACGGAATACTAGAAGTGGCTCATGACGGTTTCGTGACGCAATCCGGTCGCGCGGGTGTCAACAAAGGCGATATCAAGCCCTATTACAGTTTCGCAATTTTAAAGTGCGCTATGGACCCGGTTGAATTGACGCCTACGTAAAAAATAAGCTTTCGTTGAAAGCCGTTTGATTGCATTCTCCCGCAGATGCGAACCACCGGGATCGTTCAATGATTGCAAAACCTTCCTACCGTTTCCTCCGCTCCGGACGAAGCGTCATATTCGGAACCACGGCTGCCTTTGCATTCTGCATTTCGGCAATAACATTTGGCGCTCCGGCCCGTGCCGATTCCCGCAATGTGGTTCCGGTTGCCGTGATGAAGGTGGCGGCAAGCGATTATCAGCCCCGATTGACGCTTTCCGGCGCGATTGCCGCCCGCTCGCTGGTCAACACCTCATTTCGCCTTGGCGGGCAGGTCGTGGAGCGCAAGACCGAGATCGGCCAGCATGTCGACAAAGGCGAGTTGATCGCCCGTATCGACGATGCCGAACAGCAGGCGAATCTGCGTGTTGCTCAGGCCTCGAAGGATGCCGCGCAGGCGCAGCTCGTTCAGGCGGACGCCAATTTCAAACGCCAGAAGGCGCTTCTCGCGCAGGGTTTCACGACCCGCAGCACCTATGATCAGGCAAACCAGACCCTGCAAACCGCGCAAAGCGCGCTTTCGAGCGCCGAAAGCCAGCTTAGCGACGCGCGCGACCAGCTTTCCTACACCGAACTGCGCGCCCCGGTTTCCGGTGTCGTCACGGCGCGCAACATCGAAGCGGGTCAGGTGATACAGGCCGCGCAGACGGCGTTTTCGATTGCCGAGGATGGACCACGCGATGCCGTCTTCGACGTGCAGGAAACGCTGGTCAACCACGCCAAGGACGGCATGGGCGTGACAATTGCGCTGCTGTCGGACGCTTCCATTGTTGCAGAAGGACAAATCCGCGAAATCTCTCCGGTCGTCGATGCGCAGACCGGCACGGTCCGGGTCAAGGTTGGCATTGCCAAAACCCCGCCACAGATGGCGCTTGGTGCGACCGTCACCGGAACAGTGCATATGGATAGCCGTCAAGTCATCGTCCTGCCATGGAGCGCCATGACATCCGACGCCGGACGCCCCGCTGTTTGGCGGGTGGCTGACGATACCCATGTTACAACGCTGGTTCCAATCACCGTGCTTTCCTATGAAAAGGAACGGGTGATCGTGGATGGCGGCTTGAACGACGGCGAACTGATCGTCACGAAAGGCGCGCAGATGCTGCGGTCGGGCGAGCCGACCGAAATCATGCAGACGCAGGAAGGGGCGGTTGCGCAATGATGCGAGAATTCCGAAAGCCCATTGCCCTCCCCCTGATGCGCGCCGCTGTGCTGATGACCACGCTTGCGCTCGCAGCCTGCGGCAAGAGCGATGAAAGCGAAGCGGAGGCCGAACCCGTTCGCCCGGTTCTCTACATGGTTGTTGAACCGCGACCGGCCACGCAGGCGGGGTTTGCCGGTACGATCGAGCCGCGCTATTCGACCGATCTCGCCTTCCGCGTGCTTGGGCGCATCATCAGCCGTCCGGTGCAGGTGGGCGATCTGGTGCAGAAGGGTGAGAGCGTCGCAACGCTTGATCCGTCGACGCTTGATCTGGCGATCCAGTCGGCGAAGGCCGATCTGGCGAGCGCCGAGGCGCAATATGCCAATGCCTCGGCCAGCGAGGAGCGGCAGCGCATTTTGCTGCAAGGCAACAATGTTTCGCAGGCCGATTATGATGCCGCCAGACAGGCGCGCGACAGCGCCAGTGCAGGACTGGAAAAGGCCCGGGCCGGGCTGAAAAAGGCGCAGGACCAGCGCAGCTATGCCGTGTTGCGCCCCGACTATGACGGGGTAATTTCGGCAACCAATGCCGAGGTTGGACAAGTGGTCGCTGCCGGTCAGGCAGTGATGACGGTGGCGCGCCCGGACATTCGTGAAGCCGTGGTCGATATTCCCGACAGCATGACACAGTATTTCGCGCCGGGTGCTGCCTTCAATGTGCAGCTTCAGGCTGATCCGTCGGTGACGGGAACCGGCACTGTGCGGGAAGTCGCGCCGCAGGCGGATGCGCAGACCCGCAGCCGCCGGGTCAGAATTGCCCTCGACAATCCTCCCGACGGTTTCCGTCTCGGGGCGACCATCCGCGCCGCTTTGGCGACGCCGGAGAAGGATGTGGTGCGCCTGCCGATCCAGGCCCTGCGCGAGGACAACGGCAAGACAAGCATCTGGATTATCGATCCCGACAAACAGACCGTCTCGCTGCACGATGTTCAGGTTATCGCGCGGCAGGGCGGCAATTTCGTTGCCGGTGGTGTCGAGGTCGGCAGCTATGTGGCGATTGCTGGCGTCTATGAATTGAAAGAAGGACAGAAAGTCCGTCTGGACCAGAAAGGAACTGGCCTGTGAAAAAGGGATTCAATCTGTCCGACTGGGCTTTGAACCACAGATCGCTGGTCTGGTATTTCATGCTCGTGTTTCTGGTCGCAGGCTTCGTGTCCTATCTCGATCTCGGTCGCGAAGAAGACCCGGAATTCACCGTCAAGACGATGGTGGTGCAGGCCAACTGGCCGGGCGCTTCCGTGGAAGAAACGCTCAATCAGGTCACGGATCGCATCGAGAAGAAGCTCGAGGAACTCGATACGCTCGATTATACGCGCAGCGTAACGACCGCGGGCCAGTCTGTCGTCTTCGTTTTCCTGAAGGACACGGTGCGTAAACGTCAGGTCACCGACGCCTGGAATGAAGTCCGGCATATGCTGGACGATATCAAGCCGGAACTGCCTGATGGCGTTTATGGGCCTTATTATAACGACAAGTTCGGCGATGTTTTCGGGAATATCTTCGCCTTCACCGCTGATGGTCTGTCCATGCGACAGCTGCGTGATTATGCGGAAGATGTGCGCGCCAAGATTTTGACGCTGCCCAATGCCGGTAAGGTCGAGCTGATCGGCGCGCAGGACGAGGCGATCTATCTCGAATTTTCGACGCGGCAGGTCGCAGCACTTGGTCTCGACCAGCAGGCCGTGCTTCAGGCCTTGCAGGACCAGAACGCGATCACGCCATCGGGCGTCGTTCAGGCCGGGCCGGAACGGATCAGTGTCCGCGTCAGCGGCCAGTTCAATTCCGAAGCCGATCTGCGCGCGGTCAATCTGCGCGTCAATGACCGGTTCTTCCGCTTGTCCGATGTGGCCACCATCACGCGCGGCTATGTCGACCCGCCAACATCCATCTTCCGCGTCAATGGCGCGGATTCCATCGGGCTTGGCATCGGTATGAAGCCGAACGGAAATCTGCTGGAATTTGGCGCGGCGCTCGACAAGATGATGCAGCAGGTGACGGCGGAACTCCCTGTCGGCGTCAAGGTGTTCAAGGTGGCCGACCAGCCGCATGTCGTGAAGGAAGCCGTGTCCGGCTTTACCAGCGCGCTGTTCGAAGCCGTGGTCATCGTGCTTGCCGTCAGCTTTGTCAGCCTTGGCTTGCGCGCCGGATTCGTGGTGTCGCTATCGATCCCGCTCGTGCTTGCGATCACCTTCCTGTCGATGTCGCTTCTGGATATTTCACTGCAACGCGTGTCGCTCGGCGCGCTTATCATCGCGCTCGGCCTTTTGGTCGATGATGCCATGATCGCCGTCGAAATGATGGTGGCGCGACTGGAATTCGGCGACCCGATCAACAAGGCCGCCACTTACGTCTATTCGCATACGGCCTTTCCGATGCTGACAGGCACGCTTGTAACCATTGCGGGCTTCATCCCGATCGGCCTCAATTCCAGTCAGGCGGGCGAATATACTTATACGCTCTTTGTGGTGATCGCCGTTTCGCTGGTGGTGTCGTGGATTGTCGCGGTGCTGTTTGCGCCGCTGCTGGGCGTCACATTCCTGCCCAAGAAAATGAAGCCCCATGCGGAAAAGCGCAGCCGCTTCTTTGAAGCCTTTTCCAGGGCGCTGTTGCTGGCGATGCGCTATCGCTGGGTGACCATCGTGACAACCGTCCTTCTGTTTGCGGTTTCAGTTTTCGGGATGCGCTTCATCGAACAGCAGTTCTTCCCGCAGTCGGATCGTCCGGAACTGGTTCTCGACTGGACCTTGCCGCAAAACAGCTCCATCGCCGAAACCCGGGCGCAGATGGAGCGTTTCGAAGAAACCATGCTAAAAGGCGATCCCGATATCGAGCATTGGAGCACCTATGTCGGGCAAAGCGCGATCCGGTTCATCCTCTCCTTCGACGTGCAGCCGAACAATCCCTATTTCGGCCAGATGGTCGTCGTCGCCAAGGATGTCGAAGCGCGAGACCGCCTGAAGGTCAAGTTTGATGAGGTCTTCCGCAAGGATTATGTCGGCACCGACGTCTATGTGAAATTCCTGGAGCTTGGACCGCCGGTCGGACGCCCCGTGCAATACCGCATTTCCGGCCCGGACATTCAGAAACTGCGTGGTCTGGCGCAGGATTTCGCTGGCATCCTGACTGCCGATGAAAGACTGGGTGTGGTCAATTATAACTGGAATGAGCCCGGCCGCGTGATCCGTGTCGATGTCATGCAGGACAAGGCGCGCAAGCTTGGCATTTCATCCAAGGATATTGCTACGACGCTGAACGGTGTCGTCGGCGGCATCACCATCACGCAGGTTAGGGATTCGATCTATCTGATCGATGTCGTCGTGCGCGCGCAAAAGCACGAACGCGATTCCATCGACACCTTGCAGAGCCTGCAAATTGCGACCGGCAACGGCACCTCGGTGCCGCTCGCTTCCATCGCCAATTTCCGCTACGAGCTTGAGCAGCCCGTCATCTATCGCCGCTCGCGCATCCCGACGATCACGGTCGCGGCAGGCATTATCGACAAGACCATGCCGGATACGATCGTGAAAGACCTCGGCCCCGCGATCAATGCTTTCGCCGACAAGCTACCGGCTGGCTACTATATTCAGACCGCAGGCACGGTTGAGGAAAGCGGCAAGAGCCAGGGACCGATTGCCGCCGTCGTTCCACTGATGCTGTTTGTGATGGCGACTGTGCTGATGCTGCAGTTGCAGAGTTTCCAGCGCCTGTTCCTCGTGGTGGCGGTTGCGCCGCTTGGATTGATCGGCGTGGTTGCAGCACTCCTGCCAAGCGGCAAACCGCTTGGTTTCGTCGCCATTCTAGGCGTGCTGGCGCTGATCGGCATTCTGATCCGAAACTCCGTCATCCTGATTGTGCAGATCGAGGAACATATCACCGAAGGCATGAAGCCCTGGGATGCTGTGATGATCGCCAGCCAGCACCGTATGCGCCCGATTGCACTGACGGCGGCGGCGGCAAGCCTTGCGCTGATCCCCATTGCCCGCGAAGTGTTCTGGGGGCCGATGGCCTATGCCATGATGGGCGGCATCATCGCTGGCACGGCGATCACCCTCCTGTTCCTGCCAGCACTCTATGTGGCATGGTTCCGCATCAAGGAACCGGACGCAGAAGAAACGCCCGCGCCACAACATTGATATTGCAACGAAATCTGTCTGGAGCGGGAATCCGCTCCAGACTGCCACACCCCCTCACAAAAATTTTACACTCCACCCTTGAACCGGGCAAAAACATACACATTTGAAGAAGGCAGCGCCGGGCCCCTCTGGTCATGGTTTTCCGCTATGGCGATGTCGGGGCTGCTCCACTTGTTCAAATGGAGATGGTCCGGCGATGGATTCGCTTATTTTAGCCCTTTCGGGCGATTTTCTCGGCACACCTGTATACTTCTGGGCGGCATTCATCACGATCGTCGTGGGTTTGCTGGTTTTCGATCTTGGTATTCTGCATCGCGACGAACATGAAATCGGAGCCAAGGAGAGCCTGCTCCTTTACGGCTTCTATGTCGTCATCGCATTGGCTTTCGGCGGCTGGGTCTGGTGGGAACGCGGCGCGCAGGCGGGCCTCGAATTCTACACCGGCTATCTGATCGAGCAGAGCCTTGCGATGGACAATATGTTCGTCATCGCAACGATTTTCGGCTTTCTCGCCATCCCGCGCCTTTATCAGCACCGCGTGCTGTTCTGGGGTATTCTGGGCGTCATCGCCTTCCGCGCGGTTCTGATCGGGCTGGGCGCGGCATTGGTGCATGAGTTCAATTGGATCCTGTTCCTGTTCGGCGCTTTCCTCGTCTTCACCGGCTTCAAGATGTTCCGCCATCAGGATGAAACGCCCGATATCGAGCAGAATGCGGTTTTCCGGTTCCTGCGCAAGCGCTTCAATATCACCAGCGAGGTGCACGGGCGCCATTTCACCGTCAAGAAGCCGCACCCGAAAACCGGCAAGCTCGTCACCTGGCTAACGCCGCTTGCGGTCGCGCTGATCATGGTTGAGACCGTCGATCTGATCTTTGCCGTAGACTCCGTCCCTGCCGTGTTTGCCGTCACGCAGGATACGTTTATCGTCTACACCTCGAACATCTTCGCCGTCCTCGGCCTGCGCGCGCTCTATTTCGCACTCGCCGCCGCCATGAACCGCTTCCGCTATCTTCAGGTATCGCTGGCGATCATTCTGGTGCTGATCGGTATCAAGATTTTCCTCGTGCCGCTGGGTGTTCATATCAACACACTGCTGTCGCTGGTGGTAACGCTCGGCATTCTCGCAAGCGGTGTGCTCTACTCGCTCTACAAGACCCGCAACGAGCCGGATATGAGCGTCGAGGAACTGGCCGCGCAACAGCATAAGGAAGGCTGATCGCAAGCCCTGCTTTCCCAGAGCGGTTCCGGTTAAAACGGAATCGTGGAACCGCTCTATCTATTTGTTTTGCGCATTATCCTACGCAAAACCGCTACGCACTTTTGCTGGAAATGCTCTAAGAAAAAGCCCCCGGACTTGGTTGGTCCGGGGGCTTTCATTTCGAGGTGACGCTTAAGAAGCGATATAGTTTTTCAGGAAGGCCCGCGTCCGGTCCTGCTGCGGGTTGCGCAACACGTCTGCGGGCGCGCCTTCTTCGACCACAAAGCCGCCGTCCATGAAGATGATCCTGTCGGCAACCTCACCGGCAAAGCGCATTTCATGCGTCACGATCAGCATCGTCATATGCTCGGCTGCAAGCTGCTTCATGACCGCATTCACTTCATCGACCAGTTCCGGATCGAGCGCCGAGGTCGCCTCGTCGAACAGCATCACCTTCGGCTGCATGGCAAGCGCGCGGGCAATGGCAACGCGCTGTTTCTGGCCGCCGGACAGGCGTGACGGGTAGACGTCCACCTTGCTGGCGAGCCCCACCTTGTTGAGCAGTTCCAGCGCCAGTTCGCGGGCCGCCGATTTGGACATGCCCTTCAGCTTTGTCGGTCCCAGCGTGATGTTTTCCAGCACGGTGAGATGCGGAAACAGATTGAAGTGCTGAAACACCATGCCCATCTGCTGGCGCACCGCGTTGATGTGCTTTTCAAAAGCCTGCCCGCTCAGCGGCTGGTTGACCTGCAACCCGTCGAGCCAGACTTCGCCGCCATTCAGCGTCTCCAGATGATTGATGGAGCGCAGCAATGTGCTCTTGCCCGAACCACTCGGGCCGATGATCGCGATGATCTGGCCACGCGATACCGAAAGATCGATCCCTTTCAGAACCTCCAGCGCACCATAGGCTTTGCGGGCGCCTTTCACTTCAACCATAGGCTTCAAGGCGCTCATCGCGTAACCTCCACTTTTCTTTCGATATGCCGCAGGCCCGCTTCCATGACGAGGTTGACCACGTAATAAAGTGCGGCGGCAGTCAGATAGAACTCAAACGGACTATAGGTTTCACTGATGGCGATCTGCGCGCTGTGAACCAGTTCGGCAATGCCGATGATCGACACGAGCGATGTGTCTTTCAACAGCACGATCATGTTGTTGCCGATGGGCGGGATGGTGTTGCGGATGGCCTGCGGGATGATGATATAGCGCAGCGTCTGCCCCTGACTTAGCCCGATGGATCGCGCACCTTCCGTCTGCCCCGGATCGACCGAGACGATGCCCGCCCGGAACACATCCGCATTATAGACCGCGAAATGCAGACTCAATCCGAGAATGCCCGCAAACAGGGCCGGAATGTCGATCCCGATCTGCACCAGACCGTAATAGATGAGATAGAGCTGCAAAAGCAGCGGCGTTCCCATGAAGAGCCACATGAAGAAGCGGACCGGATAGGCGAACAAAGCCGGTGCATAAAGCACAACCAGCGCAAAGACGATGCCGAGGATGAAGCTCAGCGCGCTGGATGCGACCGCAAGAACGATGGTCCACCACAATCCGGTCAAGAGCAGATCGGTATAGGGAGCGACGATACTGAAATCGAGAGCTGGCATTGCGTCCTCCCTCAGCGTGCAGCGAAGCGCTTGTCGAGCAGATCGACAAGCGACGCCACCACATAGACGATGAGCATGTAAATGACCGCAGCAACTGCGAAAATCTCGAATGGCTTGTAGGTCGAGCTGATGAAGCGTTGCGCCGTATAGGTGAGTTCAACCACGGAAATGGTCGATACCAGCGCCGAACCCTTGACCAGAGCAACCGCATTCACACCGAGCGGGCGGATCATCAGGCGTGCGGCCTGTGGCAGAATGATGAGGCGCAGCGTCTGGCCGCGGCCAAACCCAATCGAGCGGGCTGCCTCGTCCTGGCCCCGATCCACGCTTGCAATTGCGCCGCGAATAGACTCGGCCATGTAAGCGCCGATATTGAGCCCCAGACCGATGACACCCGCCGCATAGGGCTCCAGTTCGAGCCCGATCTGCGGGCCACCGAAATAAAGCACGAACAGCTGCACGAGGCAGGGCGTTCCACGAAAAATGCTGACATAGGCGCCGGACAAAAAACGCAGAACAAAGCTGTTAGAAAGGCGTCCGACGACCAGAATGCCCGCAATGACGAATCCCAACACAAGAGCAAGCACGGAAATCTGCACAGTTACCCATGCCGCCTCCAGAAAAAACGGGAGGACGTGCCGCATTAACGCAAGATCCATAGAACTACTCCGGAAGATCGCATGTACCGGCCCGGATAAACCGGGCCGGATTAAAAGCCAGCTTAGCGAATATCGCTACCGATCCACTGCATCGAGATCTTCTCGTAGCCGCCATCGGCGAGCATGTCGTCGAGTGCCTTCTGCATGGCAGCCTTGAGTTCCGGATTGTTCTTGCGAATGGCAATGCCGAGCGCCTCACGACCGCCTTCGATATTCGGCGTATCCAGAATGCGAACCTTCTGGCCGGTTTCCTTCACCGCGATCTTCACCGGAATGCTGTCCATGACAAGAGCATCGATGCGGCCTGCATCAAGATCAATCAACATTTCCGGCAGGCCCTTATAGGTGCGAACATTGAGGTCGCCCTGTGCCTTGGCCCACTTCTCATGGGCATCACCCATGGTCACACCCACGGTTTTGCCATTGAGGTCTTCCAGTTTCTGGATTGGGGCGTCTTCTTTGACCACGACCGTGCGACCCGCATGGTAGTAGGGTCCCACAAAATCGACGGCCTTTTCACGCTCTGGGGTGATGGTCATGGAGGCGACAACAGCATCGTATTTCTTGGCCAGAAGACCTGCAATGATACCGTCAAATGGCGTGGTCACGAGCTTGACCTTCACGCCCAGACGATTGGCGATTTCTGTTCCGATGGAGGCATCGAAGCCTACCACCTGATTATCGGCATTGGTGAAGCTGAACGGAGGATAGGCGCCACTCATGGCGACGCGTAACTCACCGGTTTCCTTGAGCTTTTCCAGCTCATCCGCATGCGCTGGCATGGCGGAAAAGGCGGCGGCGAGTGCTACGGCTGCAGCCGCAAACATGGTCTTGAGCTTGCTATTCATGGCTTTGGTGTTTCCTCTGGATTGGTCTTATTGTTAGGCTTATGGTTTGCCATCAACCTTCATCGACAGAGCTTGGCACAGGCCTTGTTTCCAAGCATCCTGCAATATGACTGCCAGCCCGACACATTGCCGGAAATGACCGGCATATTGTCGGCGGTCGAGGGCGCGATTTTAAAAGAAAAGGCCGCACTCCCACCCGGCAAACCGGATCGGAATGCGGCCTTGAAAATCGGCCCTGATGTTGGAGGCTTTACTTCAACGCAGCCTCGAAACTGTCGGCCAGAACGCTGAGCAAATGATCTGCATTGGCGCGGCTGAACACCATGGACGGGCGCATCTTCAACACGTTGTCATGCGGACCCTCAGTCCCCATCAGGATGCCGCGTTCGCGCGCGCCGTCATTGATCTTGCGGGCCAGCGCCGTTGCTGGCGCCTTGGTCTTGCGATCCGTGACAAGCTCGATACCGAGGAACAGTCCCTGACCGCGAACATCGCCGATAATATCGAAGCGCTGCTGCATCTTACGGAAACCGTTGATGAGATAGTTTCCGACAGTCAGCGCATTCTCGCGCAGCTTGTCGCGTTCGATCACGTCGATGACTGCAAGACCAGCGGCACAGGACACCGGATTGCCGCCGAAGGTGTTGAAATATTCCATGCCGTTATTGAAGCTGTCTGCAACTTCACGGGTGGTCACCACAGCCGACATGGGATGGCCATTGCCAATCGGCTTGCCCATGGTGACGATATCCGGCACCACATCCTGCATTTCAAACGCCCACCAATGGCTGCCGACGCGACCGAAACCGACCTGCACTTCGTCGGCAACGCAAAGTCCGCCTTCGGCACGAACCATAGCGTAGACTTCCCTGAGGTAGCCTTCTGGCAGGAATACCTGACCGGCGACACTTGGAATCGATTCCGCAAAGAACATAGCCGGCGCACGACCCTGCTTGCGCATGGTGTCGATCTGTTCGGCAATGCTCTCGGCAAAGCGCTTGCCATGTTCCTCCAGCGGCCAGTCTTCCGGCGCGTGGTAGCTGTCGGGAATGACCGCCTCATAGACGTGATCCGGTCGCCCTTTACCGCCCTTCCGCTTGTATTTGTAGGGGCTGAGATCGATCAGCTCCTGCGTGGTGCCGTGATAGGCCCAGTCGAGAACGATGGCTTCCTTGCGGCCCGTATGATTGCGTGCCATGCGCAGCATCAGGCTGTTTGCTTCGCTACCCGAGCAGGCGAAGGACGCGACCGTCAGTCCTTCCGGCAAGGTTGCCGTCAGCCGTTCGGCGTAGGCCACGATGTTGTCGTGCAGATAGCGGGTGTTGGTATTGAGCAGCGCCGCCTGACGGGCGATGGCTTCCACCACTTCCGGATGGGCGTGCCCCAGATGGCAAACATTGTTGAAGCAATCGAGATAGGCGCGACCGTAATTGTCGATCAGCCACGTCCCCTCGCCGCGCACGAACTTGATCGGCTCGGAATAGGAAATCGACAGGTTCGGCAGCAGTATTTCCTTGCGCTTCGCGATGATTTCTGCGCGGGTGCGTCCATCCTGATGGAAGGTCTCCGGCGGAATGCCCGCCAGCCCCGCCACATCCGGGAAAACATCGGCCCAGACGTCGAGATAGGCCGCTTCGCCGACGCCCAGAATTTCGGTTGCCGACAGATTGATATCCGTCGTCATTTCGAAATGCAGATGCGGGGTCCACCCGCCATTTTCGTGAATATCGCCCATATGGCCGACGAGATCGCCAGCTTCCAGCCTCTCGCCCGGCTTGAGACGACCGAGCGCCTCATGTGCCATATGCCCCCAGAGGGTCACGAAAGGCGGGCAGCCTTCCGGGCGATGCTCAAGCTTGACGAGACCGCCATAGCCGAGCGGTTCGCGTTCGATTTCAACGCTGACGACCGTTGCGGCCAGCGGCGTGTAAAGCGGCGTTCCGGCAGGCATGAACAGATCGACGCCCAAATGGTGGATGCGGCGCTGCCCTTCGATGAAACGCGATTCAAACGCGGTGTCGGTATAGACAGTGCGCTTTTCGCCCCAGGGGCCGATACCGAGCTGAACGTTGTTGTAAGTGCAGAAATTATCCCACCATTCCGTCGCTTCCCTGGCGCGCTGTTCAGCGGAGGCAACCGTCATGACATGCGTTTCATCGCCATATGGCACGAGCGCCTTGGTCATGGTTGCCGGTGCCGGATGCACAATCGGCGCAAAGGTCTTGCTGTTATCCGCAATCCATTTGCGAACCGCGCCTGCACCCTCGATAGCGTCGAAGCCGCAGGCCTTGCGCAGAATAGCGGTCGCAAAACGCGGGTTCATCGCGTCCATCTTTTCCAGAAGACGCCAGGCCGGAGCCTCGCTGATCGCCAGATATGGATTGTCGTCCGTCTTGTCGTGGCGCGAAGCAGAGAAGGTCACGCTGGTGACAAGACGCATGGCGATGAGATCGAACAGAACGTCGATTTCTTCCGCCTTGAGCGGGTATTTTTCGTGGAATCCGGCGGCCAGTGCCGCTGCCGCACCAATTGGATCTTCCATGTCGAGAATGGAATAGGCGCAGGCAATGGCGACTTCGGCAATCAGAACCGTGTGAACGGCATCGCCGAAATCGATCAATCCGGCAATCTGTTCATGGTCGCTCGTGCTGACCAGTACATTCCAGTCATTCGCATCATTGTGGATGACCTGTGCACGCAGGCGCGACAGTTTCGGCGCGACGCGGTTTTCAAAACGCACGATGAAGCGCTCAAGCAGCGAACGCCTGTCGGCATCGCCGACGAAATGCAGGCGCGTGCGCGTACGGGCCGCATGGCGCAAATCCCAATCGAGATCGCGCACGGCGCCCGGATGGATGAAGCCCTGCAAGGCATGATCCAGTTCGCCAAGCGCGCGACCGAGATTGCGCATCAGCCCAAACGTGCGTTTGACTTCCGCGAGGGGAACACCCGGCAGCCAGCCGACCAGCCGCATGGCATGGCGCTCGCCACCGCTCGCCACAGCCGATGCAAGCACATCGCCCGAAAGGCTTGGCTTCAGATGCGGAACCGCGAGCTTCGCATCGGCACTGGCCAGATGCTGCAGAAGCGCGGTCTGGAATTCGCTTTCGACCTGCGGCTCGCTGGCATTGACGATTTTTAAAATCCAGTCGGCATCCGTTCCGGTCTCCAGACGAAAATTGCGATCGCGTTCGCTGTCGAGCGGCGATGCCGTGGCAGTGACACCAAAGACTTCAATGGCCAGCTTCTCGGCATCGGCTGCGGAAAACTGCGGGTTCGGATGGGACAGATCGGTCATGGATAGTGCGTTTCCAGTTTAGATTTCTTATCAGAACCTTGGCACGCAATGCGTTTTCGGGCATCAAGTATCCTGTCGGAAGAACCGGCACTTTGTCGGAATGGACCGGCATATGTCCGGTCATGCGTATAGGGTAACGATGCGGGAACTTGACGCGAAAGATCGCGAAATACTGGCAATTCTGTCCAAGGAAGCGCGCATCGCGCTGAAGACGCTGGCCGGTCGTATCGGCTTGTCCCGCAGCGCGACCAGCGAGCGCGTCACAAATCTGGAACGCAGCGGCGTCATTCGCGGCTATCGCGCGGATATTGGCGAGATCGATACCAATTTCATCCGCGCCATATTGCTCGTAAGCCTGAAACGCACGCCTGCGCTGGCGCTTCTCGACATATTGGCGCAGCACGCTGAAGTCCGCCGCGTCTCATCGGTCAGCGGGCAGCTTGATCTGGTTGTCGAGCTGGAAGCGGCGACAATCGACGACCTCAACCGCGTGCGCGACCTCGTTGCCGCCCATGATATCGTGGACGACATCACCACGGCCTTCGTGCTGCGGCGCGATATCGACCGCGAAGTCCGATAATCCTTCAGGCGGCAGGCGGGGCTTTCTGCTCCACCTGTTTAACTCTGATAAATATCCGCGCGGGTTTGCGGCACAGCCGAAATGCCGCGTTTACGCTTCGAGGCAAGTGTCTGGTTGATCTGGACTGTTCCGCGTTCAAACGCCAGCGCACAGCCCGCGAGATAAAGTATCCAGAGCCGCGCCTTCGGATAACCGACCTCGGCGACAGCCTTGTCGAAATTGGCATGAAGCCGTTCCGCCCACAGGCGGCAGGTGCGCCCATAGTGCTCACGGAGATTTTCCACGTCATGCACCTCGAAGCCATGGCCTTCAAGATTCTCGACGGTCATGCCCAGATGGTCCAGCTCGCCGCCGGGGAAGATATATTTTACCAGCGCCAGATGTTCCGCACTTTTGCGGTTGAAGCTCTTCTTGTTCTTCTTCATCCGGCGGGTGATGGCGTGATGCATATAGAGGCCGCCCGGCCGCAGCAAACGTCGCACAGACTTGAAATAGGTATCATAATTGGCAATGCCGACATGTTCGAACATGCCGATGGAAGAAATCTTGTCGAACTCCTGATCAAGCTCGGTATAAGACTTGATGTGGATGGTGATCTTGTCTTCCAGCCCGGCAGCCTTGATCCTTTGTCGGGCGAGTGCCGTTTGCGCTTCCGACAGAGAAACGCCGGTTCCGATCACGCCGTAATTCTGCACGGCATGGATCAAAAGCGCGCCCCAGCCGCAGCCGATATCGAGAAAGCGGTCGCCCGGTTTCAGGCGCAGCTTGCGGCAGATCAGGTCCAGCTTGTCATACTGCGCCTGATCCAGACTGTTTTGCCAGTCGGTGAAATAGGCGCAGGTATAGACCATGCGTTCATCAAGAAACAGCTGATAGAACTCGTTCGACACATCGTAGTGATGGGTGATCGCTTCCTTGTTGGAGCCGCTGACGAAGGGCGACTTTCCGTCGATATTCGCCTGGTCCTTCGCCTTTCCGGCAAAGAGCAGTGATGGAATGCCTTTCAGCAACTGCCATTTCGGCAGCGCCTTGATGCGCTCCTTGAGATGACCGTCGATCTTTGTTTCTGCGACATCGAAGATGGTTCCGTTTTCGATATCCACCGCGCCGGAGGTCCAGAGACTGATAAGCGTGTCGTAATTCGGCTTCAACACCACCTGACGCACGACCGAGGGGTCCTTGATCGCCAGCGTTGGCCCGTCGAAAGCGCCGATCTGGGTGCCGTCCCACAGTTTGACATTCAATTGCGGTTGAATGGTTTCAACAATGGTCCGAATGGTACGCGCCGCACCGGTCTCTGCTGCCATGCAATGTCTCCCAAGCTCGACATCGATTCGCTACGAAGAATTATCGTAATCTCTCCAATTGGAGAAAGCATCAGGAATACCGATCTGCTTTGCGGCGCGATACAAGTTACCGTGAACGCACAGCTTTTCAGCGTATGGTTTGACCGCGATGAATATCCTGCGGTCGTATTTTGGCAAGTGCCGACACCAGAACACCGGTGATGACAGCCTTGACCAGATCGCCCGGAATGAAGATGGCAAGGAGCTTGACCGCTTCAAGAAAAGGCTTTGCAAGGATCAGCGACATGCCGATAGCGCCGAACAGATAGAGCACCCCGATACAGCCCAGCACCGCGCCGAGAAAGGTGGACACGCCGAGATTGGTGATGGGTGCACGCTCGATGAAAAGGCCGGTCACATAAACCGCCGGTATCCAGCCGAGCAGAAAGCCGACCGTCGGGCCGGCAAAAACGCCGAGACCGCCGCGTCCGACCGCCAGAACCGGCAATCCGATTGCCACCAGAAGAATGACCAGCGCCACAGCGGCAACACCGCGTTTTGGCCCCAGCACAGCACCGGCCAGCATGACGCCAAGATTTTGCGCGGTAATCGGCACGCCGAAGCCGAGCGTAACGGCTGGCAGAAATCCGAGTGCGCAGATCAGCGCTGCAAACAGAGCCACGTGGGCGACATTTCTTTCCATAGGGGAGCCTTTACTTGAGAGTTCCGCCGCGAGCACGCAATGCTTCGGCAACATGATCGGCATCGTCGAGCGCCGCCAGCGACAGCGGCAGCACCAGTTGCCAGCCCGGACGCCTGCGCGACCGGGCGCGCCAGGCTTCAACAAGCTGTCTGGCCCGGACAATCAGCACCGGCGTAAAGCGTATCACCAGCGGGATGGCCGTTTCGAGAATTTTCGTCGGCAGGCCAAGGCGGCGCATAGGCGTGTTTAAGAACCGGAGCAGATGCACGAAATCTTCAAGCGGTGTCGTCATCGTCACCAGATTGGCGAGCGCAATCATCGTGGCCACGCGCACCGTGATCTCCACCCCTTCAAGCGCGGTGTAGAAAGCCAGATGCCAGAGAAAAATCACCGCAACAAAGGGTAGAACCGGCCGCATGGCCTGCAAGCCGGCGCGAAAGAATACGCGCCCCGGGAGGGCGTAGAGCGCGAGACAGACCACCAGCGCGCCAAGCTGGAACCAGACCGACGTGACCATGAAAAGCGTCGTGGTGGCGATGCAAAGCGCGGCCACCTTGGCCGCCACCGGCCATTGATGCGCGCGTGTTTTAACGGGAGAGGTGAGAGAGATCATCGCTCTTGCCCTGAAGGATCATTTCTTCAACATAACGGGTCAGAACCGTTTGCGCATCCCCGGTTTCCCGGATCTGGCCCTGATCGATCCAGAACACTTCCTCATAACCGTGCAGGTCTTCCGGGTGATGGGAAATGTGCAGAAGGCGCGCCTCGCCGCCGTTCAGATAGCGCGCCAGCTGATGCCGTGTCGGAATATCGAGACCGGCAAAAGGTTCGTCGAGAATGATCAGCGCCGGGCGCATGGCGACCACCGCCATCATGCAGACCAGATGCTTCTGCCCTTGCGACAGCGACTGGATGGCAGCATCGGCCCAATGGTCCTTGCCGAAATCGGCCAGTACCTTGGTCGCCATCGTGCGCGCATCGGCTTTGGTCGCGCCCTGCTGGCGCAGGCCGAATGCAATTTCCTCGATGACCGTTGGAAAGATGATCTGGTGTTCGGGGTTTTGAAACAGGATGCCGACGGTTGAAAGCGCGGCCTTGCGGTCTTCATAAATATCGTGGCCAGCGATACGGATCGCGCCTTCCGTTGGTTTCAGCAGCCCCGCCAGAAGCCGCGCAAGCGTGCTCTTGCCGGAGCCGTTTCTGCCGACAATGCCCATTCTGCGCGCATTGGAGTGAAGCGAAACACCGTGCAGGATTGGCCGCCCTGCTATCGCATAACCGACGCCATTGACAGCAATGAATGGTGCGGATGCGCCATTATCGGGCATGGTTCAACAAATCCTGCTTCGGGTCTTGTTCTGACATTTCTGCAAACCGTTGCAGGCTTTGACCAGAAGCCGGGCCCGATTGCAACCATGCAGACAAGCTACCGCGCTTGAAGCGTAGCGGGACTTGCATGGTCATTCGCCAAACGGACGTGTTGGTTCATCCAATTTCGCTGTTTCCCGCCGCCGGAAAATTGGTTAATGTTTAGTAAACATGCGCCGATCTTGCGGCGACCCAACGCAGTTGGCGTTGGATGGGGGAGAAAATGAAAAATGCACAGCAGTTCAATGAAAAAGGATAATGGGGCAAAAGCGGAATTGCACGCCCACACAGCATCGCGAACAAACCGACCATTGAAGCGACCGATCTGGATCGACCGGCTGACCGCTTCGGAGCTGACGCTTTTCGCCTGTTCGTGTGCCGTCGGCACGGTGCTGGTGCTAAGCCAGGTACTCCAGTTCTGAGAGCCTGTTCCTGCGGCGCTATGAAAAAGGCGGGACCAATAGATCCCGCCGCTTATTTTATCAGGCTGCCAGAGAAGCCATATCGATTACGAAGCGATAGCGCACGTCGCTTTTCAGAACGCGCTCGTAAGCCTCGTTGATATCCTGAATATTGATCATCTCGATTTCCGAGACGATGTTGTGTTCGCCGCAGAAATCCAGCATTTCCTGGGTTTCCTTGATCGAACCGATCATCGAACCGGCAAGGCTCTTGCGGCCCGGAATGAGCGAGAAGGCATGGACCGGCACCATATGTTCCGGCGCGCCGACATTCACCATGGTTCCATTGACCTTGAGCAGGCCGAGATACGCATTCCAGTCGATGGCGACGCCAACCGTACAGATGATCAGATCGAAACTGCCTGCGAGCTTCTCGAAGGTCGAAGCATCGCTGGTGGCGTAATATTCCTTTGCGCCGAGCTTGAGGCCGTCATCCTTTTTCGAAAGCGATTGGCTCAGCACCGTGACATGTGCGCCCATCGCACTGGCCAGCTTGACGCCCATGTGGCCAAGCCCGCCCATGCCGACGATGGCCACGCGCTTTCCCGGGCCCGCATTCCAGTGGCGGAGCGGCGAATAAAGCGTGATGCCGGCGCAAAGCAGCGGGGCCGAGGCATTGAGCGGCAGATTGTCCGGAATGGACAGCACATAGCCTTCCTTGACGACGATCTGGTCGGAATAGCCGCCCTGCGTGCGCGTCTTTCCTTCTGCGTCATCGCAGTTATAGGTCTGAATGAGACCCGGCAGATATTGCTCGTTATCAACGTCGCGTGCTGCGCAACCAACGCAGGAATCCACGAAGCAGCCGACGCCGACCTTGTCGCCAACCTTGAACTTGGTCACGTTGTCGCCGACAGCCGTGACGACGCCCGCAATTTCATGGCCGGGAACGATTGGATAAACGGCGTTTTTCCATTCGTTGCGAACCGTATGAATGTCGGAATGGCACACACCGCAATACTGGATCGAGATGACCACATCGTCGGCATTGGGTTCACGACGTTCAAATGTGAACGGCACCAGCGGCTGATCCGCATCGGTTGCGGCATAACCTCTTGCAATAGCCATAATAAACTCCGTTTTTCAGGGAAAATTGGGGAAGGATGAGATGATTGACTATGCCGTGAACCTGAGGAAAGAGGGTAGACCGATCCTGCAAGCTTCTTGCATAATCCTGCAAATCTGGCCCGCATGACCTACCCTGTCTCTTGGTTTCGTTTTCCGAACTGGATAAATGAAGACCATGTCGGATCGTTGACAAACCGAGGTGCCCATGAACTTACCCGTCGATGCATATAGGGAGCTGGCTTCGCTCGCCAAGCGCTTCATCGAAACCGATGGCGAGTGCAGAACCGCGATCGACGGCCTCTCCTTGAGCAGGCGTTCGACGCCGAGCGTTCCCTGCCACGGCAGCTATCGCCCGTGTCTCGCCATGGTTCTTCAAGGTTCGAAGTCGCTGCGCCTTGGGTCGGCCACGATCAATTATGCTACGGGAGAATATCTGGTCACCTCGCTTGATCTGCCGGTCACGTGGCGGGTGGTCGAAGCCAGCGCGGAGGCGCCGCATCTTTGCCTTTCACTCGCCATCGACAGTGAAAAACTGGTCGATCTGCTTGGCCGCAGTGATATTCGCAGAAGCATCTCCCAATCGGAAAACCAGTGGGGCATCAGCGTCAACGCTGCACCTGCCGGGCTGGTTGATGCGGTGATCAGGCTCTTGCGCCTTCTCGACAGCCCGGAGGATATTCCGGTCATGGCGCCGCTGATCGAACAGGAAATCCTCTATCGCCTGCTGACCGGCCCCAGCGGCGACCGCCTGATCAATATCGCCACCGTGGACAGCCAGGCCAACCGGATTGCGCGCGCCATCGGATGGTTGCGCCAGCATTTTGCGCTGCCCCTGCGCATCGAACAGCTGGCCGAATATGTGAATATGAGCCCGTCGTCTTTCCACCACCATTTCAAGTCGATCACAGCCATGACGCCGATTCAGTATCAAAAGCAGCTGCGGCTGAGCGAAGCGCGGCGGCTGATGCTGGTTGAAAGACTGGATGCAGGCACGGCAGGACATCGGGTGGGCTATCAAAGCCCTTCGCAATTCAGCCGCGAATATAGCCGCCTCTACGGCAATCCGCCGGTTCGCGATATCGAGGCGGCATAAGCACACTACAAATTTTGTTCAAACTTCTTCACCATGAGCAGGCTTTGCTTGCTGTTGCTGTCGTATTGCCTATCTATGATCTGGGCGGGATGAGAAATGCATGATGGTGACGATGATGAATACAGGTGCGCAGGGCTTCACACAGCCGGAACGAAGCTTTTCCATTCCGGCCAATGAAGTCGAACGGCTCGAAAGCGTTCGCAGCCTCGTCTCCCTGTCCAGCATCGGCCTGCCAGAACTCGACACGCTTGTCGGTCTCGTCAAGGAGGCTTTTGGCGCGAGCACGTCTGCGCTCAACATCATCGATCAGGACTGGCAACGCGTCGCGGCCAATGCCGGTCAGCATGTGGATAGCTGCCCGCGCGAGATGACCGCCTGCACATTCGTGGTGGAAAGCGGCAAGAGCTTCGTGGTCGAGGATATGGTTGAAGACCGTTTCTTCTGCACCATGCCCTATGTCACCGGCGAACCGCTCTTCCGGTTCTATGCAGGGGCGCCGGTTTCGGTGGATGCGGGCCTGACCGTTGGTTCGCTTTGCATTCTCGACAACAAGCCCCGGCAGATTTCCAAAAGCGAACTGGCCAGGCTGGAAGACTTTGCCAGCATCGCCAGCGGGCTGTTGCGCCTGCAAAAGACCAACAAGTTTCTCAATGACGATTCCATCGCCCTGAAGCGTCTGGCGCTGACTGACCGGCTGACGAAACTCTATAATCGCGGCGCGCTCTATGAGCTGTCGATCCCGATGATCGAAGATGCGCTGAAGCAGGGAAAATCCGTCGGCGCGCTGCTGATCGATCTCGACCGCTTCAAGGCCGTGAACGACACGCATGGACATATTATGGGCGATGCACTGCTGATTGAGGCCGCGCGGCGTCTGCGCTCCACTCTTGGCGCCAGCGATCTGCCGGTCCGGGTTGGCGGCGATGAATTTGCTGTCGTTCTGCCAACGTTAAGCGGCCCAGACGAGATTGAAACCGTTGCAGCAAAGATTGTCGACGCATTCCGCGAACCGTTTATCATTCACGGCATCGTTCTGGATGTTTCTGCCAGCATCGGCGCGGTGGTTGCGCCGCGTGACGGCGTCACCCCACAGGATCTGGCGCGCAATGCCGACATCGCGCTCTATCAGGCCAAGGGCAAGGGACGCAATTGCTACAGCGTCTTTGGTGCAGCAAACTGATCCGAGCCGAGCGAAACTGACAACACCGTAGCCGATCACGCCTGATCGGTTGCGGTGTTTTCGTTATGGTTTTTCTATCCGAAAAACTGGTTTCTTGGGCGCGGTAGTCCGAGATGTTCGCGCAGGGTAGAACCCTCATAATCGCTGCGGAAAATATTGCGCCGCTGCAATTCCGGCACCAGTCTTTCCACCACGTCGTCCAGCCCTTGCGGCACGAACGGAAACACCACCGTAAAGCCGTCGCAACCGGCCTCGTCCAGCCATTGCTGCATCTCGTCGGCGACACTTTCGGGCGTGCCCACAAAAGCCAGACCCGAATAGCCGCCATAGCGCTGGGCAAGCTGGCGAACCGTCAGTTTTTCTTCGCGCGCCAGCTTCAACACCTGTTCCTGGCTCGACTTGCTGGCATTGGTATCGGGCAGTTCAGGCAGATATGAATCTGGATCGAGGCCGGATACATCGTGCCCGATGGCAATCGACAGCGATGCGATGGCGCTGTCGTAATGCACCAGACTATCAAGCTTTGCGCGCTTTTCCTTTGCATCTTCAATCGTGTCACCTATCACGATGAAGGCGGCGGGCAATATTTTGAGGTGGTCCGGATTTCGCCCAGCGGCTGCAACTCGGCTCTTCAGATCAGCATAAAGTTTCTTTGCATCCGACAATCCGCGCGGCGCGCAGAAGACAACCTCGGCGGTCTCTGCGGCCAGCTGGCGTCCCGGCTCCGATTGGCCTGCCTGCACGATCACCGGCCAGCCCTGCACCGGGCGCGCAATATTGAGCGGGCCGCGCACATTGAAGTCGTCACCCTTATGCTCGAGAACATGCATACGCGATGGGTCGAAAAAGATGCCGGATTGCTGATCGCGCAAAAATGCGTCATCGGCAAAACTGTCCCACAATCCCGTCACGACATCAAAAAATTCACGCGCGCGCTTGTAGCGCTCGCCATGAACGAGATGCTCTTCCTTGCCGAAATTGAGCGCCGCATCGGGATTGGAGGTCGTGACGATGTTCCATGCCGCCCGCCCCTGACTGATATGGTCGAGCGAGGCAAAACGCCGGGCGATATGGTAAGGCTCATCGAAGGTTGTCGAGGCCGTTGCCGCCAGACCGATCCTATCCGTCACCGCCGCCAGCGCCGACAGTAAGGTGAACGGCTCAAAAGATGTCACGGTGTGGCTGCGCTTCAACGCCTCTTCCGGCATGTTCAGCACGGCCAGATGATCGGCCATGAAGAAGGCGTCGAATTTGGCGGCTTCCAGCTTCTGCGCAAAAGACTTCAGATGGCGGAAATTGAAATTGGCGTCGGGATAGGCTCCCGGATATCGCCAAGCGCCAGTGTGCAGGCTGACGGGGCGCATGAAGGCGGTGAGATGCAACTGTCGTGTCATTCGTTCATTCCCGAAGCGGTTTCGAACCTCCAATTTTAAGGGGCTTGATCCCACAACGGAAGCACGGTCCGTTGCCACGGACCGGCGCAATTGCGCAACATTTTGTTATCGGGAGGACCACTTGTAGCAACCGCAACCCTATTGCGCGCGGCGCACCGTTTCCGACGGAAGATAGCCAAAGCGCTGGCGGTAATCGGCGGAGAACAGGCCCATATGATTGAAAGCCCAGGCCATGGCGATGCGCGTAATATCACCGGGCCCGGCATATCCGCGGGCAAGTTCCGCATGCACCTTGTCCAGCCGCATGTTCTTGAACACACCGAGCGGCGTGTTGCCCCGGACACTGCGGAAGGTGCGGTGCAAGGTGCGGGCGCTGGTGCCTGTTGCATCGACAAGCTCCTGCAAGGTCAGCTGCTTGTCGAGATTGTCGAGCATGAATTTTTCGGCGCGCTGGACATAGCTCGGCACCGCGCTCATCAGCGGTCGTGCACGCGGCTGCGTATCGAGCGCCGCCGCAAGTGACGCCATCAGGCTGTCCTCCAGCCGCTCCGACAGACCGCCATGGAAGAAAGCTTCCTTGTCCTTCTCGATCTCGTTCATGACGAAATGCGCCAGATGATAGAAGGCATGGCCGACCGGCGTATCGAATGACACGACCCGCTTGTTATGGGTAAACTGCTCGATGAATTCCTTGCCGCCCAGTATATCGATCTGGGTATCGTTGAGGCTGAAGATCAGCATGCGCGTGGACGGGTGAAACTCAAGGTCGATGGCCGAATGCGCATCGACCAGCTGCGCATTCATGCCCGACTGATACAAAAGCTCGTCGCCGCGCCGGTCGCGTGAAACGAAGATGCCCTGCAACGGAACCTGCAACAAGGTCATATCATTATGCGCGTCCACCTCGATGCGGGCATGGCCGCCGACGCGGATTGCCGTCAGGCCGAAGGGCCGCATGCGCCCGTGGGCGACTTCGGTGCGGTAGGTCCGGCTGGATTTCTTCGAGATGCGGCAAGGCCGGAGCAGCCCGGACATGGTGTCCTGGAACGAATCGATGGACGGCGAAAGCCGGTGCATATAGCTCGTAGTCGGCATCACGATATTCCCCGTATCTCATTTAGAGAGCGTTTTATTTTAAGATTAAACTATCACGCTGCGCCGAGAGCGCAAGCATCGCGAAAATTTTGCCCTAAAGCGTGTTTCTGGCGGTTTGCTGTTAGGCGTGGCGTTTTGGTGATAGACAGCATTGTTCCCGCTTTTATCGTTGGACCCAGGCGCCAGAGAGCAGCCACGAAAAAGGGAACCGCGAATGAAAGCGATTATCGTCGGAGGAGGCATTGGCGGCCTCACAATGGCACTGATGCTGCATGCACGGGGCATTGACTGCCAGATTTTCGAAGCAGCGCCAGAAGTCCGCGAGTTGGGCGTTGGCATCAATGTTCTTCCGCACGCGATCCGTGAACTGGCCGAAATCGGCCTCCTGCCCGCGCTCGACGCTACGGGAATCCGCACCCGTGAGCTGATTTACGCCACACGGCAGGGCCAGGAAATCTGGCGCGAACCCCGCGGCATGGATGCAGGCTATGATGTGCCGCAGTTTTCCATCCATCGCGGCTATTTGCAGAAACTGCTTTATGACGCGGTGATCGAGCGGCTTGGACCAGAAGCCATCGTCGCCAACCAGCGCTGCGTCGGCTATGCCCAGAATGAAGGTTCGGCGACCATTCACTTTGCCGAAGGATCGAAAATCGCATCCGCAACTGCCGATGTCATCATCGGCGCGGACGGTATCCACTCCGTCATCCGGCGGCAGATGTTCCCGAACGAAGCCGGTCTCAAATGGAACGGCGTCATGATGTGGCGCGGCGCGGTGGAAAGCGATCCGTTCCTTGACGGTCGCACCATGATCGTCGCCGGCGGTTTTACCTATAAGCTGGTGCTTTATCCAATTGCCAGAGGCACCACGCCCGGCAAGATTCTCAACAACTGGGTCGTCACCTATCGTCCGGGCGCCGATGGATCGCCCGCGCCGAAACGCGAGGACTGGAGCCGTCGCGGCACGCATGAAGAGCTGATGCCCCATGTCGAAAAGTTCGGCATCAATGTCGTGGACCTCGCCGCTTTGGTGCGCGCCACCGATACATTCTTCGAATATCCGATGTGCGACCGCGACCCCGCCCGCTGGTGGACCGATGGCCGCGTGGCGCTGATCGGCGACGCCGCCCATCCGATGTATCCGGTGGGGTCGAATGGTGCCAGTCAGGCGATCATCGACGCCCGTACGCTGGCTGATCATCTGGCCTCCGCCGAACATGGCCGCGCAGCACTTGCCGCCTATCAGGCCATCCGCCTGCCTGCGACGGCGGAAATCGTCCGGCTTAACAGGCTGGGCGGCCCGGAAGGCGTCATCGATGAGGTCGAACGCCGCGCACCGTCTGGCGTTGCCGATCTGGATGGCGTCATCAGCTTTGCCGAGCGCGAGGCGATCGTTCGCGGCTATGCCGCAAAGGCTGGCTTTTCAACGCAGCAGGTCAACCGGGAAATGACCCGGGCGACCGCCTGAAAACTCACATCTGTAATTATTGTGAAAGGGAATGAGAGTGACTGATCTTCCAGCTGGCGTGACCAAATCCGGCTCCTCCGTGGACGGTGTTGTCTGGCACATCCTGGGCCAGACCTATGTACCCAAGCATGTCTGCGAAAGCTCCATGTCGTGGCACGCAACCTTTCCTCCGGGCACCTTCGTTCCGCCGCATATCCACACCACGCAGGAAGAATTCATCTATGTGCTGGAGGGACGATTCGACCTGCTTCTCGACGGCAAGGAAGCCGTTGCAGAGGCTGGCGATCTCGTCTGCCTGCCGCGCAACGTGTCGCATGGCATTTTCAACAAGACCGAACAGCCGGTGAAGTGCGTTTTCTGGGTTTCGCCCACTGCGAAGCTCTGGGATTTGTTCGTTCGCATCAACAATGTCGGTGATCCTGCCGAAATAGTTCGCGTTGCACCGGCACATGAGGTTGAATTTTTGCCTGCGCCAGCAGAATAATGCATCCGCCCGGCAGAGGTATGGGGGTACATCTGCCGGGTAATAAGCATTTCCAGCATCGGACAATGCGAAAGAATAAGAAAACAAAGCAAAAATCTGCAATCGAGGTGGAACTATGAAAATTTCGACGAAAGCGGCTTTCGCGCTGCTCGCCGCAACCATGCTAACCGGAACCGCGCAGGCCGAAGACGGCAAGATCAAGATCGGTTTGATCTATACGCTCAGCGGACCGTCCGCCCTTTTGGGCGAACAATCCCGCGACGGCTTCCTGCTTGCCATGGAGAAGCTCGGCAACAAGCTCGGCGGCCTCGATGCGGAAATCATCATTCAGGACGATGAACAGAAGCCGGATATTGGCGTCAACAAGGTCCAGCAGATGATCCAGCGCGACAAGGTGGATTTTGTGGTCGGGCCGATTTTCTCCAACGTGCTGAACGCCATCGTCAAGCCTGCGACCGATTCCGGCGCGTTCCTGATCTCGACCAATGCAGGCACATCCAATCTGGCTGGCAAGGATTGCAACGCCAATCTGTTCGTCACCTCCTATCAGAACGACCAGATGCATGAAGTTTCCGGCAAATATGCCGAAAAGCAGAACTACAAGCGCGTTTTCCTGATCGCCCCGAACTATCAGGCGGGCAAGGACGCGCTGGCCGGTTTCAAGCATTCCTACAAGAACGAAGTCGCGCAGGAAATCTATGTGCCGCTCGGCCAGCTCGACTATTCGGCAGAACTGGCGCAGATCGCCGCTGAACAGCCGGATGCGGTCTATGCTTTCCTGCCCGGCGGCATGGGCGTGAATTTCGTCAAGCAATATCGTCAGGCCGGTCTTGAAGGCACGCCGTTCCTCTCCGCATTCACCGTGGATGAAACGACCCTGCCCGCACAGCAAGACGCAGCCGTCGGTTTCTTCGCCGGTTCGAACTGGGCGCCGGATCTCGATTCAGCCGCCGCCAAGGAATTCGCCACAGCCTATGAGGCCAAGTTCAAGCGCGTTCCGGCAACCTATGCCGTGCAGGCCTATGACGCCGCCATGCTGATTGATGCGGCCGTCAAGCAGGTCAACGGCAATATCACCGACAAGGACGCGTTGCGCGCCGCCATGAAAGACGCGAAATTCACCTCGCCGCGCGGTGAATTCAGCATTGGCGACAACCACTTTCCGATCCAGAATTTCTACCTGACCAAAGTCGTCAAGCGTGACGATGGCCAGTTCGCCACGTCCTACGTTGAAACAGTTTTCAACGACTACAAGGACAATTACGCAGCTGAATGCAAGATGTAACCCGGTGGAAGAAGGGCGCTCCGATGAGCCCAGTCTTCTCAATTTCCAAGTCTGAAACAGGTCACGCCAGCCCGTCTGGCGTGGCCCGGGCTTCAGTACAACGAGTTCCGGACATCCCCCATGCTCAATCTTTTTCTACTGCAATCCCTTAACGGGATTCAGTTCGGCATTTTGCTCTTTCTCGTCGCCGCCGGGCTGACGCTGATCTTCGGCGTCATGGACCTGATCAATCTGGCGCATGGCGTGCTTTATATGGTCGGCGCTTATCTGACCGCGAGTTTCACTGCCATGACCGGCAGTTTCTTCTACGGCATTTTGATCGCGCTTCCCGTCACGCTTGTCATCGGCATCGTGCTGGAAGTGCTGGTCTTTCGACGACTATATGAACGAAGCCATCTCGATCAGGTTCTGGCGACCTTCGGGCTGATCCTGATCGTGAATGAACTGGTGAAGATCATATGGGGTGCAGCGCCGCTCAGCGTGCCGATGCCGGAATCGCTCTCCGGTTCCATCCAGCTTTTCGGAAACCTGCGCTATCCCGTCTATCGCCTGCTGATCATCGCAGCTGGGCTTCTGACGGCGGCAGGTCTCTATGTCCTCGTCAATCACACGCGCATCGGCATGCTGCTGCGCGCCGGTGCCACCAATGGCGACATGGTGTCGGCCCTTGGCATCAATATCCGCCGCCTGTTCATGGTGGTGTTCGGACTTGGCGCGATGCTTGCGGGCTTTGCCGGCGGCATGGTCTCGCCCATCCTCTCGGTTGATCCCGGCATGGGCGATTCCATCCTGATCCTGACCTTCGTCGTCATCGTGATCGGCGGCGTCGGTTCCGTGCGCGGCGCTTTTGTTGCGGCCATCGCCGTCGGCCTGGTCGATACGCTTGGCCGCACCTTCGGGCCGATGCTGCTGCGCAACCTGCTCGACCCCGCCGCAGCCTCCCAAATGGGCCGCACGCTGGTGCCGATGCTCACCTATATTCTGATGGCAGCCGTGCTCTATTTCCGCCCGACAGGTCTCTTCCCGGCACAGGGAGGAACGCGATGAGCGAGATTACCCATAACAGCACGCGCGACACCGCCATGCCGAAAAAGGCAAAGCGCCGAGCTTCGCCTTTGCTGGATGCAGGCCTGTGGCTGGTCTTTGCAGCCTTTGCAATCGTGCCGCTTCTTGCCTCCGTTCTCGGCGACAGCTTCCTCCTCGTGATCGTCACCCGCATCATGATCTTTGCGCTGGCCGCGCTTTCGCTCAACTTCATCATGGGTTACGGCGCGCTCGTTTCCTTTGGTCATGCGGCCTATATCGGGATCGGCGCTTATGCGGTCGGCATCCTGTCCAGCTATGGCATTGACGATCTGATCTTGCAGCTGGTCGCGGCCATCATTGCTGCAGCGCTCTTCGCGCTCGTCACGGGCTATATTTCACTCAGAACCAGCGGCGTTTATTTTATCATGATCACGCTGGCCTTTGGTCAGATGGCCTTCTTCTTCATGGTCTCCCTGTCGGCCTTTGGCGGCGACGACGGCATGACGCTGTCGACCCGTTCCACGCTGTTCGGCAATACGCTGCTTTCCAGCAATCTGGTGCTGTTCTATTTCGTGCTGGCGCTGCTGGTCGGTGCGTTTCTCACCTTCCGTATGCTGGTGCATTCCCGGTTCGGTCGTGTGTTGCGCGGAACGCGGGATAATCCGGTGCGCATGCGCGCCATCGGCTTCTCGCCCTTCTCGTTTCAGCTCACCGCCTATGTGATTGCCGGTGTGGCGGCGGCGATTGCCGGTGTGCTGCTCGCCAACCAGATCCAGTTCGTTTCACCTGCTTTCATGAGCTGGCAGCGCTCCGGCGAACTGATCGTCATGGTCGTGCTGGGCGGCATGGGCACGCTGATCGGCCCAGTCCTCGGCGCAACCGCCTTCATCGTGCTGGAAGAAGTGCTGGCGCATTTCTCCGAGCATTGGAAACTCGGTCTCGGCCTTTTCCTCGTCCTCGTCGTGCTTTTCAGCCGCGACGGTATTGGCGGCTTGATCCGCAAGCTGCGTGGAGGTTCCGATGTCGGATGAACTGCTTCAGGTCCATGACCTGCACAAGAGCTTCGGCGCGCTCAAGGTGACGGACGGCGTCAATCTCACCGTCAAACGCGGCGAAATTCACGCGCTGATCGGCCCGAACGGTGCTGGAAAGACCACGCTGATCCATCAGCTTTCGGGCAATCTGAAAAGTGACCGTGGCTCGGTCGTCTTTGACGGTCGCGACATTTCCGGTCTGGCCATGCCCGCGCGTGTTCACTTGGGCCTTGCGCGCTCCTTTCAGATCACCTCGGTTCTGGAAGGTTTCAGCGTGCTGGACAATGTTGCGCTGGCCGTTCAGGCGCGATCAGGCTCAAGCTTCCGCTTCTTTCGGGCGGCGAGCAAGGAGGCCGAAATCAACGAGCAAGCCATGGCGGCACTTGCCCGCGTGCGGCTGGACGACCGCGCCCATCGCCGGGCTGGAGCGCTGTCGCATGGCGAAAAGCGCCAGCTTGAGATTGCCATCGCGCTTGCCACCAAAGCGCAGATGTTGCTACTCGACGAGCCACTGGCTGGCACCAGCCACGAGGAATCCGTGGTGCTGGTCGAATTGATGCGCTCCCTGCGCCAGACCCACACGCTGGTTTTGATCGAGCATGACATGGATGCCGTTTTCTCGCTGGCCGATCAGGTGAGCGTGCTTGTCTACGGGCGCGTCATCGCATCGGGAACACCCGCCGCCGTACGCTCCGACCCGGACGTACGCGCCGCCTATCTCGGTGAAGAGGAGGCCGCCTGATGCTGAAAGTTGAAGGGCTTCAGAACGCCTATGGCCAGTCCCGCATTCTCTTTGGCATCGATTTTGAAGTCGGCGCGGGAGAGGTCGTTACCATTCTCGGCAGAAACGGCATGGGCAAGACGACAACCATCAAGTCGATCTTCGGCTTGCTGCCGCCCAAGGGCGGCAAGGTCATCGTCAATGGTCATGACGTGACCGGCAAGCCGCCCCATGCGATAGCCCGCGAGGGGCTAGGGCTGGTCCCGGAGGGACGACAGATATTCCCGACGCTCAGTGTCGAGGAAAACCTACTGGCCACCCGGCGCGCGGATGCGCGCTCATGCAAATGGTCGCTGGAGAGCATCTACCGGATGTTTCCACGCCTGAAAGAACGACGGCGCAATATGGGCAACCAGCTTTCCGGCGGCGAGCAGCAGATGCTGGCGGTCGGTCGCGCCCTGATGACCAATCCGAAAATGGTTGTGCTGGACGAAGCGACGGAAGGCCTGTCGCCGCTGATGCGCGAAGAAATCTGGTCCTGCCTGCGCAACATCAAGGATGAGGGCGAAGCGATCCTCGTCATCGACAAGAATGTCGATGCGCTGGCGCGCTTTGCCGACCGTCACGTGGTCATCGAGAAAGGCCGTGTGGTGTGGAGCGGCGACAACGCCGCCCTTTTGAACACCCCGGACATCAAGGAACGTTACTTGCACGTTTGACCATGCAATCGAACGCAAATTACTGGCACTACAGGAGACGAGCATGCACCCCAGCGCTCATGTGGACACATTCGTTCTGGATAATCTCCCGGCTGCGGAACTTCTACCGGATATCATCAACCTTGAAGAACTCGGTTACCCGGAACAGCTGAACGCGACCACCGAGCTGGTGGACGCCCATCTGGCAAACGGCAGAGGCGACCGCATCGCCTTGCAGGCGCCGGGCGTGCGCTGGACCTATCGCGATCTTGCCGCGATGATCAACAAGATCGCCAATGTGCTGACCGACAAGCTTGGCATGAAACCCGGCAATCGCGTGATGATTCGCTCGGGCAATAACCCGACCAAGATTGCGCTCTATATGGCGATCATCAAGGCAGGCGGTGTCGTGGTCGCGACCATGCCGCTTTTGCGCGCCCGCGAGCTGGTCCAGATCATCGACAAGGCCGAAATCAGCATTGCCTTTTGCGATCATGCTCTGATCGGCGAAATGCAAAATGCTGTGGCGCAGACAGGTTTCGTCAAAACATTGGTGACATGGGAAGGCAATGCAGACGGAGAGCTTGGCGCATTGCTGGCCGATGCATCCAGCGATTTCGAGGCGGTCGCGACACGCGGCGATGATCCTTGCCTGCTCGGTTTTACATCCGGCACCACTGGCCTGCCGAAGGCGACCATCCATTTCCACCGCGACCTGCTGATCGTTTGTGACTGCTATGCGCATCACATTCTGGACGCGACTGAAGACGACATCTTCATTGGCTCGCCGCCACTGGCTTTCACTTTCGGTCTTGGCGGGCTGGTCCTGTTTCCGTTCCGAATTGGCGCTTCCACAGTGCTTCCGGCAAAGACCGCGCCGCATGATCTGGCGCTCGCCATCGGCGAATATAAGCCGACTGTCTGTTTCACCGCGCCGACCGCTTACCGCGCCGTGCTTTCAAAGATCGATCAATATGATCTTTCCTCGCTGCGCAAATGTGTTTCAGCCGGTGAGGCCCTCCCGCTCCCCACTTTCGAAGCGTGGAAACGCGCCACCGGGCTTTCGCTGGCGGACGGCATCGGTGCCACGGAAATGCTGCATATCTTCATCTCCGCGCCGGAAAAGGATATTCGCCCCGGCGCGACTGGCAAGCCAATCCCCGGCTATGAAGCGCGCGTGATCGATGACAACGGGCAGGAATGCGCGCCCGGCACGCCCGGACGCCTTGCCGTTCGCGGGCCGCTCGGCTGCAAATATCTGGCCGACCCGCGCCAGACCAAATATGTCGAGAACGGCTGGAACATTACCGGCGATACCTATGTCATGGATGAGGACGGTTATTTCTGGTATCAGGCCCGCAATGACGACATGATCGTTTCCGCCGGATACAACATTGCCGGACCGGAGGTCGAGGCCAGCCTGCTCGCGCATCCGGCCGTGGCGGAATGCGGCGTGGTGGCAGCGCCCGATGACGAACGGGGCTGCATCGTAAAAGCCTATGTGGTGCTGAACGAGGGCTATAATGGCGACCAGAACTTGCAGGAAACTCTGCAAAGCCATGTCAAAAGCGAACTCGCGCCTTATAAATATCCGCGCGTGATATGCTGGGTTTCCAGCCTGCCCAAGACGGAATCCGGAAAATTGCAGCGATCCGCCCTGCGTGCGCAGGCGGCTAGCGAAGCCCGCGCCTGACGCGGCTTGCGCATGGATATGCAGGAGAATTCAGTGCTTCACGACTTCGATACCGCCTATGACAATATGAAAGCTATCAGCGATTCCGCCAGCTATCCGCCGCGCTGGACGGAACTGGCCTCCAGCTTTCGCGAAAAAATGCGCGATCAGGGCCGTTTGATACCCGACATTGCCTATGGCGACGGCGCACGCAACCACTACGATCTTTTCCTGCCGGACGGCTCGGCCAAGGGCACCGTTGTGTATGTCCATGGCGGCTATTGGAAGGGGTTGGATAAAAGTTTCTGGTCGCATCTGGCGCAAGGCGCGCTTGCGCGCGGTTATCGCGTGGCCATGCCAAGCTATACGCTCTGCCCCGAAACACGGATTTCCGGCATCACGCTGGAAATCGGTCGCTTCCTCGACCATCTGGCGCAGGAAGTGGACGGCGACATTGCCTTGACCGGCCATTCAGCCGGGGGGCATCTGGTCAGCCGCATGGCCTGCGAAAACGCGCCCATTGCCGCCGCAACGGCAGAACGGATCAGGCGTGTTCTTTCAATCAGCGGGCTGCATGATCTGCGCCCGCTGCTCAAGACCGCAATGAACGATATTTTCCATATGGATGCCGCAGAAGCTGTCGCGGAAAGCGCAGCTCTCCAGCGCCCGCGCACGGACATCGCCGTGCATTGCTGTGTCGGCGGCGACGAGCTGATGGAATTCAGGCGGCAAAATACGCTGCTGGCAAACATCTGGTACGGATTGGGGATCGAGACCAGCGCCTGGGAAATCGACAGCACGCATCATTGCAATGTGATCGATACGCTTTGCGATCCCGAAAGCCGCGCCGTCCAATTTCTCTGCCCCTAACACCAACCTGCGATCCGACGGTCAAACCGGCGGTGTTTTCAGAGATCTGGGCGGGAAGGTCGATGCGATTGTCGTTTCAGGCTCGCTTTTCACTGGCATCTTTCCGCAACCGATATTAACACCGATGAGAGCGCCTTGTTGCGCCTGATGCCAAAATGCATCCGGCGCATGACTGTTGCAACCATGATCGATGACGAGGGAATTCATGGAGGAACGCTTCTCAGGTACGGTTCTGGCTTCCGAGCATCAGGAGGAGAACCCCGCGCGTTCGCTGGGCGAGATCGGCCTGAACAGTTTTGCGCCCTACCTGATGAACCGCCTGATGGCGCGCTATAATGCAAACCTTGCGGAAGCGCTGAAAGGCCGCCAGATCACGACGGTCAAATTGCGCACGCTTGCCGTCTTGAGTGTCACCCCTTCGGCGACGATCAACGAGCTTGCGGTCTTTACCGTGACCGAACAATCAACGATGAGCCGCACGCTCGATTCGCTTGAAGAGCAGGGGTACATCCGCCGTCAGGCACGCGCAGAAGACATGCGCATCCGCGATATTTCGATGACCGAAGAAGGCCGCAACATCTTCAACGAAGCATGGCCGGTCATGTATGATCTGCTGTTGCAATTGTTTGAAGGCATCGATGAAGACGAGCATCGCGCCTTTGTCGGCACCTTGCAGAAAATGCTGCGCAATATCCGTAAAAACGAACTTTAAACCGGCCCGCTTCAAGAAAGCGAGCCGGAATTGTCAGACCATCAATCCGTCGAGCGTGACGGGATCAGCGCGGTTGCCACAGCTGCCAAAGCGGCAACGATAGCAAAGATATAGAAGTTCCACTGCGGGCCGACATTGAGGCTTGCGATCAAGCCGCCCAGAAGCGGGCCCGACAGCGCACCAATGCGCGAGAAGCTCAGCGCCCAGCCAGTTCCGGCGGAGCGAATCGAGGAATCGAGCCGCTGGGCCAGAAAGCCTGTCAGAACCAGCGATGCCGACACGGTGCCGAAACCGGCAATGGCCACAAACACATAATTCATCAGGAGCGAACCCTTGAAGGCAAGCGCCACAATGCCGAGCGCACCCAGCGCATAGGAACAGGCGACCGTGCGGCGCACACCGAAGCGATCCGCCCAAGTGCCAAGCACAATACCGCCGATTGCCGAGCTGAGACTGAAGACCGCGAGGAACAGCAGGCTGTTGCCGAGGTCGTAACCGTTCTTGCGCATGATCTGCGGCAGCCATTGTGCGAGGCCATAAACCAGCAGCAGACCCATGAAGAGCGCGATCCAAAAGCAGGCGGTTTCGAACGCCTTTTTCGGGGAGAAGATTTCACCGAACACCGTGCGCCAGCCAACCTTGCCATGCTTGCGGACAATCGCCGCCGGAACGCCAACGCCCATGCGTGCCGCCGTCTTGCGCGCCGCATCATGCTTGCCGCGCTGGACCAGCGATTCCACGCTTTCCGGCAGGAATGCGAGGAAGATCGGGACAAACAGCAGCGGGATGGCGCCGATCAGCACGATGGTGCGCCAGCCATGCGCTTCAAGAAAACCGCGACCGCACAAGGCTGCGGCAAGCAATCCCATTGAATAGCCCGAATACATGAGACCGTAGTTGAAGCTCTTCTTCTTGATCGGGGAATATTCCACTGTCAGCGCGGCTGCGACCGGAATAATCCCGCCAAGACCGATGCCCGAAATGAACCGGCTCAATCCGAAGATGAACGGGGACGGCGCCATGGCGCTGACGATCATGCACAGCGAAAACAGGGTGATGCAGGCGATGAACAGCGGTTTGCGTCCATGAAGCTCGCTCAACGTGCCAGCAAGAATGCCGCCGATCAGCATGCCGATCACCGTGTAACTGCCGATGGCACCAAGCTCTATCGGCGTCAGTTGCCAGACCGGATCGACCGACAAGGCGGGCAGAATGGCCCCGATGACACCGACATCATAGCCTTCCGCGAAAATCGCGAGCCAGCACAGGCCGACGACGAGCAGGCTTTTGCCTGCCGATATTTCCTTTCCGGCAACAGCCGGCGCGTCTATGCTCTGGGCTTGAGACATAGCTTTCCCCTTTTATTTTGAATTGGCGGGGCGCGCTCTTTGTCAGAGCGTCGCGATTGTCTTCAGCGCGCCATCGAGCGCGATGCCCTGTTCGTCCAGCAGGGCGGCTTGCCGCAGACGCCGGAGCCAGGCCGCGCCGTCGTCCCGCTCAGTCAGAACAGGCAAGGCGGATAGGACACGGTCAAATTTCGACAGGCCACGCGAATGCGTATCGGAGTAGCCCTTGACCAGACGACGGCAACTAAGAACCTCGACCGCGAGATCATAGTTCTTGGGCAAGACAGCCAGCGCCTGTGCCAGCCAGGCTTCACGATGTTCGACCTCACGCTGATGGCGCAGGCTGCCGCGCCGGAAACGACGCAGGCCCGAAACGACATAAAGCCCGGTGAACCAGAACAGCGTTCCCGTGTTTACCCGGCGACCCTTGCTGACACGCTTGTCGAGCCACGCGAAGAGTTTGGGGCGATTTTCAATCCATGCGCCGATGCCTTTCGGCAAGGTGCCGCACACTTCTTCCATGCGCGGGTGCATATATTCGGTCGTATAGGCGATCTGGTCCTTCTTGAGGCCGATTTCCTTGCGCACCCGCTCGAACCGCGAGCCGCGCACCTTGATATCCGCCACCCGGACCACATCGTCATAAGCCATGGCGACAGCGACATATTTTGCCGCCTGTTCGGTGAAGGCAAAACCATGCGCCGCACCGCCATTATCGCGATCGGCCTTGAGCAAGGCAGCGCAGCGGGTCAAATATTCATCCGCATAGGCCGGGTCCTGAAACTCGGTAAGTTTCTTGATGCCTGCGAAAAACATCGGATGGCATTCACCCGGAAACTCGCTGCGAATGCGCTGGATAAGCCTATCCAGCGCTGGATGATCGGACCGTTCGGGCAGAGGGTCGAGCCGCTTTGCGGGCGTTGCCGCCAGCTTGTCATTCGCGCCGCCAAGCGCGCGCTGATAGGCAGCTTCAAAAGCTCTGAGACTGGCCTCAATGCCTTTGCCGCCAGACTTGATCGTCGTTTCAAAAGCGGCTTTGTCGAAGGGCAAAGCGCCGGAAGCCGCAAGCGCGCCGAACAGAGCTGAAGACACCACGCTGCCGCTTTTCGTTGCCAGCGCTTCCATGTCAAAGGCGATGGTCTTGCGCGCGGCAAAGGCTGTTGCGTCCTCGACGACCACCGGATTGCCGATGCCATCGCCCGGCTTTTCCTTTTCGCCCACCGCAAAGGAGCGATGGGTGGAGGTGATGAGCAAGGTCTTGTCTGGCGTCACGAGACCGCGCAGAACCGAGCGCCCCGCTTCCATCAGTTCAGCCGCAATGACGATATCGACGTCGCCCGGCGTCGGCATCAGCGACAGGATCGGATGCGCCCCTTCGCGGGCCCGCAACAGTTCGAGATAATAGATCGTCGCACCGGTTCTTTGCGCCACGCCGGGCACGGAAGTTGTCTGCGCGACCCAGCCATTGGCTTCCGCAAGCGCGACAACCCAGTCGGCCAGAACGCCACCGCCCTGCCCGCCCATGGCGAGAATGGCAATTGACAGTGGTTTGTCCTGCGACAGAAGAGCGGACGGCGATGCATTCAGTGTGGCCATGACCTGTTCCTCAATCCGCAAAGACGATGCGCGACGCGCGGCGGCGCTTTTGCAGCCAGCCAATGACACCGGAGCGCAGGCGATGCATGAACTTGTCCCAACCCGTCGGATTGTGAATGACATCGGCGCGATAGAAGGACGGGCACAGAACCGCCGCTTCCGAAACTTCACCGCAGTTGCCGCAACCGACGCAGGAATTGTCGATGGCCGCGACCGGATCGTCCTTCAGCGGATCGTCGGTATGCTTCACCGAAAGCGACGGGCAACCCGACAGGCGGATACAGGCGTGATCGCCGGTGCAGACATCTTCATCGACGCCGAAACGCTGCTTGACCATCCGCTTGCCGTCCTTGACGGCCTTGGCGAATTGCGGCTTCACGCGGCGCTGCTTGTTGAGCATGCATTCCGACGACGCCACGATGATCTTTGGGCCTTTTTCTTCCGTCGTCAGCGCTTCCTTCAGCGTGTCGCGCATCTTGGCAACGTCATAGGTGTGGTCGATCTGGCGAACCCAGCCCGCACCAATTCCCTTGACTGCATCGACGATGGAATTGTTGGTCTTGCGGCGCGGATTGATCGCTCTGGAGGACATCACATCCTGACCGCCCGTCGCCGACGAATAGTAATTGTCGACCACAAGGATGACGCCATCCTGCTTGTTGAAAACGGCATTGCCGACTGAAGTGGCGAGACCGTTGTGCCAGAAACCGCCATCGCCCATCACCGAAATGGAGCGTTTGCCCGCAGGCACATTGAAAGCGGAAGCCGAGGCCGGGCCAAGGCCATAACCCATGGTCGTGCCACCGAGATTGAACGGCGGCAGAATGGAAAAGAGGTGGCAGCCGATATCGGCAGACACGTGATGCTCGCCCAGCTCCTTTTCCACCAGCTTCATGGCGGCGAAGATCGGGCGCTCCGGGCAACCGGTGCAGAAACCGGCGGGGCGCGGCGGCACCACTTCTGCCAGCGCCTTGACGCGCTCATCGGCCAGAACCGGCGATGGATCGGGCAGCGGCGGACGGTTGCCGAGCAATTGGGGCGCATGCGCATCGAAGAATGCCGTCAGACCCTTCAAAAGCACGGGCGTTGTGTATTCTCCGCCCAGCGGCAGCACATCCTTGCCGGTCAGTTTCGTCTGGATATCACGGCGGCGCAGCAGCGTATGCAGCGCCTGCTCTATATATTCAGGCGCGCCCTCCTCCAGCATCACCACGGCTTTCTTGCCGGCGACGAAGTCGATGACTTCATCGTCTATCATCGGATAGGCGACATTCATCACATAGAGCGGAACGCGGCTTTCGCCGTAAACATCGGCCAGCCCCATTTGCTGCAGGGCCCGCATGGCGCTGTTGTAAAGCCCACCTTGCAGGATGATGCCAACATCGCCCTCTTTCGGGCCGAAATATTCATTGAGACGATTGGCTTTGACAAACTCGACGGCTGCGGGCCAGCGCTTTTCGAGCTTTTCCTTCTCGTGCAGGAAAGATGCAGGCGGCAGGACGATGCGGTTCACATCGCGCCTTGGATTTTCCAGCGCTTCGGCCAGCGTGTGGGCGGGCCGCTTGTTATCCTTCGCCACAAACTGACCATGCACATGGCAGCTGCGAATGCCCACCTGCAACATGACCGGCGTGTTGGAGGCTTCCGACAGTTCGAAGCCTTTTTCAACGGCTTCCACGATCGAAGGCAGATTGGGCCGCGGCGTCAAAAGCCACATTTGCGATTTCATCGCATAGGCGTGGCTGCGCTCCTGCATGATGGAGGAGCCTTCGCCGTAATCCTCGCCGATGATGACCAGCGCGCCACCAGTCACCCCGCCAGAGGCAAGGTTGGACAGGGCGTCGGAGGCGACATTGGTGCCAGCCGTCGATTTCCACGTTACTGCGCCGCGCACCGGATACATCACGGAAGCGGAAAGCATGGCCGCAGCCGCAGCTTCCGATGCGGACGATTCGAAATGAACGCCGAGATCTTCCATCACGTCCTTCGCATCGGCGAGAACGTCCATCAAGTGCGAAATCGGCGAGCCCTGATAGCCGCCGACATAGGACACGCCTGACTGCAACAGCGCCTTGGTGATGGCGAGAATGCCCTCGCCACTGAAAATATCGCCTTCGCCGAGCTTCAGATCCTCGACCTCACGGGCGAATGAGCGCTCCGCCATGACAATTCCCCTTTTCCGTTCGCCGGAATATCAATTCATTTGCATCAGCATATTTTCCAATTCTAAACTGTGTCAATAGCGCTTTTCAGAACGATTATAATTATTGCATTTGCATATTTCTGTTTGGGCGCATTTTCTCGCCTCCCAAACGCGATGTGGGAAAGACTATGATTTTTTCGCTTGACGCGCCAGAACCCCTAATTATATTTTAAGCTTAAAATAATTAACCGGCTCCGTTCGGCAAATATCGGTCGGCAGCATATCGGAAAGGGAACTCAACATGCGTATCGTGTGTATTGGAGGAGGTCCGGCCGGCCTTTATTTCGGCCTTCTGATGAAAAAACTTCATCCGGAACATGACATTACGGTCGTGGAGCGGAACCGCCCTTACGACACGTTCGGCTGGGGCGTGGTGTTTTCCGACGCGACCATGGAATCCATGAAGGTCTGGGACCCGGAAAGTGCGGCTGAAATACAGGACGCCTTCAATCACTGGGACGATATCGAGGTTCTGTTCAAGGGCACGCGCCAGCGCACCAGTGGCCACGGCTTCGTCGGCATCGGGCGCAAGCGCCTGCTCAACATTCTTCAGCTGCGCTGCGAAGCGCTGGGCGTGAAGCTTCAGTTTGAAACCGACGTGGAAAGCGATCTCGATTTCCCGGACGCCGATCTCATCATCGCTTCGGACGGCCTGAACTCCCGCATTCGCAATCGCTATGAGGACGTGTTCGAACCCGATCTGATCGTTCGGCCCAATCGCTATATCTGGCTCGGTACGGAAAAGCTGTTCGACGCCTTTACCTTCGATTTCCGCAAGACCGATCACGGCTGGTTCCAGGCGCATATCTACAAGTTCGACGACAAGACCTCGACCTTCATCATCGAAACTACCGAGGAAGCCTATCTGGCGCATGGACTGGACCAGATGGACCAGACCGCATCCATCGATTTCTGCGAAAAGCTTTTTGCGGAAACGCTGGAAGGCGTACCGCTGATGACCAATGCGCGCCATATGCGCGGCTCGGCCTGGCTGAACTTCAACCGCCTGATTTGCGGAAAGTGGAGCCACTTCAACGGCAATTCCCATGTGGTGCTGATGGGTGATGCGGCCCATACCGCGCATTTCGCCATCGGCTCGGGCACCAAACTTGCCATCGACGACGCGATTGAACTGGCCAACCAGTTCCAGAAACTCGGTCACGGCAAGGAAGGCATTCCTGAAGTCCTGCATGCCTATGAGGAAATCCGCCGGGTCGATGTTGCACGCATTCAAAACGCCGCGCGCAACGCCATGGAATGGTTCGAGGTCGTCGGCCAACGTTATGCCGACACGCTGGAGCCGGAACAGTTCATGTATTCCATGCTGACGCGCTCGCAACGCATCAGCCACGAAAATCTGCGCCTGCGCGACAAGAACTGGCTGGAAGGCTATGAGCGCTGGTTCGCCCGCAAGCAGGGGCTGAACGTGACGGAAGACGAGCGTTGCCTGCCGCCGATGTTCACGCCCTACAAGCTGCGCGGCGTGACATTGCCAAACCGCATCGTCGTGTCGCCGATGGCCATGTATTCCGCGACCGATGGCCTGATCGACGATTTCCATATGGTGCATCTCGGCAGCCGCGCCATGGGCGGCGCGGGACTGGTCTTTGCCGAAATGACCTGCGTGTCGCCCGATGCGCGGATTACGCCGGGCTGTCTCGGCATCTGGAACGATGCGCAGGCCGAAGGCTGGAAGCGCGTTGTCGATTTCATCCATGGCAACAGCAATGCCAAGGTTGGCATGCAGATCGGCCATGCCGGACGTAAAGGCGCAACCAAGCTTGCCTGGGAAGGGATCGATCAGCCGCTGGAAGAGGGTTCATGGCCGCTTCTGTCTGCTTCCGCCCTGCCCTATCTCAAGCACAGCCAGACGCCGAAGGCGATGGACCGCGCCGACATGGACCGGGTCAAAGCGGATTTTGTCGCCGCCACCAAACGCGCCGCAGAAGCGGGCGTCGATTGGCTGGAGCTGCATTGTGCACACGGCTATCTTCTGTCGAGCTTCCTCTCGCCGCTCACCAACCGGCGCGAGGATGAATATGGCGGAAGTTACGAAAACCGCGCGCGCTATCCGCTGGAAGTCTTCCACGCAATCCGCGAAGTCTGGCCGCAGGACAAACCGATCTCGGTTCGTCTTTCCTGTCACGACTGGTTTGAAGGCGGCAACACGCCGGAAGATGCTGCGATCTTTGCCGACATGTTCAAGGCTGCTGGCGCCGATCTGATCGACTGTTCGTCAGGACAGGTCTGGAAGGAAGAAAAGCCGGTTTATGGCCGTCTGTTCCAGACCCCGTTCTCCGACAAGATCCGCAACGAAATCCACATTCCGACCATTGCCGTCGGTGCGATTTCGGAAGCCGATCATGCCAATTCGATCATCGCGGCTGGCCGCGCCGATCTCTGCGCCGTGGCCCGACCGCATCTTGCCGACCCGTCCTGGGCATTGCATGAAGCGGCAAAAATCGGCATCAACTCGATCGCATGGCCGAAGCAATATCGCTCCGCCAAATATCAGTATGAAGCCAATCTCGCCCGCGCCGCAGCTGCGCCGCAAGGTGCGAAGTAACGGGAGATTGCGATGAACGATGCCGCTGTTGGCCTTGCCCTTTCCGGCAAGCATGCGCTGGTCACCGGCGCCGGTAGCGGCATCGGCGCCGCTATCGCGGTCGGTCTTGCGCGCGCCGGGGCAAATGTGACCCTGGCGGGTCGCCGCCGCGAACCGCTGGAAGCATCCGCCGCCCTTCTGGACTGGCAACGGTGCTTTATTGCCGATGGGTTCGATGTGACCAACCGCGAAGCCATCGCAACCGGGCTGGACAGCGCGCGCGCCGCATTCGGGCCTGTCAGCATTCTTATCAACAATGCCGGAGAAGCACCGAGCGCGCCGTTTGAGAAAACCAGTCTCGACATGTGGAGCCGCGTTCTCGATGTCGATCTGACAGGCGTTTTCAATGTGACGCAGGCGACCCTCGATGACATCAAGGCGGGCGGCAAAGGCGGGCGCATCATCAATATCGCCTCCACGGCGGGCCTGAGCGGCTATGCTTATGTCTCGGCCTATTGCGCCGCAAAGCACGGGGTCGTGGGTCTGACCCGCGCGCTGGCGCTGGAACTCGCCCGCAAGGGCGTGACGGTCAACGCCGTTTGCCCCGGTTTTACCGATACGCCGATCATCTCACGCTCGATTGCGGCCATTGTCGCCAAGACCGGACGGTCGGAGGAAGATGTTCTGGCAGAATTCGTCAAGGCGAACCCGCAGGGACGCCTGATACAGCCAGAAGAGGTGGCTGAAACCGTGCTGTGGCTCACATCGCCCGGCGCGCAATCGATAACTGGACAGGCGATTGCAATCGCCGGTGGGGAGGTAATGGCAGGATGACCGACGGCACGACTTCGATGGCGAGCAATCTGAAGCCTTTCAAGGACTATCAGGCCACGCATTTTCTATGGCAAACAAGCGAAGACGGTCGCGTTGCCACGCTGACCCTGAACCGCCCGGACCGGAAAAACCCGCTGACATTTGAAAGCTATGCCGAGCTGCGCGATCTGTTTCGCAATCTCGTCTATGCCTCCGATGTGCGCACCATCGTGCTGACCGGCGCTGGCGGAAACTTTTCGTCGGGCGGCGATGTGTTCGAGATCATCGAACCGCTGACCCATATGACAATGCCCGATCTTCTGGCTTTCACGCGCATGACCGGCGATGTCGTCAAGGCCATGCGCAAATGTCCGCAGCAGATCATTGCCGCCGTTGATGGCATTTGCGCTGGCGCTGGTGCCATTCTGGCCATGGCCTCGGATTTGCGCATCGCCACGCCGGAAGCAAAGACGGCTTTCCTCTTCACCCGCGTCGGCCTTGCTGGCGCCGATATGGGCGCATGCGGCATTCTCCCGCGACTGATCGGTCAGGGCCGCGCATCGGAACTGCTTTATACCGGGCGCTTCATGAGCGCAGACGAAGGCGAACGCTGGGGCTTTTTCAACGCGCTGCACCCGCAGGGCGATCTTCTGGGCAAGGCCGAAGCGCTGGCGCGCAATATTGCCGACGGTCCATGGTTCGCGCATGGCATGACCAAAACCATGCTCAATCAGGAATGGGCCATGGGCATTGAAGAACTGGTGGAATCGGAAGCGCAGGCGCAGGCGATCTGCATGGCGACGCAGGATTTCCGCCGTGCCTTCGAGGCTTTCGCAGCCAAGCAGAAGCCCGTTTTCGAGGGGAACTGATGATGGAAAGTTCCGCAGCACTGCCGCTGACGCGGGAGCATCTCGACTGGCCGTTTTTTGACAAAGCTCATGCCGATTGGGCCGCAAAACTGGATGCCTTTGCTCAAAGCCCGGCGTTGGCCGATGTCGATCACAGCGACACGGACAATGCCTGCCGCGCTTTGGTGAAAGCGCTGGGCAAAGCCGGGCTGCTGGAAGCAGCCGTCAGCCTGACGGGCGGCGAAGGGATCGATTCCCGCAAACTTTGTATTGCCCGCGAGACACTGGCCTATCACGATGGTCTTGCCGATTTCGCCTTTGCCATGCAGGGCCTTGGCACCGGCGCGATCAGCCTCACCGCATCGGACGAGCTCAAGCAGGCCGTGCTACCGAAAGTGGCAAGCGGCGAATGGATTTCGGCCTTTGCCCTGTCGGAAAAACTGGCAGGGTCCGATGTGGCGGCGATGAGCTGCGCCGCTAAAGCCGACGGCGATGACTATGTGCTCGACGGTGAAAAGACCTGGATTTCCAATGGGGGCATCGCCGATGTCTACACCGTCTTTGCCCGCACCGGCGAAGCGCCCGGCACGCGGGGCATTTCGGCCTTTGTCGTGTTCGCCACCGATCCCGGCTTTTCCATCGCGGAGCGCATCGTTGTGATTGCGCCGCATCCGCTGGCGACGATCCGCTTCGACAACTGCCGTATCCCGGCCTCGCGCCGCCTCGGCGCGCCGGGCGAAGGCTTCAAGATCGCCATGCGCACGCTTGATATTTTCCGCGCATCGGTTGCGGCAGCAGCGCTTGGCTTTGCGCGTCGTGCAGCCAGCGAGGCGCTGTCCCATGCGCGGTCGCGTCCGATGTTCGGCGGCGCTTTGGCCGACTTGCAGCTGACGCAGGCCACGCTTGGCGACATGGCGACCGATATCGACGCCGCAGCACTTTTGACCTATCGCGCAGCATGGCGGCGCGACGTTCAGAAGCTGAACACCACCAAGGAAGCCGCCATGGCCAAGATGGTTGCGACGGAAAACGCCCAGCAAACCATCGACAAGGCCGTGCAGATGTTTGGCGGTCGCGGTGTGAAAAGCGGCGAAATCGTCGAGCGGCTTTATCGCGAGATACGCGCACTTCGCATCTATGAGGGCGCAACGGAAGTGCAGAAACTCATTATCGCGCGCGAACTGCTGAAGGCGAATTAACGCCTGCCCCCGCACGTATTTTCTGGAGACACAACATGCATAAGACACTGCAGCCGCAAGGCTGGGCCCGCCCCATCGGATATGCCAATGGCGTTGAAGCGCGTGGGCGCACCGTCTATATCGGCGGCCAGATCGGCTGGAACGAACAGCAACAGTTCGAGACCGACGATTTCGTCGAGCAGACCGAGCAGACATTGAAAAACATTGTCGCCATTCTGGCGGAAGCTGGCGGCAGGCCGGAGCATATCGCCTCCATGACCTGGTATTTCACCGACAAGGCTGAATATACCGCCAATCTGAAAGGCATCGGTCGCGCCTATCGTGATGTGATCGGCAAGCACTTCCCCGCCATGGCGGCGGTGCAGGTTGTCGCGCTGGTCGAAGACCGGGCCAAGATCGAAATACAGGCTTTTGCCGTTATACCGGACTGAGACCGCCATGACCGATAGAAGCGAATTCTCCGCCGCTGTGACAGGCACGGTTGTCGATGGCATTCTTGTCGTCACGGTCGATAACCCGCCGGTCAATGCCACCTCCGCCGAGGTGCGCAAAGGTTTTGCCGCAGCCATTCGCCATGCGTCAGAAGACGCGGCGATCCGCGCTACCGTGCTGAGCGGCGCTGGCAAGATCTTCATCGGCGGGGCGGATATTCGCGAATTCGGCAAGCCGCCGGTCGAACCGACATTGCCGGATGTCATCACGCTCATCGAAAGCGCTGACAAGCCCGTGGTGGCCGCAATCAACGGTCCCGCTTTGGGCGGCGGACTGGAGGTTGCACTTGCCGCTCACGCGCGGATCGCATCGACCAGCGCATCCTTTGCCCTGCCGGAGGTCAAGCTCGGGATCGTGCCCGGCGCTGGCGGCACGCAGCGCCTGCCCCGATTGATCGGACCGCTGGCAGCGCTCGACATGATCGCCACCGGACGCCAGATCGCCCCGGACGAAGCGCAGCAATTGGGCCTCATTGACCAGATATCGGTCGGCGACCTTGTGGCCGACGCCATCGCGCTCGCCAATGCGCTGATCGGCAAGCCGTTGCGTCGGACCGGCGATCTGTCGGTTACCGCGCCGGATGCTACAGCCTTTGAACAAGCCAAGGCCAAAATCCTGAAAAAGGCACGCGGCGCTACGGCTCCCGGCGAAGCCGCGCGGCTGGTGCAGCTTTCCACAACGGCCTCTATTGCCGAAGGTCTGGCCGAAGAACGCGCAACCTTCATCCGCCTGCGCGACAGCGAAGAGGCTGCCGCCTTGCGGCATCTGTTCTTTGCCGAACGCGCCGCTGGAAAAGTGGACGGCATGGAGGCAAAGCCTCGTGTTCTTTCCAGTATCGGCATCGCCGGAACCGGCCTGATGGGATCGGGCATCGCCGTCACCTGTCTTGCTGCTGGTTACAAGGTCATCGGCTATGAAACGACTGCGGAGGCAGCCGCCAAGGGCCATGCGCGGATCAGCGATATGATCCAGAAGGCTGTCGATACCGGCACGCTTTCCGCTGAGGCCGCTGACGCGCAACGCGCGAAGCTCTCCGTCAGCGCCGACATGTCCGCACTGGCCGATGCCGATCTCGTCATCGAAGCCGTCTTCGATGATTTCACCGTCAAGGCCTCGCTGTTCCGCGAGCTTGACGCGTTGCTGCCTGCGGCAACCATTCTGGCGACCAATACGAGCTATCTCAATCCGGATGAGCTGGCCGCCGTCACCAACCGCACCGACCAGGTGCTGGGGCTCCATTTCTTCTCGCCAGCCAATATCATGCGGCTTCTGGAAGTGGTGCGCTGCGCGGAAACGTCCGATGAGACGCTTGCAACCGGCATCGCTTTTGCCCGCAAGATCAAGAAGCTGCCCATCGTCACCGGTGTCTGCGAAGGCTTCATCGGCAACCGGATGTTTTCGGCCTATCGCACGGAAGCCGAGAAAATGCTGGCCGAAGGCGCCTATCCCGAAGATATCGATCGCGCCATGGAAGCCTATGGCTTTCCGATGGGGCTTTTCGCGGTTTACGACATGGCCGGGCTGGAAATTGCCTGGGCGCGGCGCAAGAGAGCGGCAGCAAGCCGCGACCCAAACCTTCCCTATTTCGATGTTGCCGACAAATTATGCGAAGCCGGGCGTTTTGGCCGCAAGGCTGGCCTCGGCTGGTATCGCTATGCGGATGGTGTTCGCACAAACGATCCGGACGTCCACGCATTGATCGATGATTACCGTGCGCGAAACGCCATTGTTCCGCGTAGTTTCAGCGATGAAGCGATCATGCAGCGTCTGCTCGCCGCCATGGCGCATGAAGGGCAAGCCCTGCTTGAAGAAGGCATTGCGCGCCATTCCGACGATATCGATCTGGTTCTGGTCAACGGCTATGGCTTCCCGTCGATCAAGGGCGGCCCCATGTTTGCAACAAGTGATCAGGCAAAATAAAAACCGGCAGGCGGGAGACGGCTTATTCGTCTTCCGCCCCGGAAAGATGGTTTCGCACCGACTTCTTCAGCGGATCGAGATCGGCCAGCAGGGTCTGGATGATATCGTGATCGACATCGGCCATCATTTCCCGCAACCAGCCTTCATGGGCTTTGGCCATCTGGCTGAACACCGAAATGCCCTGATCCGTCAGACGGGCCACCGTGACGCGACGATCGGCGCCCGGCGTCTCACGTTTCACCAGACCTTCGGTTTCCAGCCGTTCCACCAGACCGGTGACATTGCCATTGGTTACCATCGTGCGGCGTGACAGTTCCCCCAGCCGCAAGCCTTCCGGCTCGCGATAGAGCTGCGCCAGCAAATCGAATTGCGGCAGTGTCGCGCCGAATTCATTGCGCAGACGCCGCCGGATTTCCTGCGAGACCAGCTTGGTGGTGGACAGCATGCGCAGCCAGAGACGCAGTTCCGGCTTTTCGCTTTCATGATCGTCGCTGACTATGATCTCGAAATCCACCGACACGCCCATTTCCTTTATTCAAAGCACGCTGGTCAGGCTCAGGAATCGAGCCAAAATCCGTGCTCTAAGAATCGCGTTTGCCGGAAAATATTTCAAGCCTTAAATAAATTGTCCAAAAGCTCTGCGAATGACCGCGAAACGTCCTTTTCTCCGGGCAGAAAACGACCTCACTGCCAAATTATTTCTAAATGCATATATTTCTTGTTGTGGCGCCCCATTCCGGCGCCGCAAGGAAAGCCCGCTTAAAAAAGATTTCACGGCAATTTGTGATGTTTATCGGCGCATGAGAACCGCTTAAATACTTGCAAAGTCATATGATATTGCATAGCCTTCTCCTCAAGGCTCAAAGAAGCCATTGCACAAATCCGCAGCTCCACCCACACTGGGTCGAGAGCGGCAAAGACGAGGGAAACTATGAAAGAGACATCCGTTCTCACCGGACTTGCATCCGCATTGGTATCGCAATCGATCAAGGTCGTGGATATTACCGCGCCGCTCGGGCCCGATACGCCAGTGCTTTATCTGCCGCCGCAATTCGGCAAAAACACTCCGAATGTGAAGATCCACGAGATCAGCAAATACAATCAGGACGGTCCGTTCTGGGCGTGGAACTGGATCGAACTTGGCGAACATACGGGAACGCATTTTGATGCTCCCTGCCATTGGGTCACGGGCAAGGACCACGCGAACAACACGACCGACACCATCCCGCCGCAGAACTTCGTCGCGCCGGTCAATGTGATCGACCGCTCTGCGGAAGCAACGGCCAACCCGGATTATCTCCTGACGGTGGAAAGCATCCAGGAATGGGAAGCCGAGCATGGCGAGATTGAAGCGGGATCGTGGGTAATCCTGCGCACCGACTGGTACAAGCGCAACGGCTCCACCGAGACATTCCTGAATGCCGACGAGAATGGCCCGCATTCGCCCGGCCCGACTGCGGAAGCGATCCGCTATCTGCTCTCCAAGGGGATCATCGGCTGGGGTCAGGAAACCATCGGCACCGATGCCGGTTCGGCAGGCGGCATGACCCCGCCCTTCCCGGCGCATCACCTGCTGCATGAAGCCAATCGCTATGGCCTTGCAAGCCTCAGCAATCTCGACCAGCTGCCGGCAAAGGGTGCGATCCTGATAGCCGCGCCTTTGAAATTCGTCGCTGGTACGGGATCGCCCGTGCGCGCATTGGCGCTTGTTCAGGGCTAAAGCTTCCAGCAAGCAATGAATAAGAGAGCGGTTCCGATGTTTCGGTTGGAACCGCTCCAAAGCTTAAGAGCCTGAATCAAAAAGCAGCATGTGTGTGCGAAAATGGTGATTTTCGAGGACCGGAGCGGAGCGTACTTAAAGGTACGTGAGCACCGGAAGCCTCGCATAATCCCGAAAAGTTGCAGATTTTTCGGTTCAGATTATGCGAAAGCAAATCTCAAATTGCCATTTGCAGCCACACAGTACGACTTTTGGAACAGGCTCTAAGATTGCCGTTCCAGATAGGGCAGTTCACGCGGCCGGATCGTGCTGGCCAGCGTATTGATGCGCAGCATGGCGCGTTCGTGCGAGATTTGCAGATGATGCACCAGCGCGCGCTGTGCCCCCGCCAGATTGTCGGACTGTAGACACGTCACGATTTCAAGATGTTCCGGCAGAAACGGCTCGGACGCAAAAAGCCCCGATGTCCATTGATACAGGAAATGATGCGCGACGAGCAGCGTCTGTGGCAGCCGGACCGCCTCGAGCAAGGACGCGCTGTCGCAATGGCCGAGAAGCTCGACATGCAGTTCCTGTTCCAGCCGGTCCAGCGTTTCGCCCGCGACCAGCGGAGCGGTGACCGCTTCGTCCAGATTGCGGCGAACCCGCGCCAGAAATCCCTCGGGCAGACGCGGCAGCGCCTTTTCGAGCGCCAGCGGCTCCAGCACCCATCGCAGTTCGAACAGATCGTGGATGTGCTTGTCGGTGAGCGCCGGTGCGAACCAGCGCCCGCGCTCGTCCTTCTGGATGACGCCGCGCTGCTGTAACCGGGCCATGACGTCCTGCGCCACAGTACGGCTGACGCCATAATGCTTGGCCAAGGCCAGCGCGTTGACGCGCCAGTCGGCCAGCGATGTGCGGGCGAAAATCTCGCTTTCGATTTCGGTATAGATGAGCTGCCAGCTGGGCATGAACTGCATGCGGCTGTCGGCGCTTTTCCTGACAAGCGGGTCGCCGTTCGAACTGCCAGACTGGCGCGATCTGTTCGCCGCTTCTTCGGCAATGGCATAACCGCGCCCCTCCGCCTTGCGAATGAGGCCGCGCTGTTCCAGTTCCGCCAGCGCCTGCCGCGCCGGAACCCGGCTGATGCCGAACAATTCCGCGACCCAGCTTTCCGTCAGTCGCTTGGTCGTTGGAATGGCGCCATTGGCGATATCCGCCGCGAGACTGTCACGCGCGCGCTGGTAAAGTTTAGGTGCGATGTTACGCATCATGTCATTTTTCCTCCCCTGAATGCGTCCGGCTTCTTGTTATTTTGTCCGGTTTATCCCGATACCCACAGGCATGGTGCCTCCTATGTCGGGATCGATAAGCCCACATGCAACCCATTGAGTCCAATATGATTTGCGGACTGATGTTTATCCCCCTGAACGTCCCGTGGACGCGCCCATAAATGCCGGTTTTCCTCCCTAATATATCTCGGATTGCGTCTCCCAAAAAATTCGTATAGTGCATGCACAATACATTATGGCCGGAGGAGTTTCATAGTGCAACAGGCAGTTGACCAGGCGGCGTTCTCGCTCGCCTCACTTGAACGGTTCTGCCGCGAGGTTTTTTCCGCATGCGGTGCCAATGATGCAACCGCTGACGCGGCGACGCGCGCGATGATGCACGGCACGCGCTACGGCGTGGATAGCCACGGCGTCCGCCTGCTCGCGCATTATGTGACCGCTCTCGTGGGCGGTCGCGTCAACAAGACGCCCAATCTCAAGGCAGTGCGCAGTTTCGGCGCCATTGAAACGCTCGACGCCGACGATGCCCATGGCGCGCTGGCAGCTTATACCGCCATGGATTGCGCCATCGCACTCTCCGATCAGTTCGGCATCGGCGCTGTTGCCATTCGCAACAGCTCGCATTTCGCTGCCGCCGGAGCCTATGCGCTGGAAGCGGCGCGACAGGGCCGCATTGGTATCGCCGTCTGCAATTCCGACAGTTTCGTGCGCCTTCATGATGGTGCAATGCGGTTCCACGGCACCAACCCGATTTCGGTCGGCGTACCCACCACCGACGAAAATCCGTGGCTTCTGGATATGGCCACAAGCTCGATCCCCTATAACCGCGTGCTGCTCTATCGCAGCCTCGGTGTTGAGCTGCCGCAGGGCACCGCCTCCGATCTCAACGGTGTGGATACGCGCGATGCGGAAGCGGTTGAAATGCTGGCGCCCCTTGGCGGCGAATTCGGCTTCAAGGGCGCAGCATTGGCCGGTTTTGCGGAAATTCTCAGTGCCGTTCTGACCGGCATGAAACTCAGCTTCGATATTGCCCCTATGGGCGGCCCCGATTTCTCCACGCCGCGCGGCATGGGGGCTTTCGTTCTGGCGATCAAGCCGGAAGCCTTTATCGAACGCGATGTCTTCGATGCGGGCATGACCCGTTATCTCGAAACATTGCGCAATTCACCAGCCCGCGAAGGCTGCACCGTCATGGCTCCCGGCGACCGCGAATGGCGCGTTGCCGAAGAGCGCGAAAAAAGCGGTGTAACCATCGATCCGGTGACATGGCAGTCATTCGGTGAAATGGCTGAAAAATACGGCGTGACCTTGCCCGCCTGACCCAGCCGGTCATAAGCGCAAAACCAAACCGTCAGGGCGGTTACAGCACTGCAAACGCTCTGACCATCATTCGAACTGCGAAGACGTATCCCGGGAGGATATTGGGAATGAACACATCAAACAAGGCGCCATTCGGCGCCAGCCGCTTCCGGTATTTCATACTTTTCATGTGCTTTATCGGCATCGCGATCAACTATCTCGATCGCGCCAATATGAGCGTGGCGCTGCCCTTCATCGATTCCGAATTGGGCCTCAACCTGACCAACACGCAGAAGGGCCTCATCCTTGGTGCCTTCTTCTGGGCCTATGACGGCATGATGCTGTTTGCAGGCTGGATCACCGACAAGCTGGGCGCGCGCAAGAGCTTTTCGCTCGCCGCCGTCTGGTGGTCGGTCTTCACCGCCGTCACGCCGCTTGCCAACAGCTTCTGGACCTTCTTCACCGTCCGTTTCTTCCTCGGCGCGGGTGAAGCCCCTGCCTATCCGGCAGCGACCAAGGCGGCTTCGCGCTGGTTCCCGAGAAGCGAACGCGCTTTCGCAACCGCTGTGATCGATTCCGGTTCGCGCGTCGGCACGGTTCTCGCCCTGCCGATCGTGACCTCGATCATCGCTTTTGCGACCTGGCATTATTCCTTCGTCATTCTGGGTGCTGTCGGTATCGTGTGGGCGTTCTTCTGGTACGTCACCTATCGCGATCCTTCTGAACATCCGCGCGCCAATGATCTGGAGCGCCAGTACATCATCCAGAACGGTGCCCGCACCGATGATAATGACAGCGCAGAAGCACAGAAGATCCGTTGGGCCGATCTGTTCCGCTATCGCACCGTCTGGGGCATGATGCTCGGCTTCTTCTGCCTGAACTTCGTCATCTACTTCTTCCTGACCTGGTTCCCGACCTATCTGAAGACCGCACGCGGCCTGAACCTCGCTGAACTTGGCCTCTATGGCATGATCCCCGGCCTTGCCGCCGTCGTCACTGCCTGGATCGCCGGCCTTCTGGCCGACCGCGCCATCCGCAACGGCGCCAATGTCACCACGGTTCGCAAGATCGTCATGGTGGGCGGCATGCTGGGCGGTGCCGCCATTCTTCCGGCAGCGCTGGTTGAATCGCTGTATGCAGCTTTGTTCTTCCTGGCGATTTCCTATAGCAGCCTTGCCATTGCAGCGACCGCGATCTGGTCCCTGCCAGCCGACGTTGCACCAAGCTCGCGCCATGTGGCTTCCATCGGCGGCATCCAGAACTTTGCTTCGAACATCGCGGGCATCATCAGCCCGTTCCTGTTCGGCTTCCTGCTGGATCAGTTCAACGGCAGCTATACGCCGTCCTTCCTGATGGCCGCCATCATGGCCGTTGTCGGTGCATGCTCCTATGCATTCATCGTCGGTCGTGCAGAGCCTCTACCGATCCTTCCTCCCCGCTCGTAAGATCATCAGCGAGCGCTGACTGAAAAAGCCCTCATCCGGGTCATCCGGGTGGGGGCTTTTCTATTTGATAATCACGAACGCAGCGCCGAGGCCGGGCTCATGCGCAGTGTGAGAAGTGCCGGAACCAGAGACACGATGGCTGCAACGAGAATAAAGCCACCAGCGCCGTAAAGGTCATCCACTGAAAATTCGACAGGCATTCTCACAGCCGTTGCCGCCGTCAGCCATGCTGTGATGACATGCGCGGCAGCGTAGCCGATAGAGAGGCCCAGCAGGATGCCGAGCACCAGCAGGAAGAACAGCTCACCCCAGACAATCGCCATCACCGCACTGACCGGCGCACCAAATGCCCGCAAGGCACCAATCTGGCGCTTGCGCGCACCGATATGCATGACCGCAACCAGTAGCAGCGCGAAAACGACAATCACCTGCGTGCCGATGGCAATTCCGAGCAAAAGTTTGCGCGCATCGCCCAGCGTGTAATAGAGCCGCGTCAGCACTTCCGCCGGAAAGATCGACAATGTGGTATCGGACCTATATTCCTGCCGAAGGCGATAGGCATCGGCAATCGTCTTCGGCTTGACCAGAACCGCCGGAATGCCGGGACTGCTGGCATCGAACTGTTCATCGAGCGGCGCATCGACATCGATCCGGGCATCGTGATCATGGGTATCGTTCGGCCCGATCACCGCGAGCGAGCCTTGCGCGTTCTTCACAGCCGCATCTTCGTGGTCGTCATAATGACCGCCCATGCCGTGCAATTGCCACACCGCACGAATGGGAACGAGGATCGCGCGATCCCACGCGGTTCCCGTCGGAGCCATCTTTCCGCTGACGTGATAGCTCAATTCCGCATGGGCGTGACCGCCCGTTTCCACCGTGCCGTGCATCGGATTAACCCGACCGCCGATCGGCAAATCCACCGCAGACCCGATAACCGCCTCACCCAGCCGGGCAAAAATAGCGCCTTCCGCCAGTACGGGCGACAGGGCTGCAATCAATTGCGTCGTTGTCCCGACAATGGGAAAGCCCATCGCGCTATCGCCAAAGCCAATCGGCGCAGCGAAAGCGACACGCGGATCAGCAGTAAGCTTGCCAAGCATCGCGCCCGACATCAGCGGCAAGGGCGATGGTTGCAGGAACACCGATGACAAGGTCAGCTGGGTGTCGCTTCCAGCCGCCCCCACGACCAGATCGAATTTCTCCGACGCGCGCGCCGTGCCGAGACGCACAGCCCGCTCCTGCAATGTCACCACCGTGCTCAGGGCAACGGACAGCGCCAGCAGGATAATCACCGCAATGGCTCCGCTCCAGAACCGGCGCAGATCGGCAAGGATGAAAGCGATCATGTCGTGCCCTGCCCCGCAGCGTCTTTCGTTATGCGGCCACCCTCCAGAAAAATCTGCCGCCGCAGGCGCTTCATCAATTGCGGATCATGCGTGACGGCAATCAGCGTCGCCCCCTGGGCGCTCGCGAGCTGCACCAGAAGTTCTGCGATTTCCGCGCCGGTCTTCTGATCGAGACTGGCGGTCGGCTCGTCGGCAATGATGACCCGCGGCGCGGGAAACAGCGCACGTGCAATGGCGACACGCTGCATCTCGCCACGGGAAAGCGTTTCGATATGCTGGTCGGGCCGTTTAATGCCAACTGTTTCCAGAAGCTCCAGCGCCCGTTCGCGCCGCACCGGCTTGACTACCCGGCTCAGTTTCGCGGGCAGCAGGACATTGGCAATGGCCGACAAGCCCGGAAAGAGATGAAAATCCTGCATGACGAGCCCGATATTGCGAGCCCGGAACGCGTCACGCTGAAAAGCCGACAGGCTGCAGAATGCCGCGCCGTCCCACATCACCTTCCCCGTTTTGACGGCCTCAAGCCCGGTGATCGCGTTGATCAGCGTGCTTTTGCCAGACCCCGACGCGCCTGCGATTGAAAGATGCTCGCCTTGCGGCAAATGGAAATTCTCAATGGCAAGCGCTGGCTCACGGAGGCCGGGAAAACGCACTTCCAGCGCGGAAATATCCAGCGAAAGGCCGGAACCATGGTCAGTCGGCATGTCAGACCGTTGTGAAGGAAGCATCGCGCATGCGTAGCTGGCTAACAAATCCTGTTTCAGGATCGGTCCACGACCCATATTCCAGCGTGCCGCGCGTGAGGATCGGCGCGTTGAACTGCACGAAAGTCTGCTTCGCCGCGAGATAGACCACGACGATATTGTCCGGCCAGTCGGAATCCGACGAGCAGAACGGGCAGATCGACATTGGTATCTCGGTTAGCACAAAGAAATTGGCTTCCGCCTTCAAGGGCGGCGCCATGAAGCCGCTGATGGCAACCTGCTTTCCAGCGGACTGTTTGACCTGATCAGAAAACTCAAGGCCCAGCACGCCGAAACTCTTATAGAGATTGTTGAAGCCGAGTTGCTCGGCAGCCCGCGCCTGCGGGATAGCTGTCGCCAGCGGCATGGCCAGTGCGCCAAGCATCACTTGTCGGCGGCTAAGATGGTTCCGGTTGAACATCGGACGCTCCATCAATTGCGGACAAGCGGCGCGAGCCGCCTGCCCTGTTTCAGGATAAGCCTTCCTATTCGGACTTCGGCTTGCCAAGAGCAAAAGCATCGGCAAGGACGCGATACACATCGCTCTGTTCCATATAGCCGCGCAGCCCTTCAGAACCCGGACCCGTCGCCTGAAGGACGATATCGTCTACCGCGTGAACGCCGGTATCCTCGTCTTTCGGGATGTTGCCCTGCACGAAGACCGCGCCCGGCACATCCTTATAGGCTTCATTGGCGACATACTCGCCCTTTTCGTTCTTGATGGCCGGAACGAACGGATCATCCAGCTTCGGCCGGAAGGTTTCATAATGATCCGGGCCGTTATTGGCAGCCATGAACAGGCGGCGCGAAACGTCCACGCGATCCGGATAGCCGTCTCCGTCCTTGTCCTCATAGTTCGGGAAACCAGCCGCATCATAGGTGCCAACCTTGGCGCGCATTTCATCGCCCGGCTTGTCATCATCGACCGTACCGATAATTGCCACGCCATGAGTGTGGTCGCCGGTCACGACGATCAGCGTATCCGGGTTGTTCTTGGCGAATTCCTGCGCCACACCGACAGCCTTGTCGAACTCGATCGTGTCGACCAGCGCCCGCTCCCAATCGAGCGGATGGCTCATCTTGTCGATCGAAGCGCCTTCCACCATCAGGAAGAAGCCGTCCGGGTTCTTGGAGAGCTTGTCGAGTGCCGCCTTGGTCATGTCGACCAGGCCCGGCTGGTTCGGGAACTTGTCGACAGTGCCCTTCTTCAGAAAGTCGCGATCCAGCGTCACATCCATATTGCCGGTGTGAAACAGGCCAAGCAGGTTCTGCTGGTTGGACTGCCCGGAAGCGGCCAGCTCGTTCTTGTCGGTAACGATGGCATAACCTGCGTCACGGAACAGCTGGATATAATCCTTGTCGTCCTTGCGCTTGGAGCCCGGAACATCCTTACTCAGGAAATAGGCCGAACCGCCGCCCAGAAGCACATCGGGCCTCACATCGTAGAACATGCCGACAATGTCTGCCTTGTCGGAACGCTTGCGCGTGTGGGAAACCAGCGCGGCAGGCGTTGCATCTTCGACTTCTGACGTGGAAACGATGCCGATGGATTTTTTCGTCTGGCGGCGTAGCGCTTCGCCGATTGTTTCGACCTTCGGGTCATCCTGACTCGCCGGAGTGCGGTCAGCATAAACGCCAAGCGCGTTCACCCGCGCTTTGTGGCCGGTCATGTAAGCCGACATGGTGTTGGCGCTGTCGGTCGCAATCGAATGGGTCGATGACGTGCCGATAAAGGCAACCGGCGGAACATCATCCATATTGAGACGGCCATTGGCCTTGCCACCCGCCATGCCCTTGGACATGATGCGCGCGCCGGTGCGATGCGCGACCGAAAGACCATCGGCCACCAGGAAGATGATGTTCTTGGCTTTCGCTTCTGTCGCGGTCGGGTACACATCCCAGGTGACGGCCTTCGTCTCGTCGCCAGCCGAGATTTCAACCTTATAGGCGCCCGGCTCTGCAATTTTCAGATCGCGCAGAATGAGGGCTGAGCCGAGAACCTTGTCCTCGCTCCCCTTTTCTTCCGCAACGAATTCTGCTTTGGCGCCAAACACTGTTTCGTAATCCTTGCCGTTGACGGTCACCTTGACCTCTTCCGGCTTCACCACCTTGTCGAGTTCCACTTTGAAATCGAATGGCGAGCCGACCAGAATCGTGGCCCTGTCGAGCGGATAGATATCGGCGGCATTGGCGGCGCCGCTCAAAATTGTTGCGGACGCGAGAGCGAGCAAAAGCTTGCGCATGTTGGAAATCCCTTCCTACAAAGTGTCAGGTTTCCATAAGCAAGCTAGATGACGCGCATATAACGGTTTTGCATTTGTGATCGGAGGCCCACAAAGGCCCGCTTCGACGGCGTGGCAAAAGCGGTTAAAAAACCGGTCGTTTCGTCCGCGGAATGGAAAATTTCAATGCAATGAGAATAAACAAGATTTTATCGCATATGAAAGCTAATTCCGCGTTAGGTTTTCCTAGCGCGACTAGTTCAAAACCCGATCTATGAGGGGAAAATTTGCCGTTGAGACGAGCTGGGCGCTGTAAAAAGGATCTCTATAGCAACGCTTCGGATGGTAGCGCGAAGAAGTTAAAAAATCTACAGCGCTTAACCAAAAAGCACAAAAATCATCGTTCCTTTCGAAAGGGCCAGTGAAACTCGACTGGAAACTCGAATCGTGCATCGGAACAGTTGAACAGCTTTTCCGAGAAAAATCCAGTTCCCGTTGCAGGAGCAATTTGGCTGACGCGCCCTGCCCTTTTTGCGCTGGTCACTTCATTTCCACACCGTTGTGCGGGGCGCGTCCTGCCGGATATGAACCGGACAATCGGACGCCAAGGCGCACTTGACGATTCGGGCATCCATCCCCGCCTAAAAGCGTGGACGATGACAATAAATGACTCCACCTGCGGTCGCCAGCATGCCGCTTGCAATGATAGACTGCCGTCTAATTCCAATAAAAGTCTTTAAAAACAATTCGATAAAGCAATTCGATTCGGAAGGATAAAATTCTTCGTAATTTTTAATTGCCTGCTAACCCTTTGTTAATTCGGGCAGCTCTTGCGATACAAGAAGAATCGGACATAATGACGGTATTTAGGCGGTATTAGTTCCGATGCCGTCACTAGGGATCCCAAGTCAATGAATATCGCAAATTCAACAGCAGCAGTGTCGTTTGACGACATGATATTGACGCAGGGGAGAGAAATCTCTCGCAAGCTCAATCTGCTGCGCCATGAAAACTTCCCACCGGATGCGCGGAAAAATCTGCGTCAGTTTTCTATGGCCGAAGCTGCATATTTCCTTGGCGTCTCCCCCAGCAATCTGAAGAAGCTACACCTTGAGGGCAAAGGCGTCGAGCCGACTATACTGACAGGTGGACGCCGCGCCTATAGCGTGGACCAACTGCATGAACTGCGTTTGTGGCTTGACCAGAATGGTCGCGCCGAAGTGAAGCGTTATGTTCCGCATCGCCGTGGCCATGAAAAGCTTCAGGTCATCGGCGTTGTGAATTTCAAGGGCGGCTCCGGCAAGACCACGACTGCCGCGCATCTGGCGCAGCATCTCGCCTTGACCGGTCATCGTGTGCTTGCCATCGATCTCGATCCGCAGGCCTCTTTATCGGCACTGCACGGTATCCAGCCAGAGCTGGATGAATTCCCGTCGCTTTACGAAGCCATTCGTTACGATTCCGAAAAGAAGCCCATCCGCGATGTCATTCGCCGGACGAACTTTCCCGGTCTCGATATTATTCCGGCCATGCTGGAGCTGCAGGAATATGAATATGACACGCCTTTGGCCATGCAGAATGGCGGCGAGGGCAAGATGTTCTGGAACCGCATCGCGACGGCTCTGGCCGAAGTCGATGATTCCTACGATGTGGTCGTTATCGACTGCCCTCCCCAGCTTGGCTATCTGACGCTGACGGCGCTGTCCGCTGCAACATCGGTGCTAATCACCGTTCATCCGCAGATGCTCGACCTTATGTCGATGTCGCAGTTCCTTCTGATGCTCGGCGATATTCTCAAGACCGTGCGACAGGCAGGCGGGGCGGTGCAACTCGACTGGTTCCGCTATCTGATTACCCGTTATGAACCGACCGACGTGCCGCAGGCCCAGATGGTCGGTTTCATGCAGAGCATGCTGGCCTCTCACATGCTCAAGCATCAGATGCTGAAATCGACGGCGATTTCGGATGCCGGCCTGACCAAGCAAACGCTTTACGAAGTCGAACGTTCATCCATGAACCGCGGCACCTATGATCGCGCGATGGAAGCCATGGAAGCGGTCAATTCGGAGATTCGCGGGCTTATCCACGAAGCATGGGGGCGTTAGACTGCCGTCTAAAACGGCAAATACGCAATAAAATCAGGTCTCTGACCGGTTTGAGGAATAGAGAATGGCCCGGAAGAACATATTTGACAGCGTGATGCGGAACGAACCGGCGGCGGAACAGCCTTCCCAGCCGGTCGATGCCATATCGCGCCGGTTCGGCGCTGCCAAATCGCTTTCCGCTTCGATTGATGAACTCGCCAAGCAGGCTTCACAAAGGCTGGATGGCGAAACTGTCGTTGAGCTTGATCCCAACAATCTTGATGCGTCCTTTGTTGCCGACCGTCTGCCTGAAGCCGACGATCAGGAATATCAGGAGCTTCTCGAAGCCATTCGCGAGCGTGGCCAGGACAGCCCTATTCTGGTGCGTCCGCATCCTGAGACCAGCGACCGTTATATGATCGTCTTTGGCCATCGCCGTGCCCGTGTTGCACGCGAACTGGGCCTCAAGGTCAAAGCCGTCATCAAGCCGCTTGCCGATCTGGAACATATTCTGAGTCAGGGTCAGGAAAACTCGGCGCGCGCTAATCTCAGCTTCATCGAGCGGGTTTTGTTTGCGGCACGTCTGGAAGCGCTTGGCTTTGAGCGTGAGGCTATTCAGGCCGCTTTGACCATCGACTATCAAACCCTGTCGAAGATGCTGACCATTCCGAAGGCGATACCAGAAGCCATTCTTCTGGCCATCGGTCCTGCCAAGGGCATTGGTCGTGATCGCTGGCTTGAACTGCGTAAGCTGATCGAAATTCCCGGCAAACAAGACGCTGCAGAAGAACTGATGGCGACCGCTGCATTCAAGGCAGCAACGTCGGCTGATCGCTTCGAACAGCTTTACGGTTATCTGAAGGGCGCCCGTCAGAAGAAGTCCGTCACCAAGGCCGCTTTGCGCCCCGGTGCGACATGGACCGCTTCGGACAAGTCCGTCAGCGCCACAATCAAACAGAACGGCAAATCGGCAACGCTGGCTCTTGGTGCAGCCAATGGGCCTCGCTTTGCCGAATGGCTCTCGCGTAATCTGGATACGCTTTATGCGTCCTTCCAGAACGACGAGAAGTAACAAGCTTTCGGATTGGAAAGCGGTTTCCGCAGCCCCGTCCAGTGTCTGAGTACGATTATCTGCGTATCTGTATCGAGACGATCAAGAGCATTTCCAGCGAAACTCTGAAACGGTTTTGCGGGTCATGCAGGCGTTAAATTGAAGAGATGAGTGGTTGCCAACAATCCGGTTGGAAAATCGCTCGAGCGAAAAGGAACGAGATAGCAAAAGAAAAAGGCCCCCAAACGTCGCCGCGTGGAAGCCCTTCTCATTGGTTTAGCAGCTAGAGAATCGCAAATCCACGAATCACTGTCAAGTGTCTTAAGCGTCTTTTCGGCGGGTGGATTTCTTTTGCCTTGTGGAAGGTGAAAGAAAATGGAGATGCATTTGGCTTCGACGCCGTTTGGCAGTCGACCGATGACCGCTGCCTTGTTGGCAGCGCAACGCAATGCACGACAAATGCCGCAAGACCTTGCCGTCGATAAGTGGCAGATGCATCGCTGGCTGTGCGAAGCAAAGACGATCTATGGTTTGAATGATCGCTCGCTGGCGGTTCTGTCAGCATTGCTGTCCTTTCATCCGGACAATCATCTCAAAGCCAATGAAGGCCTGATCGTCTTTCCATCCAACAAGCAATTGGCGTTGCGTGCCCATGGCATGGCGGACGCTACATTGCGGCGTCATCTCGGCGCGCTGGTCGATGCCGGTTTCATCACGCGTCAGGACAGTCCGAACGGCAAGCGTTATGCGCGTCGGGCCAAAGGCGGCGAGTTGCAAATTGCATTCGGCTTTTCGCTCGCTCCTTTGCTGTTGCGCGCCGAAGAACTCGAAACGTCCGCCGAGCAGGTGAGGGCCGAAAAGGCTGCTTTGCGCGAGCAACGTGAACGCTTGACCTTGCTGCGTCGCGATATCGCCAAGCTGATTGAATTTGCCATGACGGAAAACCTTTCCGGTGACTGGTCAGCAATCAACCAGCGCTTCCGAGCCATTGTCGATACGATTCCACGCCGTGCGGAACGCGATGAGCTGGCTCTGTTGGTCGCCGCAATGGAGACACTTTCGGTCGAAATCAATAAGCTGTTGAATATTCAGCAAAATATCGAAAATTTGAGCGGCAATGAGTCTCAAAATGAGCGGCAGCAAATTGAATCGAATCCAGATTCCTATTTTGAAAAGGACAGCGTTTCACAAATCGACCAGCGCCGGATGATAACCGACAAGGCGCAACCAGAACCGACGGTCTCTCTCGATATGGTTCTGCGCGCCTGTCCAGAGATTGAAGCCTATTCATCGAGCCCGATCCGCCAATGGCATGGACTGATGAATGCCGCAGAAACCGTCCGCAGTTTCATCGGGATTGACGCCAAACTTTATGATTTGGCTAAAAAGACGCTTGGAAACTATAATACGGCCATCGCAATTGCCTATATTCTCCAGCGTTATGATCAGATTCGATCGGCAGGCGGTTATCTGCGGATATTGACGGAAAAGGCTGCGGATAGTGGTTTTTCGATCAAGCCGATGATGCTGGCCGCGCTGAATGCACAACGCCGCGCCCAATAGGCAGTAACAGCAAATTTATCAAATATAACGTTTCTAAGAGGCGGAAAAGGAGAGTAATCGATACCGAAAGTGCTTAGTGCTACGCAAGACAAGGAAACAAAGGAAGATATTATATGTTCCTAATATTTCAACAACTTGCATTTGGAAGCACCATAGGTCTGATCAATGTTGTTCTGCATGCTTTAGCAACAATCCTGGTTATCAGGACGACGCGACTTCTCCATAAATCCCTGCGGAAATACGCTATGTTGGCGCTGATATCGACAATGTCGGTTGCCGCGTCGGTTTTGCTGGCAACACAGGTCATCGAAATCATAATATGGTCGGCGTCCTATACCATGGTTCTCGCCATACCCGCCGGGGCAGACGCGCTCTATTTTGCTTTCGTGAATTTTACCTCGCTCGGATATGGAGATATAGTTCCGCTCGCACGCTGGCATCTCATGGGTCCGATGACCGCAATGAATGGCGTTTTGCTCTTCGGCTGGTCTACAGCGGTTCTGTTTCAGGTCCTGACTTTCGCGTTACAAAACCAGAAGACGCCGCGCTTTATTCCAAGACTGGCCACTGACGAGTAGGTCAAATAGCCAAGTAAGGGCGTCTCATCCGACAACCGTAATATTTGAGAACGGAGTATCCGTGCGGTGAATTTGACTATCGATTTCATCAAATATGTTTCCATCGTTTTCATCGGTCTTCTGCCGATCATGAACCCCCTCACGACAATTCCGCTCTATATGGCTTTGACCAAGCGGATGAGCGTGGAGAACAAGCGCAAACAGGCCGTCAAAGCCTGTATCTACGCGTTTTCGATCCTGACGGCATTTTTGCTGCTGGGGCAGGGGATCATCGCGCTGTTCAATATCTCGCTTCCGGGCATCCGGGTCGCAGGCGGCATCATCATCATGATCCTGGCGCTGCGGATGATCTTCTCTGGTGAAGACACTTCGTCGGAGGTCAATGTCGAGCCTTCCGAGATCAAGAAGGCGGAAATCGATTATTCGTTTTCGCCACTTGCCATGCCCAGCCTTGCGGGTCCGGGGTCGATTGCCGTGGTGATGAGTTTTGGTTCGCAAATTCCCGCCGAACACACCATCATCGGCCATATTATCGTGATCGTGGCCATTCTGCTGACGGTCAGCATCGCTTATGCGGCGCTGTCATCGGCAACGTTCCTCGAAAGAATGCTCGGCGATCACGGCATGCAGGCGATCACCAAGATCATGGGCTTTCTCCTGACCTGCATTGCCGTGCAGTTTCTGGCCTCCGGCGTTCACGATTTCTATATCGAGTTCGCCAAGCTGTAAGCGTTCATCTCATTCCATGGCGATGCTGTGATCGACTTCCTGCGCAACCTTTGGCTTGCGGAGCAAAAGAACGAGCGGCATCGCCAGAAGCGACATCAGCATCAACAGCTTGAAATCATCGATATAAGAAATGATTGTCGCCTGTTCGGTGACGATATTGTCCAGAAGCGCGCGTCCGGCAGCTGTTGTCGGATTGAGATATTGTGAAACGACAGCGCCATCGAAATTATGATTGAATGGCGTGACATAGGCGCTGATAGCGGCGTGGTTGGCCTGCACATTTTCCGTCAGCAGCGCTGCAACAATCGATATGCCGACGCTCGATCCGATGTTGCGGGACAGATTATACAGGCCGGTGCCGTCGCCGCGCAGATGCGCGGGGAGGGTGGAAAAGGCAATCGTGGTCAGGGGCACGAACAGGAAGCCCAGACCTGCGCCCTGAATGAAACCAACCCGCACAATGGTCCACTGCGAAACATCGGGCGTCCAGCCCGTCATTTCATACATGGCCCAGGCCGTCAGTCCGAGACCGGTCAAAAGTAGATAACGTGAATCCATACGGCCAATCAGCTTGCCGACCAGAAACATGCAAGCCATGGTGCCCATGCCGCGCGGTCCCATCACGATGCCGGCTGTCGTCACCGGATAGCCCATCAAGGTCTGGAGATATGGCGTCATCAGCGCCAGCGATGCCAGATAGGTCACGCCGATGATAAAGATGAAGAGCATACTCACCGCAAAATTGCGGTCGAGAAACAGCTGCGGTTTGACGAAAGAATTTTCTGCCGTGAATGTATGCACCACAAGCAGGTAAAGGGCTGCCGCGCATACCAGCGACTCGATGACGATTTCGCTCGATGAAAACCAGTCCATCTGCTCGCCGCGGTCAAGAAACAATTGCAGCGAGGCAATGGCGAGACTGAGCAGGCCGAAGCCGGTCCAGTCGAGACGCGCCGTCCGGTCTATCCTGGTTTCAGACACAAAGACCATGATGCCACCGAAAGCCAGCGCACCAATCGGCACATTGATGTAGAAAACCCAGCGCCAGCTCATATTGTCAGTCAGCCAGCCGCCAATGACAGGCCCCAAAACCGGGCCGACCATCACCGAAACGCCGAAAAGTGCCATGGCGGAGCCACGTTCTTCCAGCGTGTAGATATCGAGCAGAATGCCTTGCGACAGTGGCACCAGCGAAGCGCCGAACAGGCCCTGCAACAGCCGGAAACCGACAATCTGCGGCAGGGATTGTGCAAGCCCGCATAGCACCGAGGCCAGCACGAAGCCCGCAATAGCCGCCAGCAACACGCGCTTGCGACCGAATTTGGCGGCCAGAAAGCCGGACGGTGGCGTCATGATCGCAGCCGCCACGATATAAGAGGTCAGCACCCAGTTGATCTGGTCGGCGCTTGCCGAAACGCTGCCCTGAATATAGGGCAGAGCGACATTGGCAATCGTCGTATCCAGCGCTTGCATGATAACCGCGAGAATGACGCAAGCGGTGATCGCGCCGCGATGTGCGACGATGGACGCGCCGGAAATGGCGACGTTAGACATGGTTTCCACCACCGAAGAGATTGGTAATGAAGCGCGGCAGACCGCGCGGATGGCCGGTATCGACCTCCACATTCACGCTCATGCCGACACGCAGCGGCGGTTGGCCATTCTTATTGTCGATGCTGACGCGCATGGGGATGCGCTGCACGACCTTGACCCAGTTGCCGGACGTGTTTTGCGCCGGCAGCAGCGAGAAGCTGGAACCCGAAGCCGGGCTGATACTGGCGACTTTGCCCTCCCAGCGGGCATCGGGATAGGTATCGACCGAGATCGTCACCGGCTGGCCGGGTTCGATCCCGGTCAATTCGGTTTCCTTCGGATTGGCGGTGATCCAGAGATGATCGGACGAAACGAGCGAAAAAGCCTGTTGCGCGGCTTGCAGATAGGAGCCGACCTGCAAGCTGTTCACATTGGTGACGATGCCGTCGAAGGGCGCGCGAACAGTCGCGTCATCAAGCTGGCGCTGGGCTTCATCGAGCTTGGCCTTGGCCTGTAGAAAAAGCGGGTTTTGCTCCACCGGTTGGTCCGCATTGCCGCCGAGCTCGGCCATTGCCGACTGGGCCTGCGCCTTCGCCACGGCAACCTTCTGCTTGGCGGCATCGAGGTCGTGTTTCGCCTGATCGAAAGTCGCCCGCGATGACGCGCTGGTCGCCACGAGATCCTGCTGCCGCTTGAAGGTCGCCTGATAGAAGGGCAGATCGGTCTCGGCCTGCGTGATTTCAGCAAGCGATTGCTGATAGCTGGCCTGAAGCGCAAGAATCTGATTGCGCACATGGCCGAGTTCGGCCTGAGCGCCTTCAAGCGCAATGGCAAAGGAATCCGGCTTCAGGCGAAACAACACCTGTCCGGCTTTGACCAGCTCGTTTTCATGCACGTCAATACCAGCGACAAGGCCCGAAACATCGGTCGAAATGCCCACCATATCGGCCTGCACATAGGCATTATCCGTCGAAACATAGCGCCCGCCAGTAACGTAGAAATAGCCGCCGACAACAAGCGCCAGCGGCAGAAGAGAAAACATCATGCGGCGGCGCCTTAACCGGCGGTGAGTGGCAATCTCGCTTGCGGCGGGCTTTTGGGCCGCGTCGGTGGCCGCTTGCGGCTGTGCGGTCGGACCCGTGCTTTCAGCGCAGGTTTCCCGACGTGCTTCAGGCTCATCCCGTTCGATAGTGGCGGGATGTTTTACGATATTGGACGTGTCAGTCATGATCTGTATCTTCGTTGACGATTTCAGGACTTACGGGAGTCCGGCAAGCCCGGGAGAGATTGTCTTTCATCGACAGGAGGGTCTGGATCAACTGCTCCTGTTCCGCCTGCGAAACACCTTCAAGCGACTCGGCCCGCGTCTGGCCGCCGAGTTCGCGCATAACTTCCAGAAGCGGCATAGCCGCCTCGCATATGAAAATCAGATGCGCACGCCGATCGGTCGGGTGGGGTCGTCTTTCGACAAATCCCTGTTCAACGAGCCGGTCGAGAATGCGCGTGAGAGTTATAGCCTCCACGTCCAGCAGATCAGCCAGACTGCGTTGCATGATCCCGTCATTCTTCGAGAGGAAAGCCAGCGTTTGCCACTGGGCCCGTGTCAGGCCAGTTCCGCGTGCGCGCTGCTCAAAACGTTTGCGAAGAAGGCGGGCCACATCATGCAACAGAAAACCGAGAACGCGGGTGTCCGTCACTTGTATGCCCACTTATTTATAAGCTAACTTATTATTTGTAGCTTATGACAAGTGTCTTGAATATGGCAAGCGAATTGGATCGCAGGCAGCGGCCCGCGATTTCACAATCACGTGACAACTTGTTGGGAGTGGGCGTTGCCAGTCAGTGCGCTGCTTGCGGCGTGACGGCTTCCAGCCATTGCGCGCGATAAGCGGTATAGACATTGCCGGAAGCGTCATTATCCGGCTGATAGGTTCTGCCGTGCTTTTCCTTCGGCGTCGCACCCGCCAGAAGCCCGGCGCCGGTGGCCGTTCCCGTCGATCCGGCAATGGCTTCGACTTCGCGACCCGAGAAATTCGCCAATGCTTTCAGATAAATGGGATTATCGGAAAAAGGGCCTTCGACCACAATAGGCCCCTTAGCGCCCAATAGGCCAAGGCAACTTTCAGTCATCAGCGCGGCATAGATGCAGGCGGCAGCATAACGTTCTGCATCGCTCGCTTGATCCGCATTGCGCCAGCGCAGATGCGTGTTGGGGAAAGGGCCACAGTTCGGAACGGCGGAAGGCAGAGCCATGATCCCGTGATGCAGAATCTGCGCGGCAAGGGCATCGTATTCGGTGGGGGAGGGTCTTTGCAGCCCTTCGGTCATCAGATCGAATTCGCGCCCGCCCATATAACGCGCCGAAGGCACGGTACAGCCATAGGCATCGACATTGGCCAGCGTGTCGCGTTTTGGGTCTAGCCCGTCGAGATTGCCGCCCACGGCGAAGCTCACCACCCAAGTGCCCGTCGAAACCACCGAAAACGCGCCTTCGCGATCCATCAGATGGGCGAGCAGCGAAGCATTGGAATCGTGAATGCCGCAATGTACCGTAACGGGCAAGGGCAGTCCTATTTCCATCGCGATCGCTGGCATCAGCGGCCCAAGCGCGTCGAAGGCGGAGCGCAGCGGCGGGAATTTTTCGCGAATGTCCAGACGGTCGACAAGCGCCGAAAAAGCAGATTGCTTCGGTAGCCACAAATCCGTGTGACAGCCAAGCGACGTGACTTCTGACGCGGCAATGCCGGTCAGACGCCAGGCCCAATATTGCGGATAGGTGAATATGAAATGCGTGCGCGCAAAATCGGCGGGGAAGGCCGTTTTCAGATAGTGAAGCTGCGCACCGAGATTAAGGCCAAGCGACAGGGTCGGCGAAAAAGTATCGCGAAAGTCCGGTTTTATGGCTGCATAGGCGGCACGAATCTCGGCTGGATATTCAAGCTCATAGTCGAGTACCGGCATTGCCAGCGTGCCGTCTTCAGCAACGAGGGCCGCCGATGCGCCATGCGTGGTGATGGAAATGGCATCGAAACCCGGCTCCAGCGCAAATTCCGAGAGACTTGCCAGAAAGAAGCGCCATAGCGCCTCGATATCATAATGCGGATAGGGGCCGTCGCGAAGTACAGTGTTCGGCATGCGGCGCGCGGCAATTTCCTCGCCGCCTGCCGCATCGAGTATGACGACTTTGGCATTGGTCTTGCCGATATCGAGAATGGCGATGCGCTTCATGACATGTGAAACACTGGCTTGAGATCGACGGAAACTGGCGAATTATCAGGGTTCGTCGCCATGATATCGGCCATATGCGCCCACCATTTTTTCATCACTGGATGGTCGGGCAGGGCGGCCATGCCGTGTCCGGCGCTGCGCGTCAGCACGCCAAACAGGCTATTGGTTTCTTCATCGAGATAGATGGCATAGTCCGACACGCCTGCCGTGTGCAGAAGTTCTACCAGTTCCGGCCAGATTTCGTCATGGCGGCGGCGATATTCGGCCTCCATGCCGGGATTGAGCGTCATGCGAAATGCATAGCGTTCCGTCGTCATGCCGTGCGCCTCGCTCTGAACTGTCGGATCAGGATCGGCAGCGAAATGGTGATAATCAGCAGAAGGCCGATGAAGATCGACATGACGATGCCCGGCACATTGAGAAGGCCTAGCCCGAAGGTCACGAGGCCCATCACGAAAGCGGCAATCACCACGCCGACAATGGTGCCTGATCCGCCGAGGATCGAAACGCCGCCCAGCACGACCATGGTGACGATTTCCAGCTCCCAGCCTTGCGCGATGGACGGGCGTGTGGAGCCGAGGCGCGAGGTCAGGCAGACGGCAGCGATACCGCTCATCACGCCGGTCATCAGGAACAGCACGAATTTGGTTTTTTCAACCGGAATACCAGAAAAGCGCGCCGCGAATTCATTGTTGCCGATGGCATAGACGCGGCGTCCGAAGCTGGTGGCATGCAGCAGAACGCCAAACAGCACAGCGAACAGAACGAACAGCGCAAATTCGAACGAGATCACCCAGAAGACATAGCCCTGTCCGAAATAGGCAAAGCTTTCCGGATAGCCGCCAAAGGCCTGATCGCCGAGCACGATATAGGAAATACCGCGGAAAAGGCTCATCGTGCCGATGGTCACGACGATGGATGGCAGTTTCAGCCCGGCCACCAGCCCGCCATTGATCGCGCCGCAGACAAGGCCCGTGCCGATGCCGATGGCGACCAGACCCGGCGTGCCGACGCCCGCCTGCGCGGCCGCGCCCATGGCCGTCGAGGAAAGCGCGATGATCGCGGCGACCGAGAGGTCGATTTCACCGGAAATGATCAGAAGCGTCATCGCAAAGGCAATCAGCGCCTTTTCCGTGAAGTTGAACGTGGCGTCGGAGAGGTTCCAGGCATCGAGAAAATAGGGCGAGGCGAAGGAATTCGCGATGAAGATCGCAATCGCCACGCCAAGCAGCAGCATTTCCCAGCTGGCGAAGATGCGCGAGAAGGGCGTGCCTAGGCGGTCTGGAATGTGACGGCGCTGGTCGTTGGTATCGGTCTCGCTCATGCCGCAACCTCCTCATAAGTCTTCGCGGCCTTATCGCGCAGGATGATGCGTCCGCGCCGCTTTTCCTGCCGCGCATTGAAAATCACCGCCAGAATGATGACGGAACCGGAAATCGCCATCTGCCAGAAGGGTGAAATGTCGATAACCGGCAAAGCGTTTTTGATGACACCGAGAAACAGCGCGCCCAGAACCGCACCGGCTACCGTGCCGATGCCGCCAAGCGTCGAGATGCCGCCGATGACGCAGGCCGCAACGCTGTCGAGTTCGAAACCGGCGGCCACATCCACATAGGCGACGGCATAGCGCGACACCCAGAGATAACCGCATAGTCCGGCGAGGGCCCCCGACAACACGAAGGCAAAGAAGCGCGTGCGACCCACATCGATGCCGGTATAGACGGCGGCGGTCGGATTGCCGCCGGACGCATAAAGGGCGCGTCCGAAAAATGTCCGCGTCAGCAGCACATAGACGAGCGCGACGATCAGGATTGCCGTCCAGCCGAGGAGCGGCAGGCCGAGAAAAGGCGTGCGTGGCGTGTTGAGAAAGGGCGCTGTCATCTGGTGCGCATTCACCCATGCGCCGCCGGACAGCACAAAGGCCATGCCGCGATAGATGGTGAGCGTGCCAAGCGTGACGACAATCGCCGGAATGTTGAGCTTCCAGACGAGAATGCCGTTGATCGCGCCCAGAACAGCGCCAATGCCGATGGCAAGCACGATCAGCAGCACCAGCGGCAGACCGGGATAGGTCGCGTTCAGCATCGCCACGGCCATGCCGGTAAAGGCGAGATTGGCAGCAACCGACAAATCGATCGACTTGGTCAGGATAACCGCCATCTGGCCGAGCGCGATGATGATCAGGATCGACGTGTCGTTGAAGATGCCCGCCAGATTGCCGACGCTGGCAAAGCCCGGCGCGCGGCTGGCGAACAGGCCCACCAGAAGCGCGATGATGACGAGGAGCAGGAGTTCCCGCTGTTTCGGCAATTGTTTCATGATCTACTCCGCAGCCTCCTCGGCATTGCCCGTGGCGGCGCGCACCAGCACTTCCGCGTCGAGGCTTGCGCGTTCGAAGACGCCTTCCATCAGGCCCTCGCGCATGACCATCACGCGGTCCGACATGCCGATGATTTCCGGCAGTTCCGACGAGATCATGATGATGCTGAGACCCTCGGCGGCGAGTTCGCTGATGAAGGCGTGAACCGCGGCCTTGGAACCGATATCGATGCCCTTGGTCGGTTCGTCGAGAATGATGACCTTCGGATTTGTGGCGAGCCACTTGCCGATGACGACCTTCTGCTGATTGCCGCCAGACAGCGTTCCGACCGGGACGGAAAGGGCGGCGGCGCGCAGGTCGAAGCGCTCGGCATATTTACGCGCCAGCGCCAGTTCTTCGGCCATGCGCAAAAAACCATTGCGCGAGGTGCGGGCGAGCGACGGCAGCGAAACATTCTGAAAGATCGGTAGTTGCAGCACCGCGCCGTGGCGTCCGCGCTCTTCCGGCACATAGACAATGCCATGCGCCACCGCGTCGCCGGGGCGGCGGATGCTGATCTCGCGATCTTCAAGCGTCACACGGCCACGCGATGGCTTGGTGATACCGAACAGCGATTGTGCGAATTCCGAGCGTCCCGCGCCGACAAGGCCGTAAACGCCGAGAATTTCCCCCTTGCGCAGCTCAAAGGAAATGTCGCGAAACTCGGTCGGGTGCGAATAGTTTTCAACCTTCAACACCGGCTTGCCGATGGTGACATTCTGCTTGGGGAAGGCCTGATCGACAGACCGCCCGACCATCATACGCACGATATCGTTCTGCCGCGTATCGGCAAGCGTACCGTGGCCGACGGCGTGTCCGTCGCGGAAAACCGCATAATTATCGGCGATTTCGTAGACTTCATCGAATTTGTGGCTGATGAACAGGATGGCTTTGCCCTGCGCTTTCAGCCGCGCCACGATGCGAAACAGGTCGTCCACTTCCTTGCGCGACAGGGCCGCGGTCGGCTCGTCCATGATGACGATGCGCGAATCCACCGACAGCGCGCGAGCAATGGCGACCAGATGGCGCTGGGCGATGGAAAGTTCCTTGAGCTTTATCCGGGCATCGACCGTCGTTTCCAGCGAGGAAAGCAGCGCCTGCGAACGGGCATAGACGGCCTTCCAGTTGACGAAGCCGAGTTTCGTGCGCGGCGCATGGCCGAGATAGATGTTTTCGCCCACCGACAATTCGTCAAAGAGCACGGTTTCCTGATGAATGGCCGTTACGCCGTGATCGGTCGCATCCTGTGCGGTCGCCAGATGCACCGGATTGCCGTCGATGAGGATTTCGCCTTCATCGGGCTGATAAATGCCGGTGAGGATTTTCACGAGCGTGGACTTGCCCGCGCCGTTCTCGCCGATCAATGCCGTTACCTTACCGGGATAGAGCGCGATATTGACGTCATCGAGCGCACGCACACCGGGAAATGTCTTGGCAATGCCGCGCATTTCCAGAATGGGCTGATCCGTCGGGGCAAGCACCGTCTGCTCACCGCTGGAATCACCGCTTGAGAGAAAAGCTGCATTCATTGCAGACACCTGAAATCGAATCCGGGGAATGGGAGGCGGCATCCGTTCAGCGAATGCCGCCTCTTTTCATGAATGCGCATCCTTTCGGGATGCGCTTTCCGATCAGAAGACCTTGGAGAACTGGTCGATGTTCTTTTCGTCATAGACGAAAGGATCGCTCATCGCGGCTTCGCCGTTTTCGCCGATCTTGATCTTGCCCATGCGTCCGGCATCGATTTCGGAACCCGGCTTGCCATCGGCATCACCCTTGACGAGGTGATAGGCGATCTGGGTTGCGGAATAGCCGAGATCAATCGGATTCCAGATGGCGAATTCCTTGGTCGCGCCCGACTTGATGGCGCCAGCCATTTCAGACGGCAGGCCAAGGCCCGTCACATAGACATCACCGATCTTGCCCGCATCCTTCACGGCCTGCGAAGCAGCCAGAACGCCCACGGTGGTCGGCGCCACGATGACCTTGACGTTCGGGTTCGACTTCAGGAGGCCTTGTGCTTCACGATAGCTCTTGTCGGCAAGATCGTCGCCATAGACGGTCGTGACCAGATTGAGGCCGGGGAAGTCCTTCAGTTGCTTCTTCATCTCGCCGATCCAGATATTCTGGTTGGTCGAGGTGGTGGTGGCCGACAGGATCGCAAAATCACCCTTGCCGTCTGGCAGGTGGTCGGCAACAAGCTTCAGGCACATCTTGCCAATCAGCTCGTTGGACGATGGGTTCAAATGCACGATACGGCCAGCCGGAGCCACGCCGGAATCCCACGAAATCACCTTGATGCCGCGCTGGGCGGCCTTTTTCAGCGCCGGTACGACCGCATCCGGGTCGTTGGCGGAAATGGCGATGGCGTTGACGCCCTGGGCGATCAGCGAATTGATGACTTCAATCTGGCCTTCGGCGGTCGTGGTGGTCGGGCCGGTATAGATGACCTCAACGCCGCCCAGTTCCTTGGCGGCTTCCTGCGCACCCTTGTTGGCGGCTTCAAAGAAGCCGTTGCCGAGCGACTTCGCGACGAGCGCGATCTTGATGTCGGCGGCCTGTGCTTGGGCGGCCATGAAGGCGACGGCCAGCGCAGTACCGAGTGCGAGTTTCTTGAAAAGTTTCATGTCTCATTCCTCCCAGTATAAAGACATATTTTCACAACGATCCCGGCATTGGCCGGGATGATAATAGAGTTGGCTCAGGCAACCTCGGCGGAATCCCCCTGTTCGCCACCCTTGCCGGCATTTGCGGAAGCCTGCGCTACAATCAGCCGGATACCCGCATTTTCCACCATCCGCCGCGCCTCATCGGAAATGCCGTCATCGGTGATCAGCGTGCTGACACGGTCGAGCGGGCAAAGGATGAGGCTGGAACGGCGGGTGAATTTCGATGAATCGACCATCAGGACGAGCTCGTCCGCCTGGCCCATCAGTTTCTGTTCGCTCTGGATGATCAGTGCGTCGGATTCCATCACGCCGAGCGGGCTGATACCCTGACAGCCCATGAACATGCGCCGACCGTAAAAATTACGGATGACGTCATTGTCGAAAGGCGAAAGGATCAGGCTCTGGTCGCGATAGATCGCGCCACCGGGCACGATCACCGTGCTTTTCGACTGCCGCAACAGATGTTCGGCAATGGCGAAGGAATTCGTCAGCACCTGAAGGCGGCGCGCCGTCAGATAATGCACCATCTGGAATGTCGTGGAGCCGCCATTGATAATGATGCTGTCGCCTTCATCGCAAAGCGCCACGGCTTCACGGGCGATGGCGCGCTTGCGGTCGCCATTTTCGGATTCCGAAACCTTGAAGGGACGCCCGGCCAGACTGCCGAACTGCGGCGGATGGATGGCTTCCGCTCCACCGCGCACACGCTTGATGCGGCCCTGCATATGCAACGATGCGATATCGCGCCGAAGGGTCGCTTCCGACGCCTCCGTCAATTCCACCAGATCCTGAATGGTGATCACCGGCTTTTCCTGAACAGCGCTCAGGATGATGCGGTGGCGCTCTCTTTCGTGCATGGCTCCTCCTGCTTCCATCTATTCTCAAATTGGTGGCGCATGTCAATCACAAACAATCAATAATTCGCACATGCGTGAAATATTTGATCGGTTATGATTGTTTGCGATTGACAGTATTTCGTTTCATGCGTCATATCTGCCGCCAACATGATCGCTCGCGCATGGGAAGGTGCGCGACGCGATTGGCCATACAGACTTGGGAGGATGACATGGTGGACAGCAATCGGCTGCTCGATAATCGCTGGGACGACGCCAAGGCGGCAACGCTGGATGAGCCGGGAAAGCTGCTTTACCGCTCCAATCTGCTCGGGTCAGACAAGCGCATCACCAATTATGGCGGCGGCAACACCTCTGCCAAGGTCGAGGAAATCGATCCGTTGACCGGCGAAAAGGTTCAAGTTCTCTGGGTCAAGGGTTCGGGCGGCGATGTGGGCACCATCAAGCTCGACGGTTTCGCCACGCTTTATCAGGACAAGCTCGATGCGCTGAAAGGCATCTATAAGGGCGTCGAGGATGAGGACCGCATGGTCGGCTTCCTGCCGCATTGCACCTTCAACCTCAATCCGCGGGCCGCATCCATCGATACGCCGCTGCATGGTTTTGTCGCTTTCAGCCATGTCGATCACATGCATCCCGATGCGATCATCGCGATTGCTGCCTCCAGGAATTCCCGCGAGCTGACGGCCGAGATTTTCGGTGACGATATTGGCTGGCTGCCGTGGCGTCGCCCGGGCTTCCAGCTCGGTCTCGATCTTGAGGCTTTCGTCAAGGCGCATCCAAAGGCCAAAGGCGTTGTTCTTGAAAGTCATGGGCTTTTCACCTGGGCCAATGATGCGAAGACCTGTTACGAAACCACGCTCGCCATCATCAACAAAGCCATTGAATGGCTGGACCAGAAGATGGCAGGCAAACCCGCTTTCGGCGGTGCTGTCACACAAAGTCTCGCGGCCTCCGAGCGCCGCGCCATTGCAGCGCGACTGATGCCGGAAATTCGCGGTCTTATCGGCAAGGAAGAGCGTAAGCTCGGTCACTTCGACGATCAGGATGCGGTGCTGGAATTCGTGAATGCGAAGGAACTGCGCCCGCTGGCCGCTTTGGGCACATCCTGCCCGGATCATTTTTTGCGCACCAAAATCCGCCCGCTGGTCGTCAATTTCGATCCGGCCAAGCCGGATGTGGACGCCATCGTTGCCGGGCTTGAGGATGCGCTCGAAGCCTATCGCGCCGATTACAAGCGCTATTATGAGACCTGCAAACACGACAATTCGCCCAAAATGCGCGATCCCAATCCGGTGATTTTCCTGATCCCCGGCGTCGGCATGCTGTCCTTTGCCCGCGACAAGGCGACAGCGCGTATCGCCGGCGAGTTCTATGTCAATGCGATCAATGTCATGCGCGGCGCATCTGCCGTGTCCGAATATCAGGGACTGCCGGAACAGGAAGCCTTCGACATCGAATATTGGCTGCTTGAGGAAGCCAAGCTGCAACGCATGCCGAAGCCGAAAAGCCTTGCCGGGCGCATTGCGCTTATCACGGGTGGCGCTGGCGGCATCGGCTATGCCACCGCCGAGCGGCTGGCGGGCGAGGGCGCTTGCGTGGTTCTGGCGGATATTGACGCAGAATCGCTCAAATCCGCTCACGCCAATCTATCGAAGCGTTTTGGCGCTGATCAGGTGCGCAGCGTCGAACTGAACGTGACCGACGAAAAGGGCGTCGCAAACGCCTTTGTCGAGGCCAGCGTTGAACTCGGCGGCATCGACATTCTGGTCTCCAATGCAGGCATTGCGTCATCGGCTCCTGTCGAAGCGACCGAATTGTCGATGTGGAACCGCAATATCGACATTCTGGCGACCGGCTATTTCCTCGTTTCGCGGGAGGCGTTCCGTCTGTTCCGCCGCCAGAAGATCGGCGGCAATGTGGTGTTCGTCGCCTCCAAGAATGGTCTGGCCGCATCGCCCAATGCGTCCGCCTATTGCACGGCCAAGGCTGCTGAAATCCATCTGGCCCGCTGTCTGGCGCTGGAAGGTGCCGATGCCGGTATCCGCGTCAATGTGGTCAATCCGGATGCAGTTCTGCGCGGTTCCAAGATCTGGGATGGCGAGTGGCGCGAACAGCGCGCGGCGTCCTCCAAGATCGACGTTTCGGAGCTGGAGGAGCATTATCGCAAGCGGTCGCTGTTGAAGCTCAATGTGCTGCCGGAAGATATTGCCGAGGCGATCTATTTCCTCGCCAGCGACGCTTCGGCAAAATCAACCGGTAACATCATCAATGTCGATGCCGGGAACCAGCAGAGCTTTCCGCGCTGACCGTATAATGAGGACATTCTGGGAGGAACCATGTCCGATCAACGTATTTCGGCGGATTTTATCGCCGAGCATAATTCCGGTTTCGAAAATGCGCTGAAAAGCGATTATCAGGCGCTGGGCGAACAGCTTTCGCGCCGCGGCATCGAGATCGACACCATCACCGACAAGGTGGCAAGCTATTTCGTCGCCGTGCCGTCATGGGGTACGGGCACGGGCGGCACCCGTTTCGGTCGTTTTCCAGGCAAGGGCGAGCCGCGCGGCATTTTCGACAAGCTGGACGATTGCGCCGTCATCAACGAGCTTTCGCGTGCGACGCCGAATGTTTCGCTGCATATCCCGTGGGACAAGACCGATCCGAAGAAGCTGAAAGCCCATGCCGAAGCGCTTGGTCTCGGCTTCGACGCGATGAACTCCAACACGTTTTCGGATTCGGCTGACCAAAAACTGTCCTACAAATACGGATCGCTCACCCATGTCGATCCGGCGGTGCGGGCGCAGGCGGTCGAGCACAATCTCGAATGTATCGAGATCGGCAATACCATCGGCTCCAAGGCGCTGACGGTGTGGCTCGGCGACGGGTCCAATTTCCCCGGCCAGCAGAATTTCACCCGTGCTTTCGAGCGCTATCTGGCTTCGATGGGCGAAATCTACAAGGCTCTGCCCGACGACTGGCGGCTGTTTTCCGAACACAAGATGTATGAACCGGCCTTCTATTCGACGGTGGTTCAGGACTGGGGCACAAACTATCTGATCGCCTCGACGCTTGGTCCCAAAGCGCAATGTCTGGTCGATCTTGGCCATCATGCGCCCAACACCAATATCGAAATGATCGTGGCGCGGCTGATGCAGTTCGGCAAACTCGGCGGTTTCCATTTCAACGACAGCAAATATGGCGATGACGATCTCGACGCCGGTTCCATCGATCCCTATCGGCTGTTTCTGGTGTTCAACGAGCTGGTCGATGCCGATTATCGCGGCGTGAAGGATTTCAATCCGGCCCATATGATCGACCAGTCGCACAATGTGACCGATCCGCTGGAGAGCCTTATTTCGTCGGCAAATGAAATCCGCCGCGCCTATGCGCAAGCGCTGCTGGTAGACCGCGAGGCGCTGGAAACCTATCAGCAGGAAAACGATGCGCTGATGGCGTCGGATACGCTGAAACGCGCTTATCGCACCGATGTCGAGCCGATTTTGGCCGAAGCGCGCCGCCGCACCGGCGGGGCGATCGAACCGATTGCCGCCTATCGCGCCAGCGGTTATCGCCAGAAGGTCGCGGCGGAACGCCCGGAAAGCAAAAGCGACAGCGGCGCTTTCAACTGATTGAATTCAAACAAGCGCCGACGGAGAAAACTTCGTCGGCGCTGGTCTTTTATACCCGACCGTAAATATCGTCGAACCGCACGATATCGTCTTCGCCGAGATATTCGCCGCTCTGCACTTCGATCAACACCAGGGGCAGAATGCCAGGATTTTCCAGACGGTGCTTGAAGCCGCAGGGAATATAGGTCGATTGGTTGTTGGTCAGCAGAATTTCCCGGTCGCCATTGGTCACCTTGGCGGTGCCGGACACGACGATCCAGTGTTCAGAACGGTGATGATGCGCCTGAAGGCTGAGGCGGCGTCCGGGCTTCACCTCGATGCGCTTGATCTTGAAGCCGTCGCCCTCTTCCAGCACGGTGTAGGTGCCCCATGGGCGATGGGCGGTGCGGTGCAGCTTGGCGGCTTCGTGGCCATCGGCGCGCAGACGGTTGAAAACCTTGCGCACATCCTGCGCCTTGTCGCGATGGGCGACGAGCAGCGCGTCCGGTGTATCGACGACTAAAAGGTCGTGCACGCCGACAAGGCTGACCAGCCGGGTCTCCGACAGCACGAAACTATTGGTCGTGTCTTCCAGAACGGTTTCGCCGCGCAGGCGGTTTCCGTCCGCGTCCGGATTTATCAGGTCGGCCATGGCCGCCCAGGAGCCGATATCCGACCAGCCGCAGGAAACCGGAATGCAGGCAATATTGTCGGCCTTCTCCATGATGGCATAATCGATGGAAATGGCCGGGGTCGCGGCAAACTCGTCCTTTGGAATTTCGATTGTCTTGGTGTCGCCATTGACGCCGCGTCGCGCATTTTCAAGCGAGGCCTGCACGCCGTTGAAAATCTCCGGCGCGTGGGCGCGCATCGCTTCCAGCATGGTTCTCGCGGTAAAGCAGAACATGCCCGAATTCCAGAAATAGCGTCCGCTCTCGACATAGGCCTGCGCGGTTTGCGCATCCGGCTTTTCGACAAAGCGCAGCACGTCCACGCCGTCCGCCTCGATATAGCCAAAACCCGTTTCCGGGTGATCCGGCACAATGCCGAATGTCACGATGCGACCGGTTTCGGCAAGCTGTTGTGCTTTTTGGACGGCTTCCGCAAAGGCGGGCTCGTTTTCGATCAGATGATCGGCAGGCATCACCAGAAGCGTGGCATCGGGGCCGTATGTCGCGGCGGCATGCATGGCGGCGAGTGCTACCGCAGGCGCGGTATCGCGACCCAGCGGCTCCAGCAGAAACGCATTATCGGTCTTGGGTGCCTTGGCGTCCGCATAGGCGTCGAGCGTCAAAAACAGAAAATCGCGATTGGTGACAGTCAGGATGTGATCGACGCCTTCAAGCCGTGCCGCCCGGTTATAGGTCTTACCGATCAGCGTGCTGCCGTCGGGCAATTCGATGAAGGGCTTGGGGTGAGCATCGCGCGAAAGCGGCCAGAGCCTTGAACCGGAACCGCCGCTGATGATGACAGGAATAAAGCTCATTGCTCAGGCATCCTTTGTTGCGTTGCGGGCGATATCGAGGCCCATGGCCAGAAGTTCGGCGGCCTGGTTTTCATTGGCCGCTTCCACATAGCAGCGTAATTCCGGCGCATTGCCGGAAGCGCGATAATGGACGGCATTGCCGGAATGGAAGAACAGTTTGACGCCATCAATGGCTTCAGACCGGATGATCGCATCATTGGACGGAAACAGCGCCTTGCGCCCCGCTTCATCCTTGAGGATGGCGAGAAACGCGCCGCTCTTTTCCTGCGGAACATTTTGCAGACGGTCGCTAAGCGCAATGCGAAAGTTGAAAGCCGCGCCGATTTCCGCAAGCGGCTTGCCCTGCTCCTTGATCGCGCTTAGGCAGGCGAGGATCGGCAAAAGTGCGTCGCGGGTTGGCAGCGCGGACAGCGTGTGGCTTTTGCGGGTACTGTCGCTGCCCAAAAGCACGCCGCCATTGGCTTCGAAACCGACGGTGATCTTTGCACCCTCGGACTTGGCACGGTGCATGCCTTCGATGACATAGGGCGAGCCGACGCGGGTTCTGACAACGCGGGCGAAACGCCCGCATTCTTCCAGTGCCGCATTGGACGTGACCGGCGTGACGATTGTATCCGCGCCGATCCAGCTTGCGGTGATTGCGCCGACGAGATCGCCGCGCACGAACTGGCCGCTTGCATCGGCAATCAGCGGCCTGTCCGCATCGCCATCCGTGGAAACGATGGCGTCAAGGCGGTTTTCCTTGGCCCACTGGTCGAGAAGCCGGATATCTTCCGGGCGCAATGCCTCGGTATCGACGGGCACAAAAGTGTTGGAGCGCCCAATGGCAATGGTTTCCGCGCCAAGCGCGGTCAGAATATCCGTTATAACATCGCGGGCGACCGACGAGTGCTGGTAGACGCCGACGCGCAGGCCCTTGAGCGCGCCGCGGCCCAGATAATCGATATAACGTTTCTCGTAGGCGCTGGTCGCGGCATCACTTTGTGCATCATTGCTGAAATGACGGGCGGTCAGGTCTGCGGGCAGGGCGGCATAGGCCGCGCTGATCCCCTGTTCGTCGGTCTTGTCGATTTCGCCATCGGCGCGATAGAATTTCAGGCCATTGCGGTCGTCGGGAATATGGCTTCCCGTCACCATGATGGAGGGTGCCTGTTTCGCCATGGCGTAAAAGCTGAGTGCCGGGGTGGGCAGCACACCGCAATTCACCGGCGTAAAGCCAGCGTCTTCAATGGCTGCCATGCAAAGCGCGGCAATGTCGGGGCTGGACGGGCGAAGGTCACGTCCGACGAAAACCTCCGCACCTTTTTTTAGCTTGCCGCTTTCGGCGAGCATTCGCACAAAGGCGAGCGAATAGGCATAGGCGGGCAAGCCGTTCAGCTCATCCGCCAATCCCCTGAGACCGCTGGTGCCAAATTTAAGGGAACTGCCACTCATGCCTTCACTCTGCCTTCTTGCGAAACTGCACCATCGAGCATGGCCAGATATCTTATAACCTTATTTCGATACAGGACCGATCCCCTCAATGGTGCAAAGTTATCTACCCTATTGCGGGTGATAATCCTTATAGGCGGGTAAATTCAAATCGTTAAGGCTTTCAGCGTTAACGATCGCCCGCGCGACAGCATCCGCCATGACCGTTGCAGCGATGGCGCCGATGGCGGTCACGTCCGCTTCCACATCCTTGGCCTTGCCTGTCGAGAGGGCGAAAATCGTGTCGCCGTCCCACATGGTGTGGATCGGATTGATGGTGCGCGCAAAGCCGTCATGGGCCATGCCTGCAATCTTCTTCAGTTCCGCCTTGTTGAACGGCACATTGGTGGCAATCGCCCCGATGGTCGTGTTGGCCCCGCCGGATTTGACGACGCCGTGGCCTTGCATGATGGCCTGCATCGTATCGCGGAAACCCTTGCCGTCCTCGGTGCGCGCACCGGCCAGAATCTGGCGCGAACTGGGCGCATAGACATCGCCGACCGCGTTGACGGCAACGATTGCGCCAACCACGATTTCTGTGCCCGGCACCGTGTAGCTTGCCGTGCCAAGGCCGCCCTTCATGGCGAAATCCTTGCCGAACATCTTGCCGACCGTCGCGCCAGCGCCAGCGCCGATATTGCCTTCACCGGAGGCTTCCGCCTTGGCCGCCTTGCAGGCGAGATAGCCGGCTTCCTCATCGGGGCGGATCGAAAAATCGCCGACGCCGAGATCCATCAGGATGGCGGCTGGCACAATCGGCACCACGCCGCTGCCGATCTTGAAACCGAGCTTGTTTTCTTCCAGATAGCGCATGACGCCGGTCGCCGCACTCAGACCGTAGGCGCTGCCGCCGGACAGGAGAATGGCCTGCACCTGCTGCACATAATTGATCGGATCGAGCAGGTCCGTTTCGCGTGTGCCGGGCGCGGAGCCGCGCACATCGACGCCAGCCGAAGCGCCTTCTTCACATAAGAGAACGGTGCAGCCGGTCGGGCGCTTGGTCAGCGTGTGATGGCCAAGCTTGATCCCTGGTACATCCGAAATGCTTCCGCCCATAAGTTCAAGCATGCTCTTTCCTCCCGTGCTCGCTGCCGATGCCGCGCTGACGACAAAGGGCATTGCTCCCAGCCCCGCAAGCGATTTGCCGAATGTTCTGCGATCCATAAACAGTTTTCTCCTCCATTGAACGCTTTACTCCGAAAGCGCATTCTTTTCGCGTGCGCGACGTTGGCGCAGCACATCCGCCACGAAGGTGCGCGACAGGGCATGATAGAGCGGCTCGTTGGAGATGAGCCGCGCCGTACCGTAACCGAGCATTGAGGCGCACATCAGCGGAATGACATTGTTATGATTGCCGGTCATTTCGAGAATGATGACGAAAGCCGTCATCGGGGCCTGCACGACGCCGGCAAAATAACCCGCCATGCCCAGCACGGCGGCAAGGCTCGCGCTGGTGCCGAGCACAAGGCCGATGGTGCTGCCGAGACCTGCGCCGACCGAAAGCGACGGGGCGAAAATGCCGCCCGGAATGCCCGAAATCATCGAAAGCAAACCGGCGACGAATTTTTCAACGAAATAGAATGGCGGCAAGGCCGCGCCCTCGACCGCGCCGCGCGCCTGATCATAGCCGGTGCCGAACGTCGCGCCGCCTGAAGCGATGCCGATAATCGCGACCAGAAGACCGCAAATACCGGCGAACAACACAGCGTTGCGCAGCGGCACCTTCTGCACATGGCGGCGCACACGCCGCCCCAGATTGAGCGCAAGCGCGCTGAAAACCGCGCCGAAAGCGCCGCCTATCACGCCGCAGGCGACGACCAGAACCCAGTCGCGGGCGGTCGTTGCCGTAACGGTGGTCATGCCGAAATAATTGTAGTTGCCGACCAGACCGAGCGAGGCGAGACCAGCCAGAATGACGGCGGACAGCACCAGCCCGTTGGTGCGCGCCGCATAGGCGCGGCCCATTTCCTCAATCGCGAAGACAATCCCGGCCAGCGGCGTGTTGAAGGCGGCGGCGATACCGGCGGCCGATCCGGCAAGGATAAGCCCGCGCGCCTGTTCCATGCCGCCGATCCGCGCCGATTGCAGCATGATCGATGCGCCGATCTGTACCGTCGGGCCTTCGCGCCCGATGGATGCGCCGCAGAAAAGACCGGCGACGGTCAGCAGTATTTTGCCGACTGCAACGCGAATGGAGAGAAGCAGGGACCGGTCCTGATGATCGTCGAGATGCCGCGCCGCGATGGCTTGGGGAATACCGCTGCCGCCGGAATTCGGAAACCAGGCAATGGCGATCCATGAGCAAGCCATGAAGCCGAGCGGCGTGATCACAAGCGGCAGCCATGCGCGCCAGACATTGCCGCCGGTGCCGTCCGTCAACGCCTTGAACCAATCCTGCGCGATATCGGCGGCTTCTGCAAAACCGACGCTGATGATGCCGATGGCGAGCGCGCCGCACCAGAAAACGAGCCTTGGTTTCCAAAGCCGTGGCGACATCCACATCGCTCTGGAACGGCGGATCAACGGAACGCGCTTATACGACTTTCGCATTATCTCCCCTCGGGACGGGTACATGTCCTATGCGGTCTATCACGCTAATTCTTAGCGGTAACTGAAACTTGTAAGCAAAAGGCTTTCCATTTGGTCATAACCGTGTTACCAGCCGGTGCCAATTCAACCAAGTAAACCCTGATTGTCGCTGCTCCCGGACATTTCCCGGAGAGGCGGCTTTTCTTATTCAAAGGAATTGGCAATGGCAAAAATCGTGGAATCGCCCACCGGCGCTCTCGCTCTCACATTCGACGATGTGCTCCTGCAGCCGGGCCATTCCGAAGTCATGCCGGGTCAGGTGGACCTGCGCACCCGCATCGCCAAGGATATCGAACTCAATCTGCCGCTTCTCTCCGCCGCCATGGACACGGTGACGGAATCGCGTCTCGCCATCGCCATGGCGCAGGCAGGCGGCATCGGCGTCATTCACCGCAATCTCACGCCGGAACGTCAGGCCGAAGAAGTCCGTCAGGTGAAAAAATTCGAATCCGGCATGGTCGTCAACCCGGTCACCATCGGCCCGGATGCGACACTGGCCGATGCGCAGGCGCTGATGAAGGCGCATGGCATTTCCGGCATTCCGGTCGTTGAAAACGCCACCAAGGGTCCGGGCCGTCTCGTCGGCATTCTGACCAACCGTGACGTGCGTTTTGCCTCCGATCCGGCTCAGAAGATCTATGAATTGATGACCCGCGAAAACCTCATCACGGTGCGCGAAAACGTCAATCAGGAAGAAGCCAAGCGTCTTCTGCATGCTCACCGTATCGAAAAGCTGCTCGTCGTTGACGACAAGGGCCGTTGCGTTGGTTTGATCACCGTCAAGGACATCGAAAAGTCGCAGCTCAACCCGAATGCCGCCAAGGATGCGCAGGGCCGTCTGCGTGCAGCCGCTGCAACCAGCGTTGGCGAAGACGGTTATGAACGCGCCGAACGCCTGATCGAAGCAGGCGTCGATCTTCTGGTGGTCGATACAGCGCATGGTCATTCGCAGCGCGTTCTCGATGCTGTCGCACGCATCAAGAAGGCCTATCCCAATGTCGCCATTCTGGCTGGGAATGTCGCCACCGCGGGCGGTACGCAGGCATTGATCGATGCCGGTGCGGATGCCGTCAAGGTCGGTATCGGACCGGGCTCGATCTGCACGACGCGTATCGTTGCCGGTGTCGGCGTGCCGCAGCTTTCGGCCATCATGTCGGCGGTGGAAGCAGCGCATAAGCAGAACATTCCGGTCATCGCCGATGGCGGCATCAAGTTCTCGGGCGATTTCGCCAAGGCACTTGCTGCCGGTGCTGTCGCCGCCATGGCCGGTTCGCTTCTGGCCGGTACGGAAGAAAGCCCGGGCGAGGTCTATCTGCATCAGGGCCGTTCGTTCAAATCCTATCGCGGCATGGGCTCGGTCGGCGCTATGGCCCGCGGTTCGGCAGACCGTTACTTCCAGGCGGAAGTGCGCGACGAGCTGAAGCTCGTGCCGGAAGGCATCGAAGGTCAGGTCGCTTACAAGGGGCCGATCTCGGCTGTGTTGCACCAGCTTGCCGGTGGCCTGCGCGCCTCGATGGGCTATGTCGGCGCGAAGACACTGGAAGAATTCCGCGAAAAGGCAACCTTCGTCCGCATTTCCAATGCGGGCCTGCGCGAAAGCCATTCGCACGGCGTCGCCATTACCCGTGAAAGCCCGAACTATCCGGGCGGCATGTAAGGCAAACTCGCTTCGTATTGAAGCGCATGAAAGCCGGAGCCTCGCGCTCCGGCTTTTGTTTTGATTTGGCGATTGCCTTTTGCCTGCAAGGAAGGCTATGCCGTGACAGTTAGTTAGTAAGGAGAAGCAATGCGGCTTGGTGGACGCCTGCAGGCGGCAATCGAGGTTCTGGGCGATATCGAAGCGGGCAAACGCCCGGCTTCTGATGTGCTGAAGGACTGGGGTTCCGCTCATCGTTTCGCAGGCGCGGGCGACCGCGCGGTGATTGGCAACATTGTCTATGACGCACTGCGCCGCAAACTCTCCATCGCATGGCGCATGGATGCCGACGATGCGCGCGCTCTGGCCTTTGGCGCTTTGCTGGCCGATGGTGGCATGGATATTGCTGCCATCGACGCAGCGCTGGATGGCGACAAGTTCGCACCTGAAACGCTGGAACAGGCACGCCGTATCGCCTGGGAAAGCCGCGATAGCGCTGCCGCACCCGATTATGTTCAGGCCGATGTGCCGGAATGGTGTGCCGCCTCGCTTCAAGAGCTTTTCGGCGAACGCTGGGTGGAAGAAGGCAAGGCGCTTGCCACCCGCCCGCCGGTCGATCTGCGCGTCAACAGCCTGAAGGCAAAGCCGGAACAGACACTCGCAGCGCTGGAAAAAGCAGGTGCTGCTCCCGCGCCATTTCTGGCGCAGGCATTACGCATTCCGCCGATCGAAGCGCTGGGCCGTCACCCGAATGTGCAGGGCGAACAGGCCTTTCTCGATGGCTGGTTCGAAGTGCAGGATCTGGGTTCACAGCTCGCCGCACTTTTTGCCGGAGCCAAACCCGGCGAACAGGTTCTCGATTATTGCGCGGGCGCTGGTGGCAAGACGCTGGCCTTGGCAGCAGCCATGCAAAACAAGGGGCAGGTGCACGCCTATGATGCGGAGCGGGCGCGGCTTTCGCCGATGCATGAACGCTTGCAGCGGGCTGGCGTGCGCAATACGCAGGTGCATGGCAATCTGGATGCGCTGGACCCCCTCACCGGCCATATGGACCTCGTTCTGACCGATGCGCCTTGCACCGGCTCCGGCACCTGGCGGCGCAGGCCGGATGCAAAATGGCGGCTGAATGACCAGCAGCTTGAGCGTCGGGTTCAGGATCAACAGGAAGTGCTGGAAGCGGCCAGGCATTATGTGAAACCGGGCGGTCGTCTGGCCTATGTCACCTGTTCGTTGTTTGCAGAAGAAAACACGCGGCAGGTTGCGCGCTTTCTGGCCGACAATCCTGATTTTACCGAAATGCCCGCGCAAGCGCTGTGGCAGTCTGTCGTAACGGATGCCGATGGCGCGGAACCGGTGTTTCCGTCGCATGGCAGTGTGTTTTCGCCATTGTCCACCGGCACGGACGGGTTTTATGTAAGTGTGATGAAGAAAGCTTCATAAATCGGGGAACAAATGTCAGCGCATCGCATAGCCGAACCGGATTTCAAGGAACGCGTCGAGGAGAGTTTCGGGCGGCAGGCCGCCATGAAACTGATCGGCGCAGAGCTGACGCGATGCGAACCCGGTATTGTCGAAGTGGAAATGCCGTTCCGCGAGGAACTCACCCAGCAGCACGGCATTCTGCATGCGGGCATGATTTCCGCGGCGCTCGATTCTGCCTGCGGCTATGCGGCGCTGACCCTGATGCCCGCCGACGCGGCGGTGCTGACGATTGAATTCAAAGTCAATCTGCTTGCGCCCGGCAAGGGCGAGCGCTTCCTGTTTCGCGGCGAGGTCACCAAGCCCGGCCGCACGATCATGGTCAGCGACGGGCAGGCTTTTGCCGTTACCGATACGGAAGTTCGGCTCATCGCCACAATGACAGGCACGATGATGGTCGTGCAGGATCGCAAGGGTTTGCAAGGATAGGGGTTGGCGCGCATGCTGAAGACTGTTGCCGGACGACGCCTGCTTTATGTCATGGCTGCCGACGCCGAATATGGGCGTCATCTGGCCAAGCTCTTCGATCCGCTGATGATCGGCGTCGGCCCGGTCGAGGCGGCGATCAATCTGTCCCGCGCGCTGTTCCGCATGGAAATCGACGGTGAGCAGCCCGATCTGGTGATTTCGCTCGGCTCGGCGGGGTCGGCAAAACTACCGCAGGCGGAAGTGTTTCAGGTCTCCGCCGTCTCCTATCGCGACATGGACGCCTCGCCGCTCGGCTTCGAAAAGGGGCTGACGCCATTTCTCGATCTGCCGAAGATGATCAAGCTGCCGTTTCAGGTGGAAGGTGTTGCCAGCGCCACGCTATCGACCGGCGCCAATATCGTTTCCGGCAATGTCTATGAGACCATCGACGCGGATATGGTGGACATGGAAACATTCGCCTGCCTGCGCGCCTGCCAGATTCATGGCGTACCGCTCTATGGCCTGCGCGGCATTTCGGACGGCGCGGACGAGCTGCATCATGTCGGTGACTGGACGCAATATCTGCATATCATCGACGAGAAAATGGCTGTCGCAGTGGAAGAACTGGAAGCGGCTATTGCCGGTGGACTTTTGCCACCTCCTGACAATGGTGTGTCAGGATAGGCCCCATTCCTGTCACTGCGCTGTTGAGGGAAGTGCATATAATCCGTATATGCCCACCACATAAACATTGCATCCTCACCACTTTTTAAATAGATGCTGCACATGAGCACCACGGCACATCCTGACACAATCCTGATCATCGACTTTGGCAGCCAGGTCACGCAGCTGATTGCGCGACGTGTACGCGAAGCCAATGTCTATTGCGAAATCGTCCCGTTCCAGTCTGCGGAAGAGGCATTCCAGCGGTTGAAGCCAAAAGGCGTCATCCTCTCGGGCAGCCCGCATTCGACGACCGACATCGGCTCGCCGCGCGCGCCGCAGGCGGTCTTCGACGAAGGCATTCCGGTTCTCGGCATATGCTACGGCGAACAGACCATGTGCGCCCAGCTGGGCGGCAATGTCGAAAGCGGCCATGACCGCGAATTCGGTCGCGCCTTCCTCGACGTGCAGGAAGACAGCCCGCTTTTCGCCGGTATCTGGGCCAAGGGCACCCGCCATCAGGTCTGGATGAGCCACGGCGACCGCGTCACCGCACTCCCGGACGGTTTCACCATCATCGGCACCTCGCCGAATGCACCTTTCGCGGCCATTGCCGATGAAAAGCGCAAATATTACGGCGTGCAGTTTCACCCGGAAGTCGTGCATACGCCGGATGGCGCCAAGCTGTTGCAAAATTTCGTTCATCGTATTGTCGGCGTGAAGCCGGGCTGGACGATGGGCGCCTATCGCGAGCAGGCCGTCGAGGCGATCCGCAAGCAGGTCGGCAGCGGCAAGGTTATCTGCGCTCTCTCCGGCGGCGTGGATTCGTCTGTCGCAGCCCTTCTGGCGCATGAAGCCATTGGCGATCAGCTCACCTGTATCCTCGTTGATCACGGTCTGATGCGCAAAAACGAGGCGAGCCAAGTCGTGGAAATGTTCCGCGAACATTATAACCTTCCGCTGATCCTCGTGGACGCATCCGACCGCTTCATCGGCGCGCTGGAAGGCGAAAGCGATCCGGAAAAGAAGCGCAAGACGATTGGCCGTCTCTTTATCGAAGTGTTCGAAGAAGAAGCCAAGAAGCTCGGCGGCGCGGATTTCCTCGTGCAGGGCACGCTTTATCCGGACGTCATCGAAAGCGTTTCGTTCACAGGCGGCCCTTCGGTCACGATCAAGTCGCACCACAATGTGGGTGGCCTGCCCGAGCGCATGAAGATGCAGCTCGTTGAGCCGCTGCGCGAATTGTTCAAGGATGAAGTTCGCCTGCTCGGCAAGGAACTCGGCCTGCCGGACAGCTTCATCGGTCGCCACCCGTTCCCGGGTCCGGGCCTTGCCATCCGCTGCCCGGGCGGCATTACTCGCGACAAGCTGGAAATCCTGCGCGAAGCCGATGCGATCTATCTCGATGAAATCCGCAAGGCTGGCCTCTATGATGCCATCTGGCAGGCTTTCGCCGTTCTGCTGCCGGTGCAGACCGTCGGCGTGATGGGCGATGGCCGCACTTATGAATTCGTCTGCGCACTGCGCGCAGTCACTTCGGTGGACGGCATGACTGCGGATTTCTACCACTATGACATGAACTTCCTTGGCAATGCGGCCACCCGCATCATCAATGAAGTCCGCGGCATCAACCGCGTCGTCTACGACGTGACCTCGAAGCCGCCCGGCACCATCGAGTGGGAATAATCCCGCAATAGTCCAAAACAAAACCGCCGGAGTTCAAAACTCCGGCGGTTTTGTTTTGTGAGGTTCATAACAACTGTTCAGGGATATTGCGCGCCGGTCACGGTGAGATAAACCGCATAAAGCGACTTCGTGGCCGTGATGAACAGGCGGTTGCGGCGGGCGCCGCCGAAGGTCACATTGGCGACCGTCTGCGGCGTCTTGATCTTGCCGAGCAGCGTGCCTTCCGGCGAGAAGCAATGCACGCCGTCGCCCGCGCTGGTCCACAGATTGCCATCCGTATCGAAGCGGAAGCCGTCCGGCAGGCCGTTGTCGATGGTGCAGAATATGCCGCCGCCCGTCACGCGCTTGCCGCCATCCACAACGTCGAAAACGCGGATATGGCGCGGCGCATTCTCGTCGTGGCTGTAGGCGCTGTCGGCAACATAAAGCTTCGTCTCGTCCGGCGAGAAAGCAAGGCCATTCGGCTGGTGGAAATCGGTGACGACGGAGTCGATTTCGCCGGTCTTCGGGTCGAGGCGATAGACATTGCGCGTCGGCTGTTCCGGGTCGGACTTGTAGCCTTCATAATCCGCCAGAATGCCGTAGGTCGGATCGGTGAACCACACCGTTCCGTCCGAGCGCACGATGACATCGTTTGGCGCATTCAGCTTTTTGCCCTGATAGCTGTCGGCTAGCACGGTGATGCTGCCATCTGGCTCCGTGCGCGTGACGCGACGACCGCCATGCTCGCAAGTGACGAGGCGTCCCTCGCGGTCGCGCGTATTGCCGTTGGAGAAATTGGACGGATTGCGGAACACCGAAACGCCACCGCCAACTTCGCTGCCCGACACCCAGCGCAGGATGCGCTGGTTCGGGATATCGCTCCACAAGAGGCAGTTCAGGTCGTTGAACCAGACTGGGCCTTCCGCCCAGCGGCAGCCGCTATAAAGTTCGTCCAGATCGGCGCTCGGCACGATCATCTGCTTGAAACGTTCGTCGTGGATTTCGTAGATCGAAACAGTCTGAGACAAGGGAGGTACTCCGAGAAATTTTAACGCTCTGCCCGGCGACTGCTGGCAAGGAAGATCACCGCGATGATGGTGAGGCCAGTCAGCACGAGGCGAACACCGGCGCCAAAGCCGTAGGTGTTGAGCATCGAGACTATGAGGAACATGAAGAGCGCGGCACCCCAAATACCAGGGATGTTGGAATCGCCGCCCGCAACCGCCGTACCGCCGATGATGACCACGGCAATCGACATCAGCAGATATTCCGCGCCCATGTTTAGCGCCGCGCCGCCGGAAAAGCAGGCCAGCAGAAAGCCGCAGAGCGAGGCCAGCACCGCGCAGAGCAGATAGGTGACGAAGCGTGTGCCATCGACCGGAACGCCTGCCATGCGGGCTGCGAAGGGGTTCTGGCCGATTGCCGAAATCCAGCGTCCATAGATGCTCTTCTTCAAAAGCACCCAGCCGATCAGCGACAGGATCAGCGCCACGATGGCGACATTGGGAATGCCGAGCGTGGAGGCGGTGGTAAACTGCGCAAGGCTTTCCGGCGGCTTCACGCGCAGTCCGCGATTGCTCCAGATGGCGGTGGACTGGATCAGGAAGCTCATCGACAGGGTGGCAATAATGGGCGGAATGCGCAGGAGCTTGATCAGCGCATAGTTGCAGATGCCGATGGCAAGTCCGATCAGCAGCGCCACGGCAAGGCCTGCCAGAATCATGCCGTCCTGCGTATCCATGAGTTTCAGCGCCAGCGTGGCGGCAAGCGTCATGTTGGCAGGCACCGACAGGTCGATATTGCCGGGGCCGAGCGTGATGACGAACATCTGCCCGAGACCAACGATCACCGAAAAGGACGCGAAAGTGAAGGCTGCATGCGACAGGCCTTGTGCGCCCGTGCCGCCGGTGAAGAGAATGGTGATAATCCACACCGCAGCGGTCGCGATAAACGACCATATCCACGGACGACTGGTGAGAATGGCAAGGCCGTTCATTGCTTTTTCTCCCTCTTTTCGAGGCGATTGAGGAAGAGGCGCAAGGCCAGCACCACGATGAGAATGCCGCCCTGCGCGCCGATCTGCCAGTCCGGCGAGATGCGCATGAAGGAGAGGAACGAGCCGGCGAGTGTCAGCGTCAGCGCGCCGATCACCGCGCCAATGGGCGAGACGCGCCCGCCAACGAACTCACCGCCGCCCAGAATGACGCCCGCGATGGAAAGCAGCGTATAACGTAACGCGATATTGGCATCCGCCGAGGTGGTGAGGCCGACGAGCGCGATCCCGGCCAGCACGGCAAAAAAGGCGGCCAGCGCATAGGTCGCAGCGCGGATGGCCGTGACCGACCAGCCTGCGCGCTCGATGGAGCGGGTATTGCCGCCCGCACCGCGCATCAGCACGCCGAAGGTCGAGCGCATGACGATGAAATGCGTGACGACGGCAATCACGATGCTGGCGACGATGGCCATCGGGATGAATGGCGGCTTGGCTGTCATGATCCAGCGCGCCCAGTCCGGTGCCTGTCCGCCGGGCGAGGGCAAGAGAAGCACGGCGAGGCCGCCCCAGACGAAGCTCATGCCGAGCGTTACGACGATGGAAGGCAAATTGCGCAAATGAATGATTGCGCCCAGCGCCGCATAAGCGGCGATTGCGGCTGCGAGGATCAGCACACCGATGAGGGGAGCCGTGTTGAGCCAGGTCGCCGCGACGCAGACGACAAAGCTCACAAAGGTTCCCATCGAAAGGTCAAGATCGTTGACGGCCATGATGAGCATCTGCGCGATGGTTGCCAGAGCGATAGGCACAGCCAGATTGAACAGCAGGTTCAACCCCGTATAGCTCATGGCGCGAGGCTGCATGTAGAAGACGGCAGCAAGGAGCAAAATCAGCGAGAATACCGGCGTCAGCAGGCGGATGGAGGAAGAGGAAAGGCGCATTATTCGTGTCCTCCCTCAAAGGATGCTGCAAGCACGTTCTTTTCCGTAATGTCTTCGCCAGTCAGTTCCGCGACGATAGCGCCGTCGCGGAAAACATAGACGCGGTCACAAAGTTCGATTTCGTCCATTTCGGTGGAATACCAGACGAAGGTGCGCCCGTTCTCGGCCTCATGGCGCAGGATTTCATAGACCTCCTGCTTGGTGCCCACATCGACGCCGCGCATCGGATCGTCCATCAAAATGGCGTTGGCGCTGGTTGCCAGCGCGCGGGCAAAAAGCACCTTCTGCTGGTTGCCGCCCGAAAGCGACAGGATGCGGTTGCCCATATCCGGCGTGCGGATCTGGATACGGTCTTTCCACTGGCCGCCCAGCGTGTCTTCGCGCTTTTGGTCAACGAGCTTTGCCGACGACAGCCGGTCCAGCGAGCCGATGGTGAGATTGTGCAGAATGCTCCACAGCGGGAAAGTGCCGTTGAGGCTGCGGTCGCCCGCCACGAATGCGATTTCGCATGTGCGGGCCGGAACCCAGTTTGGCCGCCGCGCATAGTAAAGGTCGAGCAGCATCTTGGTCTGCCCGTGTCCGGCGAGACCGGCAAGGCCGATGACTTCGCCCTTGAACGCCTGAAACGGCTTGATGTCGCTGGCGCGCTTGGCAAAGGACAGAACGGGCGTGCCGCTCGCATCGGTCTTTGCAACGCGGCGCGCTGCCTTTTCGCGCTCGACGCTTCCCATGGCTTCAACGAGGCTGCGATTGGTGAAATCTTTTGCCGCGCGGTTGGCGACCACCTTGCCGTCCTTCATCACCACGATGCGGTCGGAGGTGGAGAGAATTTCGCCCAGCATGTGCGAAATCAGGATAACGGAGCCGCCCGTGCCGACAAAACGGCGCACATAGGCCATCAGCTGCGCGGCAATGCCTGCGTCGAGCGAGGAGGTCGGTTCGTCCAGAATGACGAGCTTCGGTGCGGTGCCGGGCGCGGTGAAGTTGATGGCGATTTCGACCATCTGCCGCTCGGCGATGGAAAGCTCATCGATGGTGGAAGTGCAGTCGATCTTGTGGCCGGGGAAAATCTCGTCGAGCTTCTTGGCGATCAGTTCAACGGCCTTACCGCGCCAGTTCGCGCCGGTCAGGTCGCGTTGCATGATGCGGACATTTTCCGCAATGGTGAGGTTTGGAAACAGCGACAATTCCTGAAACACGCAGCGCACGCCGTGCTTGCGCGCGGTCACAACGCCATGCCCCGGTTCGCCGTGATAGGAAATGCTGCCTTCATGTGGGGAAAGCCCGCCATTGATGACATTGACGATGGTGGATTTGCCTGCGCCATTATGGCCGACCAGCCCCACACATTCGCCTTCGCGGATCACGAGTTCGGCGCCATCCAGTGCTTTTACCGCACCGAACTGCACGCGAATATTGCGCGCGGCGACGACCTCCTGTTTCTCTGCTGTTTCTGTCATACGCTCAACTAACGATTGGACGTTTTCCGGCGAAGCCAGCAAAGGGCGCGGCTGTCGGAAAGGCGTCAAAGAAAAGGGACAAAGAAGGGGCGAGGATGAACTCGCCCCTCACGTTGCAGGACGATCCGCTTACTTTGCGGCGTCGATGACCTTCTGCGCGTCTTCCAGCGAATATTCGACATTGGCGACGCCACCCTTCTGGGTGTTGGCCAGATCCTTGTCGAGTGATTCCTGGCTGACGCTGAGGAACGGAACCACGAGGTCCTTCTTCACGTCCTTGCCGTCGAGAATCTGCTGGGCGACCCAGAAAGCCAGCGTGGACACGCCCGGTGCAATCGAAACCGACATGGTTTCATAGCCATTGGCGTCTTTCTGCTGCTTCCACCACTGCAGTTCGTCTTCACGGTTGCCCATGATGATGGTCGGCGTTTCGCGCTTGGCAGCCGCAAAGGCCTGTGCGGCGCCATAACCGTCGCCGCCTTGCGTCACGACAGCGTCGATTTTCGGCAGGCTCGGCAGGATACCCGCCACCGCGCGCTGCGCAACGTCGGCAGCCCAGTCACCGTTGACGGAACCGACGATCTTGAACTTCGGATGTTTCTTAACGCCTTCTTCGATACCGGCATGGATGTTGTCATCGACCGAAACACCAGCGAGGCCGCGGATTTCAAGCAGGTTGCCGCCATCGGGGAAACGCTTTGCCAGATAGTCGATCTGGCCTTCGCCCATGGCCTTGAAATCGACCGCGATGCGCCAGGCGCAAGGCTCGGTGACAATGCCGTCGAAGGAAACGACGGTGATGCCCGCATCGCAGGCTTCCTTCACAGCGCCGTTCAGGGCGGTCGGCGAAGCGGCGTTGATGACGATGGCGTCATAGCCTTGCAGGATCATGTTCTGGATCTGGGCTGCCTGTTCCGTCGCCTGATTTTCAGCGGTCGTGAACGGGTCGGCGGCAGCCACCACACCCGCCTTCACGGCTTCCTTGGTGATCTTGTCCCAGCTTTGCAGCATGGCCTGACGCCAGGAATTGCCTGCATAATTGTTCGAGAATGCAATCTTCTTCGATGACGTGTCGGCAAGCGCGCTGCCCGCCGCAAGAACGCCTGCCAGTGCCGCAGACGCAAAAAGGATTTTCCCAAGCTTCATTTTTTCCTCCCGGTTGCAAATATTCCGCCCCGCAGCGCCCCGGCGCTTCGGTTCGTTTAAACTCAAAATTGGTGCGAAGCCTCCCGCACCGCCGCTCCTCAACGGCACCAACCGCAATTGACGTGATTTCCACTCTTGTCTTGCGGGCAATTTTCTGGTGAAGCGAAGATGAAAGAAGCGGCGCGGTCTGTGAAGGCCGAATGCAGCAACTGAGCTGCGGGTTCCCGCAGCAAAATTGCGGTTTCCCGCAGGACGCGCCGAGGAGGGCGCAGCTTATTATAAGTCTCATGGTTATGAGCGTAACTTGCGTTTGGAGGAGAAACGCTTGGCCGAACTCGCGCCCGGACGGCAGGATAGCAAGCACGATCACGGGCAGGCTGAGCGCCTCCTTGATCACTACCTGAATATTTCCCGGCTTCTGGCGGGGCAGCTCGATTTTGATTCCATCATACAGGCGGTGGCGGCGGAGATCGCCTGCATTCTGCCCTATGACCATCTCGACGTCTGCATCAAGATGCTGGACGGCAAGTTCCACATTGCCTATGAGGCCGGTATCGCGACCGCCTGGAGCCGCAATCCGCCAGCGCTTCTGTCTGGCAGTCCAATCCGCACCCTGTTGTCCGGCGAGGCGGGTTATCTCCTGACCGACGATGCCCGCACCGATCCGCGCTTTCATTTCGAAGGCTCTTTTTCCAGCCCCATCATCGAGCACGATCTCAAGGGCCGGGTTCATGTTCCACTCAAGGCGCAGGGCGATATCATCGGCGCGCTGAGCTGTTCCAGCTTGACGCCTGCCTGCTATTCCATGCGCGACGTAGAGAACGGGCAATCGATTGCCGATCTTCTCGCGCCTTACTTTTTTGCCATTCGCGCCGCCGAGCAGGCCAAGCGTTCGGCCATCGTGGAAACGGAAGCCCGTGCCCGCGAGGAGGGCTTGCGGTCCGGCGCGCTGAAACTGACCGAGGCGCTGGAAACCGAGCGGCACCGCATCGGCATGGATTTGCATGACCAGACGCTGGCTGATCTCACCCGGCTTGCCCGTCATGTCGAGCGGCTCACCCGTGCGCCCGATCTTTCCGGTGAACAGCTGGAGCCGCTGTTTCGCGGTCTCCAGCATTGCATGCGCGATCTGCGGCAGATCATCGAGGAGGCCAAGCCCTCCATTCTACAGCTGTTCGGTTTCGTGCAGGCAACGGAAAACCATCTCGACCGGTCGGTGCGCGATAGTGATGCGGCGATTGAGTGGACGCTGGATGACCAGAGCGACGGCATGGCCGACAGGCTGGAAGAAACGGTCGCGACCTCGCTGTTTCGCATCGTTCAGGAAGCGATCAACAATGTCATCCGCCATGCCCATGCCAGCGAATTGCGGGTGAAGCTGAGCGACCGGGGCGGGCGGCTTCTGGTGGAAGTGATCGATAATGGTATCGGGACCGACCGCCCGGTCCAGCGCCCCGGTTCGGCTGCCGAATTAACGCCCGAACTCACATTGGGCCATGGCATCGACAATATGCGCACGCGCGCGCGGCTGATTTCGGCAGGTTTCGCCATCCGCAAAAATGCGACAGGCCCGGGGACAAGCGTAACGGTGCTTTTGCCGCCGGAAATGTGCAAACCGATGAATGGAGAGAGCGATGCAGGTTCTGATCGTTGAGGATGACCCGCTGCATCGCACTTATCTCAGCGAGGCGGTGCGCGCAGCACTGCCGGAATGCAGCGATATATTCGAGGCCGGAAACGGGTCGGCGGGCGAGAAACTGGCGCGCCAGCATCGCGATGCGCATATCGTGATGGACTTGCAGATGAATGGTCGCAACGGCATCGAGGCGGCGCGTACCATCTGGAAGGAAAATCCCGAAACCCGCATCCTGTTCTGGTCGAACTATGCCGATGAGGCCTATGTGCGCGGCGTGTCGCGCATTGTGCCGGAAGGTGCGGCCTATGGCTATGTGCTGAAATCGGCCTCCGACGACAAACTGCGGCTGGCGCTGCGCAGCATTTTCGTCGAGGCGCAATGCGTCGTCGACCGGGAAGTGCGCGGCTTGCAGCAGAAGAGCCTCAGCCATGCCAGCGGCTTTACCGAGAGCGAATATGAAATCCTGATTGATATCGCGCTCGGCCTGACGGACAAGACGATTGCGCGCCGACGCAATCTGTCGCTGCGCAGTGTTCAAAACCGCTTGCAGCAGCTTTATGAAAAGCTCGGCGTCTATCAGGAAAAAAGCGATAGCGACGAGGGACGGTTCAATTTTCGCGCCCGCGCCGTGACCGTGGCGCTGTTGCGCAAATTGTTGAATTACAGCGCACTGGAGCGCGCAGAAGCCGAACTCAACGAATGGTTGAGCCGGCAATCCGCTTAGCGCCGATTACGTCCAGAAATAACGCACGAAGTGAAAGAACACCGGCGCTGAAAAGACGAGGCTGTCGGCGCGGTCGAGCATGCCGCCATGGCCTTCGATCATGTGGCCCCAATCCTTGACGCCCCGGTCGCGCTTGATGGCCGAAGCCACCAGCCCGCCGAAAAAGCCCATGACGCAAGAGACCGCCGCCAGCGCGCCCGCCTGAAGCGGTGAGAAAGGCGTAAGCCAGGCAAGCCCCGCACCCAGCAAGGATGCGCTGGCCACGCCGCCAACAAAGCCTTCCCAGGTCTTGGAAGGCGAGATATTCGGCGCGATGCGATGCTTGCCGAACAGTTTGCCGAACACATATTGCAGCACGTCGCTGCCCTGAACGGTCGCGACCAGAAAGGCGATCAGCAGCAGTTTTTCACTGTCATAGCCGGGGATATCCAGCGTCATCAGCGCCGGAACATGGCTGATGCAATAGACCGACAGCATGATGCCCCATTGCTGTTCGCTGATGCGTTCGAGAAAGCGCGATGTATCGCCGGAAAGGGCGGTCAGCACCGGCATTGCGAGGAAGCAATAGACCGGAATGAAGATCGAATAGAGCCCATACCATTCGATCCAGATCAGATAATACTGCACCGGAATGACCAGCAGAAACATGCCGAGCAGGATACGGTGATCGCTGCGGCGGGTCTGGGTCAGCGTTACATATTCGCGCAGCGATGCGAAGGATACGAGCGCGAACAGCACGATCACGCCGCCTTTGCCGAACAGGAAGGCGATGCACATGGCCGCGACCATGATCCACCATGCCTTGATGCGGGCATTGAGGTTGACCAGTGTGGATGAAAGCGGTTTTGGCGCGCGCCAGGACAGTATGGCGGCGACAAGGCTTGCTGTCCCCAGAACGCCCATGAGGCCGATGAATAATTGGGTGGTTTCGCTCATGGGCGGTTCCCGTTTCTGGGCTGAATATCGAGAAGTTGTTGGCGCGCTCGCGTCAGAAATTCCTTGCGGTCCTCGCCGTCGCCAAGTTGCACCGGCGCACCGAACACGACGCGGCACAGCAATGGCACCGGCAGGGCAGCGCCTTTCGGCAGCACGCGCGACATGTTCTCGATCCAGCAGGGGACAAGTTCGACATCGGGCCGCGCCAGCGCGAGATTGTAGAGACCGGAGCGAAAACGCAGCAGCGGCTCATCCGTCATGTTGCGTGTGCCTTCCGGGAAGATGATCAGCGAATGCCCATCGGCCAACGCGGTCAGCATCACTTCCATCGGGTCCTGCGTTCGCTCCACCCAGTTGCGTTCAACCAGCACGGTGCGCAGCAGCACTTCGGCCATGAATTGCCGCACGCGATTGGCGCGCCAGTAGTCTGCGCCCGCCACGGCGCGGGTGCGCGCCCGTTCTTCCTGATTGAGACAGGAGGCGAGCAGGATGAAATCGCCATGACTGGTGTGGTTGGCATAATAGATGCGCTGGTTGCGCGATGGCCCCGTGCCGCTCCAGATCGGTCGCACGCCGGTGATGCCGCGTGACAGGATGGCGAGCAACGAGCCGAACAAAGATTGCACCTGATGACGAATGATGGTGCGCATGTCAGAACTCCGCGCCCGGTGGCAGAAGCGCCAGCAGGCTGAACAAGATGATAGCCAGTCCGAGAGAAAGATTTAGACGGCGGACAATGCGGCGCGTTCCCGCAATACGGTCGGAGAGCGGGCGCACGGCCGGTTGTTTTGCCCGCAGGCCCATCCGTTCCAGAACGGAATCGACTTCGGCAAGGGCTACTGTTTCATCGTCGCCAGCGGCGATCATCCGAAACAAGGCGGCGTCGAACAGGAGATGCGCGGCAATGCCCAGCCCAATCAGGGTGCTTGCCAGTAGCACCGGCCATATCAGCCAGAAGGCGAGGTCGTGCTGCGCGCGCGCAAACGGCGCGACACCGACCAGCACAATCGCAATACCAAGCCCGATAAAGGCGCGGCGGCGCAAGGCTTTGGCACTATGTGCGGCTGGAGAGATCATTCGGGCACCTCATGGGCGTGCAGCCGGAGCGGCCAGCCTTTGGCGCGGATGAGGTTTTCGGCCTCACGGGCGCTGGTCGCATGCCCGGATTGCACCAGCCAGTCGACGGCAACGGTTGCGCTTCGCTGGAAGCCAAGCGCACAGCAGATCAGGACCGGGCCTGCGTGGCAGGCCGCTTCCACCGTATCGGCGGCGAGCCGAACCTTCTCCGGCGATGGCGGCAGCAGGTCCATGCAGCAGAAGCTTTTCCAGTCTTCCGCACCGCGCGGCGCAACCAGTTCGGCAGTTAAGTCGATGACGGTTGAGAAGGTGCGGGCTTCGCTTTTCGACGGGAAGCGACCGAGAAACACAGTGTCGGTCAGAGCAATGTAAGGCGGTAATTTCCGTGTCCAGAAAAGGATATTGAGGCGCGCAAACAGCCGGTATGGTGCGAGCAGCCACCGGCTTGCAAGGCTGACTGTGCCGTCTGTCCGTTTCTGGAAAACGTCGGGACCGGCCCCGAAATAGCCCGCCGCCACGATGGCGAGAGCAAGGGCTGGCCAGAACCAGAAAATCGCATAGCCGGTCAGCGTCAGGCCATGAATGCCAAGTGCCAGCAACAATAGCGCACCCGCCAGATAATAACTGCCGAGACGCCGTGCTTTTGCATTATCCGTCAGACGAAAACCGGCAAGTGGCGATGGGCCGGTACGCGGAAACAGCCAGAGCACGAAAAAGCCAAGCAGTGCCCCTGCCGGAATATCGACTGCATGGTGCTGATAGGTTGTCAGCACCGACAGTCCGATCAGCAGGCACCAGATATGCCAGACGGTGCGGGTGCCGCCGCGCATGATGCGGCGCATCTGATCCCAGATGACGATCAACAGCGCGATATGCAGCGAAGGCGCCTGATTGAACGGCTTGTCGAAGCCGCCCAGCACATCGAACATGAAGCCCGGCAGGCCGGAGGTCTCGGGCTTCACGAAAGTCGCGGTCAGCGGAAAGGCGACGAAGCAGATAACGGCGATGATCTGCGCCGTCAGATAGCGCTTTGCGAGACGGTCCACCTGTTCGGGGCTTTCATTGACGAAAAGCGCAATGGCATAGAACAGGTTCACCGACCAGTAGGGCACGATGCTCCACGCGATGAACGGGACTCGGCTTTCCCAGCCAAATGCCAGATTGGGAACTTCGACGCGCAGCGAAGCGAGCCAATTGGCGGTGCCATAGGTCAGGTAGAAAAAGGGACCGAGAAACAACAGCCATAGAATGGCGCGCCGGATGACCGGCCGCCGTGGTGAACCGTCGATCCCGCCCAATGCTGCTGTCACGCTTCCGGCTCTCCGATGCGCTCGGCGATGGAAACGGTGAAAATGCCCCACTGGTCGACGCGCTGTTCTAGCTTGCGATAACCGGCCTTTTCCACCAACTGATCCATTTCCCCTTGCGTGCGGCGACGCATTATCCAGGCTTCGCCGCCGCGATGTGACGTCAGCGCGCGGGCGATCATTTCAAGCTGCGGATGCCATGGCTGGTTGGTGTAAATCAGCAGAGAGCCGGGCTTTTGCGCCCGCGCCAGCCCCGACAGCGAGCGCTCGATCAGCGCATTGTCGGCAAAAAGCTCATAGAGGCCGGATACGATTGCCAGATTTGGCCGTGGCTCGATGGCGGCGAGGCTATCCGCATCGAAGGCGTCGCCTTCTTCCATGCGGGCAATGGTTTCCAGCCCGCGATCGGCGATCAGCTTGCGCCCGGCAACCACATTGATCGGCGAATAATCGCGCAAATATATGCTGTCGGGCATGATGCCCGCGCGCGCCACCGCATCGATCACATAGCGGCCATGGCCGCAGGCAATATCGAGGATATTGGTGGGGCGGCCTTCGCTTTTCAGGCGGGCCAGCGCCTTGCCGATCAGCTCTTCCAGATGCACCTTGCGCTGACGGATGCCACGCCAGCCAATGGCGTCGAGAAACTGCCGGTCGATCAGCTTGCCGCCAGGGCCAAACCCGCGCGTTTCGTTTTCATAGACATAATCGAGTGTCGAGCCGGAATCGAAACCGGTGCGCCGCCCCACTTTCAGCCCTTCGGAAAAAAGCGCGCCAAAGGCGATGGACGAGCGGGTCGAGGCCCAGTAAAGCCCGCGCGGCGACAACAGCGGCAACGGACTGGAAAGCCTGTCGGCTTCGTCGCGTGTATAGCCCGCAATATGCGCTTCGGTCAGGTCGGCGCGCTGCGGCGCTTCGGCAAAGCGCTGGTCGATGAAGGTCTTGATCTTGTCGATAGCCTGCTTGCGATCCTTCTCGCCCAGCGTATCGTGATAGAAACCCTTCAGCACGTGCCGTTCCTTGATGCGGCTGCCGAGATTTTCGAAAAAGCGATGCTGGGGCGTGGGGCGCACCACAAAATCGCTGCCGGAAATCAGAAGCTGTGTCGGCACGGTGATGGCGCGTGCATCATCCACCACGCGCTTTGCCGCTTCATAAAGTTGCAGCAGAATATGCGAGGCGATGGGGCGGGTGATCAGCGGGTCGGTGCGATAGGATTCGATCCGTTCGGGATCATGGGTCAAAAACTGCGGCTTGACGTAGGAATTGACGTAGAACGTGCCCTTCAGCTTCTGCCACAGTGCAATGCCTTCCTTGGCGAAAGGCACATAGAGCTTGATGTCGAAGGCGGGCGACGCCAGCACCAGCGCCCGGATATTCGGCGCATAGTCGTGCACCCATGCGGCGGCAAGCACTGCGCCCACGCTCTGCGCGATGATGGCGACGTCTTCAATGGCCACGCCGGTTTCTTCACGTATATGCGCGACAAAGCTGTCGAGATCGCGGATCGATGCGCCGAAGGACGGCGAGAAACCGCGCTCGCCGGGGGACTTTCCGTGGCCGCGTGCATCCCATGCATAGAAGGCGAAATCATCGAGGCCCAGTTCATCGACCAGATGCGCAACGCGCCCGCTATGTTCGTGGCCGCGATGCAATAGGACGATCACACCCTTTGGCTTGGCGGAGGCAGCGGGCCAGACACGGTAGAACAGCGATGTACCGTCATGGGTTGTAAACCGGGCTTCCGTCGCTTCGCGATGCGCCGTCTTGTGCGTCGGCATTTCTGCATGCTGGCTCATCCGGTCCCTCCCAATTGCTTAATTCAAGCTGCCCGCAATCAATTAACCCCAATTAGTATTGAGTGCAGTAGAATGTTTGAATAAACGAGCAAATGCGAACCGCAAATAGCTGTTTGTCCGATATTGTTCATTTCCCAAGAGATTCTCGATGTCCGTCTATCAGCTAAAGTCACAATTCCAGAATTTACTGCGGCCTTTGGTGGTGCGACTTGCCCGTGCGGGCATGACGGCCAATCAGGTCACAATAGGCGCAGCACTCGGGTCGGTCATACTTGGTGCGCTGCTTTTCTGCAGCGGCGGTGCGCTTTGGTTCGCGCTGGTGCCTGTCTGGCTTTTCCTGCGCATGGCGCTCAATGCGGTGGACGGCATGCTGGCGCGGGAGCACAACCAGAAGAGTATACTCGGCGCTTATCTGAACGAGGTTGGCGACGTCGTTTCCGATGCCGCGCTTTATGCGCCATTCGCCATTGTCGCACCCTTTTCCGGCGCATGGATGTTCGCCATCGTCCTGCTTGCGGTTCTGACGGAGTTCGTGGGCGTTACCGGCGCATCGTTGGGCGCAAGCCGCCGTTATGACGGCCCGATGGGCAAGAGCGACCGCGCGGTGGTCTTCGGAGTTCTTGGCGCGTGGATCGCCGTTGACGGCGGGTTGCCGGGCTGGGCGTTCTGGGTTCAACCGCTGCTGTGCCTGCTGCTGGCCGTGACAGTGATCAAGCGCGTGCGCGGCGGACTTGGCGAAGTTGCTGCTATCGCTCGAAGCGCTTGAGCACACCCAGCAGCAACAACGGCACGAATGTCGTAATCACGATGGCGATGAAGGCCATCGCCATGCCAAGGCCGACCGAACCCTGTTCGAACTGACGCCAGATGAAGATGGATATGGTCTGCATGCCGACAGGCGCGACCAGAACCGAGGCGACCAGTTCACGCGTTGCGACCGCAAACACCAGCAGCATGGCGGTAATCAGGCTTGGTGCGATCAGCGGCAGCATGATGCGGCGGAAAGCCATAAAACTGTTGGCACCGCAAACGCGGGCGGCGGCTTCCAGATTATCGCCGATCTGGTGAAAGGCGGCGGTGGCATAGCGGATCGGCTGCGGCAGCAGGATGCAACAATAAGCGAGTAGCAATATGAGCGGCGTGTTGTAGGGCGAGACCGGCAGCGATGGCTGGTTCCATGCCAGAATGAGACCAACCGCCACCACGACGCCGGGCAGGGCGTTGGGCAGGACGGTCAGCACATCAAGCCAGAAGCGCCCGCGAAACCGCAGTTTCACCACCGCATAGGCGGCGACGGCACCAAGGAACCCGGTCAACAGCGCGCTGCCGAGGCCGAGCGACAGGCTGTTGAACAGTGCGCGCATGCCGCCAGCACTGTTTTCGGCGATGGCTGCGAAATTGTCGAAGCCGAGATTGGCGGGCGTCAGTCCGCCGGAGACGGTTTTGGACAAAGCCGTGGCGAGGATCGCCAGCAATGGAATGCCGGTGGCCGCAAAAGCGACCAGCGCAAACAGCGCCACCACCGGCGCGGTCATGGCGCCCAGCGGGCGCTTGTCCTTCGATTGCGGCTTGCCACCCGTGGTCACATAGGAGCGGCGGGTCAAAATCCAGCGCTGGATGAGGAAAGCCGCTAGTGACAGGCAGACCAGCGTGAGCGAAAAGACCGAGGCCCCGGCCAGATCAATCGGCCAGTCGGAAATGCGCAGGTCGATCTCCGTCACCAGCACTTCAAAGCCCGAGCGGCGTCCAAGCGCTGCTGGCGTGCCATATTCCTCGATGGCTGCCGCGAAGACGAGCAGCAGGCTTGCCGCCAGTCCCGGTGTGGCGAGCGGCAGGGTGATGCGGAAGAAGGACCGCCATGGCGAAGCGCCGAAGACACGCCCCACATCGGAGTATCGCGCACCAACCGCTTCGATGGTGCGCGATACCGCGAAATAGACCAGCGGAAAAGTGTTGAGCGCCATAACGAAACTCATGCCCGCGAGCGAAAATAGGAACGGTGCCAGATGGAATCCGGCAAGCTGTTCGAGATAGCCGCGCGGCTGCAAGGTCATGATCCAGCCAAGCGTCGCAATATAAGGCGGGATCATGAAGGGAACGAGCATCAGCACGTCCCAGACAACAGCAAAGGGCACTTTGTAAAGCGCGCGAAACACCGCGAGCGGCAACGCGATCAGCGCTGACAGCACGACCACGCAAAGGCCAAGCAGCACCGTATTGGCGCTCATGCGTAGAAGCTTCGGATCACCGAACAAGGCCGGAAGATGCAGGAAGGGCTCGGCCAGCGAGCCCTGTCCCAGTTTTGGAAAGACAGCCTGAAGCACGATGAAGACAAAAGGCACGGCCACAACCAGCGCCAGTCCGGCGGTGGCGACAAGTCCGAGCGGGTTGGCGCCAGCGCTGCTATTTGTCTTCATGACGATGCTTCTTAATTGCTGGCTGCGAAGATCGCGCCGAATTCCTTCAGCGTTTCATTGCGCTTGCCATAGACTTCCTTGGCGTCGATGGTCAGGATTTTCAGGTCGTTGATCAGCGGACGATTGGCCGGAATATCGGTGCGCGATGGCATCAGATAGGTTGCGGCAACCAGTTTCTGGCCTTCGTCGGACAGCATGTAATCAATGAACTGCTTGGCCTCGTCCTGGTTCTTCGACCATTTCAGGATCATGGCCGGACGCGGCGCGACAACCGTGCCGGAAGTCGGGAAGATCACGTCGATGGATTCGCCCTTGGCCTTGCCTGCAAGCGAGATGTAATCGACCGCGCCGAAAACGGCGGCCTTAGCACCCTGAAGCACCGGGTTCAACGCTTCGGCATTGGCACCGGCGACGGTCGCGCCATTGGCGCGCAGGTTCTTGAACAAATCCCAGCCCTGCTGCGACTGAAGGGCGGCGACCAGTTCGAAGCTTGCGCCCGACTGGGCCGGATCGGGCAGGTTCACCAGATCCTTGTATTCAGGCTTGGCGAGATCGGCCCATTCGGTTGGCTTCGGCGTTTTGCTGGCCGGGTTCCACGCGATGCCAAGCGCCGAAACGCCCTGTGCGACGGCGGTTTCGGTTTTCAGGAACGCTGGCACTTTTTCGGCATTGGGGCTGGTATAGGCAACCAGCCAGTCACGCTTGGTGAAATCGGTTGCCGTGTCCCAGGATGCCGAGATCAGCACGTCCACCACCGGATTGGCGGCCTCGGCTTCGATGCGGGCCATAACCTTGCCGGTCGTGGCCTGAAACACATTGACCTTGGCGCCGGTCTTGGCGGTAAAGCCGGTGGCAAGCTTTTCGATGAGGCTGCCCGGGCCTGCCGAATAGACGGTGATGTCGGCATAAGCCGCCGTGCTGGCGAGCAATGCGGTCATAAGCGCAACGCCTGCGCCGAGAATGGATTTCGTCATGTGTGCCTCCTGAGATATTGCCTGTGATGGTCTTATTTTGAGAACCAGCGCAGCTGGCCCGGATCGATGGCGATGCCGACAGGAACACCCGGCGACAGGCGGACGGCATCGAGATAGGTCAGGTCATGCCCGGCATTCTGGTCGCCGATACGAACCGTCGTCAGATGGCCGTCACCGCGAAACTGGCTGCGCAAAACCGTGGCCGGGATCGCCGTGTCATTGAGTGGTACGCTGCGCACGGAACGCGACGGCAAAAGCACATGCGTTACCCCATCCGGGGTTTCAGTATGGGCGATGCGGATATCGGTTTGGGTGATGCGATAGGCATCGTTATACCGTTCGACCGGCACGACGCAGCCCAGACGCAGAAAATCGGCGACTTCCGGCGATTTCGGCTGGGCCACCAGCAGTTCGGGTGCGGCAAGCTGCTCGATCACGCCGCCTCGCATCACGGCAACCTGATCGGCCAGCGAGAAAGCCTCGCTCTGGTCGTGGGTAACATAGATGGCGGTCAGGCCGAGATTGGAAACGAGCTGGCCGATTTCCGTGACCATGTTTTCGCGCAGTTCACGGTCGAGATTGGAAAGCGGTTCGTCGAACAGCACCAGTCCCGGTTCGGCGACGATGGCGCGGGCAATCGCCACGCGCTGCTGTTGCCCGCCGGACATGTCGCTGATGGAGCGATTGCCGAAGCCAGTCAGCCCGACGCGATCCAGCGCGGCGGTGACGCGCTTTTCACGGTCGGCGCGGTTGATTCCGCGCATTTCGAGTGGAAAAGACACATTGCCGAAAACCGTCATATGCGGCCAGAGCGCATAATCCTGAAACACCATGCCGAGATGGCGCTTTTCCGGGGGCACGAAACTGCGGCTGGCCGCATCTGCAACCGTGACGCCATTGATCGTGACGGAACCTTTGGTCGGTGCGAGCAGGCCCGCGACAAGGCGCAGGAGTGTCGTCTTTCCGCAACCCGATGGCCCGAGCAGGGCAAGGGTCTTTCCCTTGGGAAGCGTCAGGCTGATGTGGTTCAGAATGGTCGCCGGGCCATAGGCAAGGCTGAGACCTGCCGTCTCAACGGCAATATCTGCGGAAACTGGACGGCTATGTAACATTTGCCTGCAATCAAAACGGTTTCGCCGCTTCTATTCGGATTGCATGACGCGTGTATGACAGGCTGTGATTGCACCGTCAGAATGCAAAAACCCCGCTTGCGCGGGGTTTTGTGGTTCAGTCCGCCAGGACCAGAAGATCGTGCGAGGCGAAATGCACCGTCACCTTATCCCCGCGCTGCGGCGGTGGTTGTGTCGGGTCGTTGAACGTATCGAAGGACAGGCGGTTCTTGCCGAGCGCCACGCGTGTGCGGATGACGGAACCGAGGAAATGCACATCCTCGATGGTCGCATCCAGCGACGTGTCGTGGCTCTTGCGCGCTTCGAGGCTGACAGCTTCCGGGCGCAGCGCCAGCGTGACCGGCTTGCCCTTCGGATGATGGCCGAGCGTGTCGCGCACGGTGATCATGCGCCCGTCAAGGTCGATGCCGTTCTTGTCCGGTTCGCTGACCGAAGCTTCCAGCATGTTGAGCGTGCCCACGAAGGAGGCGACGAAGCGCGAGGCCGGGCGGTTGTAAATGTCGAAAGGCGATCCGATCTGGTCGGCGCGGCCTTCATGCATGACCACGATGCGGTCGGAAATCGACAGCGCTTCTTCCTGATCATGCGTCACGAAAACCGTGGTGATGCCGAGCTTTTGCTGGATGGTGCGGATTTCCTCGCGCAGACTGATGCGGATCTTGGCATCAAGCGCCGAGAGCGGTTCATCAAGCAGCAGCACCTGCGGCTTGGTGGCGAGCGCGCGGGCCAATGCAACACGCTGCTGCTGGCCGCCGGACATCTGGTAGGGATAGCGGTCCGCCAGATGGTCGAGGCGGATGAGGCCGAGCATTTCCTTCACCGTGGCATCGATTTCCGCCTTCGGCTTGCCCGCAACGCGCAGGCCGAACGAGACATTCTGCGCAACCGTCATGTTGGGAAACAGCGCATAGGCCTGAAACACCATGCCGATATTGCGCTGGTTGGGCTTAAGGTCCACCACGTCGGTGCCGTTGATCTCGATGGAGCCGCTATCCGGGTCTTCGAAACCGGCGATCATGCGCAGAACGGTGGTCTTGCCGCAGCCCGACGGTCCGAGGAAGGAGACGAATTCGCCCTTTTCCACGGCGAGGTTGAAATCGTGGACGACGGTATTGGCGCCGAAGCTCTTTTTCAGGTTCTTGATATTGAGAAAAGCCATGAACGTTACCCGGCGGTTGTCTTGAATTTATTGAGGCGCGAAACGAGCTGCAACATGATGATAGCGAGCCACGTAATGCCAAACGAGATGATCGCCAGCGCGGACGGTTCGTAAGCGCGGTTGGCGCCGACCAGCTGGAGATAAGGCCCGAAAGCCGGACGGTTCAAAAGCGAAGCCAGCGTGAATTCGCCGATGACGATGGCAAAGGTGATGAAAGCGCCGCTCATCACACCCGAAATCACATTCGGGAAGATGACCTTGAACATGATGGTGGGCCAGCTTGCGCCAAGGCTCTGGGCGGCTTCGGTCAGCGTGTTGACGTCGATGGTGCGCATCGCCGTATCGACGGCGCGATACATGTAAGGCAGCGACAAGGTCATATAGCCGAACATCAAAAGCAGGTCGGTCGCGCGGGTGGACGCCGTAAATGGCAGCCATGACGACGAATTATAGATGCGCAGATAGCCGAACACGATGACGATGGCCGGGATGACCAGCGGCATCAGCGTGATGAATTCCATCACCGGGCGCAACTGCGGCAGGCGCAGACGCACCCAATAGGCGGTCGGCACCACCAGCAGCACACCGAAGATGATGGTCAGGATGCCGAGCAGGATCGAATAGCCGAAGGTTGCCTGGAAATTCGGATCGGTGAACACGACACGATAGGCGTCGAAGGAATATTCGCCGCGCCGCATGCGCAGCGAGAATTCGAACGTGCCAATGAGCGGGACGAGGAAGTAGACCGCGCCAATGAAAAAGGCGATCCACGCTCCAATTTTCTGGGCTGTCGAGCCTTTCATCGCTGCCACCTTTCGGCACGCATACGCAGCCAGATATAGATCAGATTGGAAATGCCGGTGATGACGATCATGCCGAGCGCCAGTGCATAACCAAGGTTTTGGTTATGCAGAACGTCGCCGCGGATCTGCGCATAAAGCAGGATCGGCACGATGTTGAGCGACGAGCCGGTCAGCGCATAGGCGGTTGCAATAGCGCCAAACGCATTGGCGAAAAGCAGCAGTGTGGTGCCGAGCAGGCTTGGCCACAGGATCGGAAAGGCCACCATGCGCCAATATTGCGCATTGGTTGCACCGAGGATCGAGGAGGCCTCGCGCCATTCCTTCTTCAGACCGTCCAGCGCCGGCGTGAGGATCAATACCATCAGCGGAATCTGGAAGAAGAGATAGGTCAGCGTCAGGCCAAAGAAGCTCAAAAGGTTGAAGCCGGTCGCGTAGAGATTGAAGCCGAACCATTCGCGCAGCAGGATCGTCACGAAGCCGGTGCGCCCCAGCGTCGCCAGAAAGGCGAAGGCGAGCGGCACGCCGGCAAAATTGGACGCGACGCCGGAGAAGGTCAGCACGGTCGGGCGCAGCCAGGACGGCAGATTGCCTAGAACCACCGCCCAGGCCAGAAAGAAACCGATGATCGCGCCGCCAATGGCCGATGCAAGGCTGACCTTGATCGAAATCCAGTAGGCGCTCATGATCTGCGGCTGGAACAGATCATTGATGTTCTGGAGCGTGAGATTGCCCGCCGGGTCCTGAAACGCGCCGATGATGAGATACATCGTCGGCCAGATCAGGAAGAGAATGGCGAAGAGGAAAAACGGCGCCACGCCAAGCCATGTCAGCGGTAGTCGGCGTTTGCGCACGCTACCGACCGGACTGGCTGGGGCTGCTGTATCGGCTACTGAACTCATGCGCTCTTTCTTCGGCTGTTCGTTTCGCACTGCATTTCGGCTTGTGGCGCGAAGCGTGCGGAAACAGGCAAGATACACGACAGATCGGTCGAGTAGAGGCCACAAAAAGGGAAAATCGGCGTTGGACCGATTGGGGAAATCCCCGTTCAGCCCAACGCCCTTTTCATAGAACCATCGTCAGAAACGAACGAAGTCGCTTACTTGACGTTGGCGCCGACGACGCTATCCCATTCCTTGGTGATCGTTGCCTGCGCGGCGTCGATCTGTTCCAGGGTCGGGAAGATTGCCTTTTCATAGGCGGCTGCGTCCGGCAGCTTGTCCAGCAGATCCTGCGGGATCTTGCCAGCCTTGCTCATCGCGTTGAAGCGAATCGGGTGGCAATAGCCCTTCAGATAGCCAATCTGGCCTTCATCCGAATAGATGTGCTCCATCCACAGCTTCGCAGCGTTCGGATGCGGTGCGTAGGCGCTGATGGCCTGCACATAGACGCCAGCAATCACGCCCGTCTTCGGGATGATGGTTTCAACTTCCGGGTTGCCCTTCAGCGTGTCGCGGTCCGCGAGCGCGTTGTAGTCCCAGCGGATGATGATCGGGGTCGAGCCCTGCGCCAGCGACGCGGCCTTGCCGATGACCGGCACGAAGTTGCCCTTCGCGTTCAGGTCCTTGAAGAATTCCAGACCCTTCTTGCCCGCGGCTTCGCCTGGCTCTGCACCGGCTGCGATACCGGCAGCATGAACGCCGAGAATAGCCTGTGCCGAAACGCGCGGATCGCCAGCGAGCGAAACGGAGTTGGCATAGTCGCTCTTCAGGAGGTCAGCCCAGTCCTGCGGCACATCCTTGATGATGTCCTTGTTCACCTCGAAGGCCAGAACGCCGTAATAGTCGCCGTACCAGTATCCTTCAGGGTCCTTGGCGCTATCCGGAATTTCGTCCCAGGTCGAAACCTTGTATGGCTGGATCAGGCCGTCTTTCTTGGCCGAGGTGCCGAAAGCAAAGCCGACGTCGATGACGTCCGGAGCCTGCGGGCCCTTATTGTCCTTGTTGGCCTTAATGGCTTCAATTTCATCGCCCGAACCGGCATCCGGGTTCAGTTCGTTGACCTTGATTCCGTACTTGTCCTTGAAGCTCTGGATGACTTCGCCATAGCCGCACCAGTCATGCGGGAGGGCGATGGTGGTCAGTTCGCCTTCTGCCTTGGCTGCAGCGATCAGTTCGGCTGACGGCTCGGCAGCGGCGATGGAAACTCCGGCAACGGCGATAGCGGTCGAAAGCGACAGCAGACGCGCTGTATAGCTAAGCATTGTTTGACTCCCCTAATATTAGGTCGGCGAAAGCCCCCGGCCAATTCCGGAGCCCGCGCCTACCCGTTACCCGCCCGACATGACGGTTGGATGACAGTTTGCTGCTTGTCACAAATTGCCAACAACAGAAAGTGAAACACGTTTTCAGTGACTTAGCAATTCATCCCTGTGGGGGAGGAACATTTTTATGACAAGAAATGTGACAGAGCTTTCGCGGTTGTCACATTTTAAACGGAAGCTGTTCCCGCTACGACAAGGATTTGCCTGCTCGCGGCGCGGTTGTATTTTTCTCCGCGAAAAACGAAAAAACCCGAAAGGTGTTTGAACCTTTCGGGTTTCGTATGAAAGCCTGGGAGGATGCTTTCGAGGGTTAATGCCCGCCGCCACCACCGGCGACCTGCTTTGGCTTGCGCAACAGGATGGCGCAGACGGCCAGCGTGCAGAACATCATCGTCAGAATGAAAAACACGTCGATGAAGGACAGGAGCGTTGCCTGCTGCCGGACCATGCCGGAAAGTTTGGAAAGGGCGATGGTCGGGCCGTCGAGACCGGCGGCGTTGTACTTCGCCGTCAGATTGGCCACCATCTGCTCGGCTTCCGCATTGCCCCAGCGCACATGTTCGGCAAGCCGGTCGTAATGCATATCGCCGCGGCGCGTCAGGATGGTGTTGATGACCGCAAGGCCGACAGCACCGCCGAGGTTACGCGTCAGGTTGAAAAGGCCCGAGGCGTTTTTCAACAAGGCAGGCGGCAGCGTGCCCAGCGCCAGATTGTTGATCGGCACCATGCAGAGCATCAGCGAACAGCCGCGCAGGATCTGCGGGAGCAGCAACTCGTGGAAATCCCAGTCGGCGGTCAGGCCGGTGACCATCCACGTTCCGGCAGCAAAGCCGAGGAAGCCGATCATCATCATCAAACGCGGGTCCATGCGATTGGACAGGAAACCCGCAACCGGCGCCGTCATGAACATGGCCAGACCGCTGACGAACAGCGCTTCGCCGATCTGCAACGCATCATAGCCGCGCACGCTGGCGAGATAGAGCGGATAGAGATAGGTGAGGCCGTAAAGCCCGACGCCCATCACGAAGGAAAACAGCGATCCAAACGCGAAATTGACATTCTTGAAGGCGCGCAAATCCACGATTGGTTCTTCGGATGTGAAGGCGCGATAGAAGAAGAGAATGCCGCCGACGGTCATGACGATGGACAGGATGAAGATGGCTTCATCCTGCAGCCAGTCGTTGCGCGGGCCTTCTTCCAGCACATATTCCATCGAGCCGAGGAAGGCTGCCATGCCTACAAGACCCCACCAGTCGAACTTGCTCAAAAGCGAGCTGTCGCCTTCATCGAAGTCGATCAGGTTCCAGGCGGCGATGGTGACGAGAATGCCGGGTCCGACATTGACCAGAAACAGCCAGTGCCAGGAAAAAGCGTGGCTGAGATAACCGCCGACTGTCGGGCCGATGGTGGGCGCAAGCGTCGCCACAAGACCGATCATCGGCGAGACGATGGAGCGCTTGGACGGCGGGAAGATGGTGAAGGCTGCCGCGAACACGCTGGGGATCATGCCGCCGCCGATGAAGCCCTGGATGGCACGATAGACGATCATCTGATCGATATTCGTCGCGGTGGCGCAGAGCATGCTGGCCAGCGTGAAACCCGCTGCCGACAGCGTAAACAGCACGCGCGTCGACAAAAGCCGCCCGAGGAAACCGGACAGCGGGATCATGATGACTTCCGCGATCAGGTAGGATGTCTGCACCCACGAGATTTCGTCGGAACTGGCGCTCAGGCCTGCCTGAATTTCGGAAAGCGATGCCGAGACGATCTGGATGTCGAGGATCGCCATGAACATGCCGAAGACCATGGCCAGAAAGGCGACGGCCTTTTTGGGGTCGATACGGTCGTCTGCCGGGGTCATAGGCCCCATCGTGGTGTCTGCGGCCATAACGGCGCACTCCGGAATGAAAGAGAAGACGGCGCAGAGTTAAAAGCCGCGCCGCTGCTTATTCTTGCGACAGTCGTATAGCCGAACGGTTAGTTCGCCTTGTCTTCAGGGGCGGTGCGCGTATCGATGTCCACGATGACGCTCAGGCCGGCGCGAATCTTGCCGGAGTCCAGCGCATCCTGCGGGATGGCGATACGAACAGGCACGCGCTGCACCACCTTGGTAAAGTTGCCTGTGGCGTTTTCCGGCGGCAGAAGCGAGAACACCGCGCCCGAGGCCGGGGCCACCGAAACGACCTTGCCGTCGAACTTGGTGCCATCAATGGCATCGACATAGATGTGCGCCGTCTCGCCGGTCTTGATCTCGGCGAGCTGCGTTTCCTTGTAGTTGGCATCGATATAAAGCTCACCAACCGGGACCAGCGCCGCGATCTTCTGGCCGGGAGACACGAGGTCGCCTTTCTTGCCGGACAGATTGCCAACCACGCCATCGAACGGCGCGCGTAATGTAGTGAAAGCCAAATCACGGGCAGCTTTATCACGAGCAAGTTCTAGCGATTTCGTGCCGCTGTCCGTTTCTTTATATTGGGCTTTGAGAACGTCGATATTCGCCTTGGCGGAAGCGATCTGCGCATCGGCATTGGCGACATTGGCGCGTGCCTGGTCGAGCGACGACTGCGCCGTGTCGAGATCGGCCTGGGCGACAAAACGCGTTTCGTGCAGTTTCTGCACGCGCGTCAGGGTGGACTGCGCATTGGTCAGAACGGCGCTTGCCGCCTGCTTCTGGGCTTCCGCCTGCTGTTGGGTTGCCTGGGCTGCCGTCGTCTGCGCGACGATGCGGGCCAGCGTTTCCTTTTGCGTGGAAAGCTTGGCTTCTGCTTCATCAAGCGCGATCTGGTAATCGCCAGGATCAAGCTGGAAGATCACATCGCCAGCCTTGACGCGCTGGTTTGCGGCAACCGGAATATTGTCGATATAGCCCGTCACCTTCGGTGCGATGGACGCAATGTCGCCCTGCACATAGGCGTCGTCGGTCGAAACCATGAAGCGGCCAACGGTCCAATAATCATAGCCATACCAGAGGCCTGCGGCCACAGCCACGATCAAAACGCCCGGCAGCACCACGCGCTTGCCGAAACTCTTTTTCCCGCCACCTTTTGCGGTATCCTTATGCGGCGCTTCCTGCGGGCGCGCATTGGGAACAGCATGAGGCTGCGTTCTCTCATTCTGTGGCGCCTCGTTGGTCTCGGGTGCATCACCCGGCGCAAAGGTCTTGGCCGTGGGAAGTTGGGCCGTGGGAAACTGGCGAATATCGGCCTGATCTACAGACTTCTTGGCAGTCATAGGTGAAACTTTCTGCACATCCAGTGGATTGAACCGCTCGGTTCGATGTTGACATAATCCAATAAGATGCGCATATCAAGCGATATCGAACCGCTCGGTTCGAAAAATATGTAAGAGTTTTGTGATATGAAGCCCGAACGGCATACCAAAGAAAGCCCCGACACGCTTACCACGCCTGATCTTGATCGGCATGATGCGGGCGGAGCTGCGGCCAATTTCGCCGGAACGGGCAAAAAGTCGGAAAAGCTGCCAAAATCGGAAAAGTTGAAAGCCGGTTCATTTGCATGCGCGCCTGAAACCGAATGCGGACGCACGAGGCTTGGCGCTGGCCAAGATCCGGCAAAGCGCAGCCAGATACTGGAAGGCGCGCAAAGCGTGTTCCTGCGCATGGGTTTCGACGCCGCCAGCATGAACGACATCACCCGTGAGGCGGGCGTGTCGAAGGGCACGATCTACGTCTATTTCAACAGCAAAGAAGACCTGTTCGTCGCCTTGTGCGAGCATTACCGCCATACCATGTTCAGCGCCCTGATCGGCAAGCTGGACAATGGTTTCTCCAATCGTGAGGAACTGACGGAGTTCGGTATTGCGCTGGTGACGTTAATAACCTCATCGACCGCCATTCGCGCCCAGCGCATCGTTTTAGGCGTGAGCGAGCGCAAGCCGGAACTGTCGGCGCGGTTTTATGATCGGGGTCCGAAGCGCAGTCTGGTCGCCATGGCCGAATATCTGGAAAAGATGATCGAGAACGGCGTTTTGGAGCCGTTCGAGGTTGACCGGGTTGCCTATCAGCTCTCCGATCTTTTCCTTGCCGGGCTTTATCGTCCGCGTCTGTTCGGCGTGATTGCTGACGAGCCAACAGAAGAAGCTATCCGCAAGAATGTCGAAACAGCGGTCGATTTCTTCTTCAGAGCATACGGCAAGAGAAGCTGACATCACGTATTTGTACCAATAGGGAACATGCTTTTCGAAACTGTGCCTTATTTTCACTCTGTTCTTGTGTGTAACAACTTGCGGCACAATAATTGCGAGTTGCCATGAGGCGTATTTTTTTTGTCACTTATAAACAATTAAGCAGTTTGTCGGGCGCGATTCGAAACATAGTCGCCAGCAGGACATAAGGCGACAGAACGAAAGCTTAAGCGGCTTGATTCTTAAGGATATTTCGCATGACACTTGACCTGATTCATTTTCCTAATTTCAAGAAAACGTTTTTTGGAGCGGCATTTCAGAGCGACACGCTCACACTTCTGACCCGCATCCGCGATGAAGTCGGCTGCCGGCACATCATGCACGCCTATCGTGGCCGCATGAACGAGTGTGCCAAGCTGAATTCCTCCGATCTGACGTTGGTGATGACCGTTCCGACCGCCTGGTCGGCGCGCTATTCGACGAAGAACTACTTCGCCATCGACCCGATCTTCCAGGAGGATGCGCCCTATTTCTCAAACGATGGCAGCGGCATCGTGCGCGATTTGCAGGAAGATGCCGCCATCTGCCCGGCGGTTGCGGAACTGTTGCAGGACGCTGAAAAGCACGGGCTCGGCAATATTTTCATTGCCGTTTCCGCGCGCAATCCGAAAGGCGCGTCCGGCTGCACGCTGTTCTCGTTCGAGATCGACAAGGACGAGGATCGCGAACAGTTCGTGGCGAAGATGCGTCCGCGTCTGTTGAGCGTCTCGGGCGTCATTCACAACGCGCTGTGCGGCCATAAGGACGCCAGCTCAGTGGCAAGCCTGCTCACTCCGCGCGAGGTGGATTGCCTGCGTTGGGCGGCCAATGGCAAGACCGATGGCGAGATTGCCGATATTCTCAGCATCGCCCGCTGGACAGTGGTGACCTATCTGCAGAACGCCAAAATCAAGCTGAATTGCTCCAACCGCACTTCGGCGGTGGCGACGGCTCTGTCGCTCGGCATCATCGAAATGCCGGGCACCGAGCATCTCATGTAATTCAGGCAAACGCGGCTCGTTGGCGAGCCAGACATGGCGCTTCCGGGTAAAAAGGAAGCGCAGGCTACTTTATTTATTGTGTTTATTGATTGCATTTTAGAACGCAGGGCGTTCCAGCCCTGCTGGAAAATACACTAGCCGCTTGAACTGCTTGCATGACACCGGATGCGTTCGCTCGCGTCCGGTGTTTTGTATTCAGGCTCTTTTTTTCAATGGCATTCTCGCGGCGCTGAAAGCGGCTCGCAAACGCGCCGTGTTCTTCGCCGGGTCCTGATCGGCGTCTTCGAAGGTGATGTGGTTCAACTCCACACCCGCCGTCTTGTCGCTGAGGATCAAGCGGAAATAGGCGTAAACACCCTGATTGCGGAATTCCATATCCAGCACGACCGATGGAGGCGATTGCCAGTCGCAGCGATAGTCGCCGCCATGGCCCAACTCCAGTGTGCCGGGGAAGAAATAAAGCTCGGTCGCGGAGCTCACGACATCGGCAATATTGGCAAACAGCTCGCAGCGGATGAAGGCGATATAGTCAGCCGGATCGACGAGACGCAGCTCCGCCACCACTTCATGCAGGTTCTCGGCGATGATCGCTTCGCGTTCGTTCGAAAATTGCAGGCTCTTCATCGTGTCACCATCGATCCATAAGAACGGGCCAATAATATTTGGGAATAGGGCAAAGTCATAGTTGTACCATTAGTGTACCGCATGCCGCGTATTGATGATGCGGATGAGTTCGGCAACGGCTTTATAGAATTCCGGTGCGATCATCTGGTCGACATTCACCTGCTTATAAAGTGCACGTGCCAGGGGCACGTCCTCGAAGACTGGTATCGAGTGCTGGGCGGCGACTTCTCTTATCTTGAGCGCGATCAGATCCTGTCCCTTCGCAACGACGACCGGAGCGGCGTCTTCATTCGGCTTGTAACGCAGTGCTACGGAGAAATGAGTCGGATTTGCGACAATCAGGGTGGCGGTCGGCACGGCGCTGATCATGCGGCGGCGCGCGCGGTCACGTCCGAGCGAGCGCAGGCGCGATTTGACCAGCGGATCGCCTTCCGATTGCTTCAGCTCGTCTTTGACTTCCTGCCGCGTCATGCGCAGTTCCTGACGCCAGTGGATGCGCGACCAGGCAAGGTCGAAAGCCGCGATGGCGGTGATCGCCAGCACATTGGCGACCAGAAGGCGCACCATGTTCTCGCGCAGAAATTCCGGCAGCGCGCTCGGCTCGGTCGCAATTGCATCCGTGAACAGGCTTTTGCCCTGAAAGAACACGATGAAGACGATGAGGCTGGCGGCGAGAAACTTCGCCACCGATTTCAGGAATTCCACCTGACCTGAGCGCCCGAAAATGCGCTGCCACCCCTTGAGCGGCGAAATGCGCGAAGCCTGTGGACGAATGCGCTCGCCCACAATGCGCGGCGCGTTCTGGAAGGCGGACGAGGCTATGCCTGCCAGCGGAATGATGATGAAGACCGGCACAAGGGCTGCGCCAACCGCCAGCGCCAGCACGCTGAACAGGCGGCTAGCATCCTCGGCGCTGTTGAGAACCCAGTCCTCGGGACGGTCGATCAGTTCGCGCAGGAAGACTGCGAGCTTTGTCGTGGCGGGTGCGGCGACAAACACGGCGATGACCAGAAACGAGGCGACGCCAGCGAGTATCGGCGTTTCGCGGGAGAAAGGCATATTGCCCTTTTCCAAGGCGTCGCGGATCTTCTGCTCGGTCGCTTCTTCTGTTTTGCTTTCCTTATCGGTATCGTCCGCCATGCGTCACACGCGCACTCACGCAGAGGCTTCGTTGGCGTCGAGGGTGATGATGCCCCGCTCGGAAAGGTCGATGGCGATGCGCGAAATCTTGCGGCGTGCGTCTGCGATATTCTGGGCGGTGATATTGCCCTGCTCGGCGCCAAGCTCCGTTTCCACCATGCGGCGGCCACGGGTGGAGAGCGAGGACAAAACGAGTTCCTGAAGCCTGGCGTCTGCACCACGCAGCGCGGTTGCGATCTGTTCGGTCTGCACTTCATCGAAGAGCAGCAGACGCGCGCGCTGCGACAGGCGCTCGATATCTTCGAAGGTGAAGAGCTTGGCCTTGATGCGGTTGAGGTCGTCGCGATTGAGATCTTCAAGGCTCGCCATCAGTTCTTCCATCTCGTTCTTGTCGAGCTGGTTGAAGATATTGGCAATCTGGCCGTGATGGGCTTTGACCGGGCCGGAATCGCTGCGGCCAAGCAGATCGCGGCGCAGCACATCTTCCAGCAGTTCGGCTGCGGCGGGCGCGACATTGCCGATATGCAGCGAGCGCTGCACGACGGCATTGCGCAGCTGCGGCGGCAGGGCGACGAACAGGCGCGCGGCAAGGTCCGACGGCAGTTTGGAGACGATATAGGCGATGATCTGCGGATGCTGGTCGGCCAGATAGGCTTGCAGGCTGTCAACCGGCAGGCGACCGAGCTGCACCCAGACCGATTCCTGCACCAGCTGCGGCTGCACGCGTTCTTCGAACACGGCATCCACTTCTTCCTGCGGCAGCGTATCGCGCAGCAGACCTTCGAAGCGCTGGGCGGCTTCCGAAACGGGCGCGCCCTCGGCAAATGAATCCTCGAATTCCTTCACCAGCTGTTCGAAATCGAGCGGCGAGATCGGGTCCAGCGTGCGGGAATGACCGGCAAGCTTGCGCAGGTCCTCGGCGCTGAAATGCTTGAGAAGGCGTGACGCAGCCGGACGGCCAATAGCCACGAGAATGGCTGCCGCCTTTTGTGCGCCGCTCAGCGTATCGATGATGCCGCTCGCGCTTTCTTCAGTGATGGCCTGCTGCTCTTTTTCGGTCATGGAGATATCCGGGCCGATCCGTTATTTGCCGATGATTTCGGTGAGGCTGACGCCGAAACGCGAAGAATCATCTTCGAGTACGATGACTTCGCCGCGAGCGATCACGCGACCGTTGACGACGATATCGACCGGATCGCCGATCTGCTTGTCGAGGGTGATAACCGCGCCGCGACCGAGCTTCATCAGATTGGCCACCGGCATAGTCGTGCCGCCGAGAACCACCTGCACATCGACGGGAATGCCCATGATGAGTTCGAGATTAGGCTTGGAAGCGCCTTTCTGCGCGCTGCGCGGCTTTTCCTCGCGCAGTTCCTCGATGGCTTCGTCCAGTTCCTGCTGCATGTTCTTGTCCTTGTTGTCAGCGCTCATGCCTGCCCCGCAATATCAACGGTTGCCTTGCGGACCGCGCGATGCACGAACACCGGCAGCGCATTCTTTTCTTTCTGCTCGACAATCGGTTCGCGGGTGCGAACGGCACTGTCGGCAACGGTGCGCGCTTCGCGCATGTCGCGGGTCAGCGCCTTGCGCAAGCGGTTCAGTTCCTCGATGGCTTCTTCCATCTCGCGGCGCACGCGCTGGGTTTCGCCAAGGCGGGCTTCGAGTTTTACATTTTCATCGACAAGATCGGTGCGCTCGCTCTGGATCGCCTTCACGGCGCGTTCCAGACCGTTGGAGGCAGCCGCGACGCGCAGCGCAAGCACCTTGCCAAGCTTGATCGTTTCGTTGGCCTTGCGCCCGACCACGATCAGCGCGCCCAGCGAAACAAGGGCCATCAGCGTGGAAAGAATATTAGCCAGCAACAAGCTCATCGATAAAATCCTCTTCCTGATTGACCGGGTCGCCGACCTTGACGGTGAAATGAATGCCCGACTTGCCGAGCGAGCATTTGAAAAGCTGCTGGTTGCCCGAGCGCAGACGCACCTGCTCCATGGCGTCGGCAGGCAGCTTCAACACCTGTCCGATCTCGAGTTTCGACAGCGCATCCAGCGTCATCGAACCTTGCTGGATGAAGCCTTCAAGCTCGATACGGGCGCGGCTGACTTCCTGACGCAGCTTCTTGGCCCAGCTCGGATCGGCCTGGTTCATGGGGCGGCGCAGAAAAGCGGCGACGGCATCCTGCATTGGCTTATGGGTGCTGCGGGGCAGCAGAAGGTGGACTTGTCCGGTCTTGCCCGCCGCCGTCACATCGATCCGGCAAGCGAAAAGCCGCGACCGTTCGAAATCGGTGCGGTCGAATTCGGCGATATCGATGCATTCACCGGCAACGAACATCGACTGCGCATTTGCCACCCAGCCCGATAGGGAACCGGCGTTGAAAACCTGATCCAGCGCACCGGCGAGATGGCCGGAAAGAAGGGCGGAAATCTTGTGTTCGACCATGCCGAACGGGCGCTCGACATCGACTTGGCCCAGATTACCCTGCGCGCCATACATGGCCTCGATGATCAAGAAGACCAGCGGCGCATCGACGGTCAGATAAAGCGTCGAGCCCCAGCGTTCGACTTTAAGCGGCGCGATGATGGCGGCGCTGTCGAGAATGGCGGCGAAACCCGCGTCATCGGTGCTTTCCACCGCACCGGCTTCCACTTCGAAAGCCGCCGCGCAACCATGTTTCAGCCGCTCGCAGAAATGCGTGGAGGCATCCTTGAACACATGGGCAAGCGACTTCAGATCGTCGCCGGACAATCCGGCTGCGCGCAGCAGATTGTCGGCCAGCACGTTATTCTTGCGGTGTTGTTCCGCCATGGTCGTTTCAACCGACGTTTCAGGGGTGGTTTCGGGCGTCGTCATCTTATGCGGCCTGCTGCGTGGGCGCGCTGGCCATGGTTTCCTGCTCCACCACATCGATGGTCGGGCGGTCATAAGCGGAGATGGTCTTGCGCCCATATTCCACGGCGATCTGCGGCAGCGAGCCGTTCATATAGGCAAGCAGCGTCTGCTTCACGACGACATAGAGACGGTTCTTCTTTTCGCGGGTCGATTTGATCTTGGTCGCGATGGGACCGACAACGCCATAGGAAAAGAAGATACCGGCGAAGGTGCCGACAAGGGCTGCACCGATCAGATGACCGAGCACTTCCGGCGACTGGTCCAGCGCGCCCATGGCCTTGATCACGCCGAGAACAGCGGCGACGATCCCGAGCGCAGGCAGGGCTTCCGAAATGGTGACCATGGCCTGATAGGGCTTCAGCTTGTCGCGGGCGATGGTGTGGATTTCCTCGTCCATCAGCGCTTCGATCTCGTGCGAGCGCACATTGCCGACGATGATGAGGCGGCAGTAATCGCAGATGAAATGGGTGAGGTCTTCGTTTTTCAGAACGCTCGGATAGGCCTGAAAGATCGGCGATTCCTTGGGATTGTCGATATGGACTTCGACTTCATTGCGCGACTTGGCGCGCAATTCGCGCATCAGGCTGTAGAGCAGGCCCAGAAGATCGAGATAATCGCGCTGCTTGGGCACGGCGTTGCTGAACGCCTCCATGCAGGCGCGACCGGTATCCTTCACCAGCGAAAACGGATTGGCGACGAAGAACGTGCCAAGCGCTGCGCCCAGAATGATGACGAATTCCCAAGGCTGGATGAGCACGCTCACATGTCCGCCCATGGCGATGAAACCGCCCAGCATACAGCCCAGTGTGATGGCGAGACCGATGATAATGCCCAAAGCCCGAGACTCCCGCAGAATAGTTCTTTGAGCCGAACATAGGCAGCGCGGCTTGCGCGAAGCTTGCCGAGGTCGCCCGAGGACTATTGGGCGCCATCAGCTTCGGACAAGCTTGATCGCGCATAAAGGGCGCAACTATCAGCAGGGGGTCATGCCTATGGTCGATACGATGACGAGCTATCGCCTGATCGCGTCGGATATGACGCGGTCTTTGCAGCGCGTTTCGAAAGAACCTTTGGTGTCGCGCGAAACGGCCTATTTCCAGGAAAACATCGGCAATGTGAAATCGATTGACGATTTCATGTCCGACAGCCGCCTTTACAATTATGCGATGAAGGCGTTCGGTCTGGAAGACATGGCCTATGCAAAGGCTTTCGTGCGCAAGATTCTGACGGAAGGCGTCACGAGCGACGACGCCATGGCCAACAAGCTGACCGACAAGCGCTACAAGGAATTCGCGACCGTCTTCGACTTTGCGGGCAAGGGCGCCGAGGCTACCCAAAGCACCGAGGCGCAGCAGGGTGTGGTGGACAAATATTTGCGCCAGACGCTGGAAACCGAAGCCGGTGGCCAGAACGAAGGCGTGCGTCTGGCGCTCTATTTCGAGCGCAAGGCTTCGAAGATCACCAATGCCTATGAAATCCTCGGCGACAAGGCCTTGCTGACCACGGTGCAGACGATATTCAGCTGGCCTGCGGCCATGTCCAATGCCGATGTGGACAAGCAGGCCAAGATGCTTGAGGCCAAGATCGACTTTTCCAAAATGTCCGATCCCGATTATGTCTCGAAACTCATTTCGCGTTTCACGGCCATGTATGAAATGAACAACCCGACCTCAAGCAGCCCGGCATCCATCGCCTCGCTGCTGCTCGGCAGCGCGTCTTCGGTTGGCATCTCGACCGATATTCTTACCACCTTGCAAAGCTTCAAGCCGGGCGGTCGCTGATCCATGCAGAATAATTCGATCTATGTCGGGCTTTCCTCGCTCATTACGCTTGAACGGCGAATGGATTCGATTGCCCAGAATGTCGCCAATGTCTCGACGGTCGGTTTCCGGGGCGAGGGCACCAAGTTCGATTCGATTGTCTCTAAAAAGGCAAGCGACGATGTGAGCTTTGCCAGCGCCGGCAAGAGCTATATCCGCACCGAACCCGGCCCGCTGGTCAAGACGGACAACCCGCTTGATATTGCGGTCAAGGGCGATGCGTGGCTGTCGCTCAACACACCGCAGGGTCAAATTTTCACCCGCGACGGGCGTATGAAGATGCTGGCGACCGGCGAGCTGGTTTCAATGATGGGCTATTCGGTGCTCGATGTCGGCGGCGCGCCGATCATGCTCAATCCGGATGGTGGCGCGCCGAAGATTTCCGCCGATGGCGCGGTCTATCAGAATGGCGCGCAGATCGGCGCTCTCGGGCTTTACTCCATTCCCGCCGATGCCGAGCTGAAATATGCAGGCAATTCCGGTGTGATCCCAAACAAGGCTGCGGCGCCGATCTTCGACGATAACAGCATCGGCGTTGTGCAGGGCATGATCGAAGGCTCGAATGTCGACGCCATGACCGAGATGACGCGTCTCATCAGCGTCAGCCGGGCCTTTGAGCAGGTCAATAATCTTTTGACCCAGCAGGAAGCGACCGTGTCTGAAGCGATCAAGACGCTGGGCTCCAAAAACGGATGACGCCAGACCTACCGCTCGCGCGGCTTGCCGCCTTTGCCCGTCAACAGGCCGTAGAGCCGAAGCCCGTGTCCGGTATCGGCGGCACGGTCAGCGACGTGTCGCGCTCGGCGATTGCCGTGCGCGGGCTGTCACGCGATGCGCGGCTTGGCGATGCGGTGGCGATAAGGGCTGTGGGCGGCACCAGTCTGGCGGAAATCATTCGCGTTGCCGACAGGCAGGTTCTCGTCAAACCTTTCGACGACCGGATCATTCCCTCATTGGGTGCAGCGGTCTTCGAAGAAGGACCGCTCAGCATCCGTCCGGCGCTCGAATGGCGCGGGCGGGTGATCAATGCGCTGGGGCAGCCGATTGACGGCAGGGGTGCGCTTTTGCCCGGTCCACGCCCGATGGCATCCGAAAATCTGGCACCAGCCGCGCTGCGCCGGGGGCGCGTGGATCGCGGGCTTCGCACCGGCGTTGACGTGATCGACATTTTCACGCCGCTCTGCTTCGGCCAGCGCATCGGCATTTTTGCCGGTTCCGGCGTCGGCAAATCCACGCTGCTCGCCATGATGACGCGCGCCGCCGATTTCGACACGGTGGTGCTGGCGCTGACCGGCGAGCGCGGACGTGAAGTGCGCGAGATGCTGGAAGAAACCATGGTTGGCCATCTCGACAAGACCATCACTGTCGTTGCAACCGGCGATGAAAGCCCGATGATGCGCCGTCTTGCGCCCAATACCGCGACGGCCATTGCGGAATATTTCCGCGATCTCGGCCAGAATGTGCTGCTGATTGTCGATTCCGTCACGCGCTTTGCCCATGCGGCGCGCGAGGTGGCGATTGCGGCGGAAGAGCCGCCGGTTTCGCGCGGTTATCCGCCGAGCGTGTTCAGCCAGTTGCCACGCCTTCTGGAGCGGGCGGGGCCGGGCAGCGCCGATTCAGGCGGCAGTATTACCGGCATCTACTCGGTGCTCGTCGATGGCGATGACCACAATGACCCGGTTTCCGACACCATTCGCGGCACGCTGGACGGGCACATCGTGCTCGACCGGACGATTGCGGCGCTGGGGCGCTTTCCGGCGGTCGATGTTCCGGGTTCGGTTTCACGCCTCGCCAAGCACAACTGGACGGCGGAACAGCGCAAGCTTGTCAGCCAGCTTCGCAGCATGGTGGCCCGCTTCGAGGAAACGCGCGATCTGCGCGCCATCGGCGCGTATCAAAAGGGGCATGACGGGATTCTGGATCAGGCGGTGGATCTCGTTCCGCGCATCTATGATGCCTTGCAGCAGTCCCCAGAGACACCGCGTTCAGACGATCCCTATCAGAAACTCGCCGCCGCCTTGCGCGGGGAAAAACAGGCATCCAATCCATGATGACGGGCAACAAGAACCGACGCAAAAACGCCGAAGAAAAGCTATTGGCCGATCTGGAAGCGGAAGTGAGCGCCGCCGCCGCACAGGAAGGTGGCAAGAAACCCCACAGCAAGGTTGACCGCTATCTGAAGATTGCGGCGGTCACGCTGGCGGCTGGCTGCGCGATGCTGCCCTTCATCACCTATCTCCAGCGCATGGAGCTTGCGCCTGCCGAAAAGGCGGAACGCAAGATCATCGATCCGCTGGACCGTTCGGAGCAGAAAACGGTGCGCCGCTTTCCGTCCTTCCGCCCGTCGGATCGCGTTTCCCCCAGTGCGGATATCGATAACACCATGACCGGTTCGGTCATGTCCAACGGCAAGGGCCTGCCGGGAACTGGCGCTGGCACTGGCGGCGCAGGCGGCGGCGATGGACAGGCTTTCCCGAAGCCGGTCTTCGCGCTGCGCGAGGTCGTCGGCGGGATGGCAATGATCGAGGATACGTCCGGCTACTGGTTCGTGGAAAAAGGATCTCTGTTGCCCGATGGCAGTCGCCTTGTTTCCATCGGTCGGGGGTCGGGAACCTGGCAATTGACCACGTCGTCAGGCGACGTGATTGAAATGCGGAGATAGGGGAGTAGGGCAGTAAGGGAATAGGGGAGTATGTTGGCCTTGCGCGATCAGCGCTCTCTTGGAAACTACGATATACCATTCCCCAAAAACATATTCCCTTACTGCCCTATTCCCCTACTCCCTTAACCTTCGCAAGCTTGACGCAAGTTCCGCCCCGTAAGTTAACCAACGGTAAAGGCGGGAAACTCCATGAGCTCCATTCATCTTTTCGATCTGGCCGCAAGGCAAGTGCAGTGGCTGTCGGTCCGACAGGCCACCGTCGCTGGCAATGTCGCCAATGCGAACACGCCGGATTTCAAGGCGCGCGACGTTCAACCCTTCACCGATGTGCTGGACAAGACGCAGCTCACCATGGCTGCGACGAGTCCGCAGCATCTGGAATTCGAGGCAAACGGCATCGCAGGCGCACGCCTGCGTCCCGACGACATCACCGAGCAAACCCATTCCGGCAATACCGTCGATGTCGAACAGGAAATGATGAAGGCAGGCGAGATTTCCCGCGAATATTCGCTCAACACCAGCATCGTCAAAGCGTTCCACCGCATGATGCTGTCGGTCGCGAAGGGATAATCCATGTCTTCCGACGCCTTGCAGAATTCCCTGAAGATCGCAGCCTCCGGCCTTTCGGCCCAATCGACACGTCTGCGTATCGTTTCGGAAAACATCGCCAATGCCCAGTCGACGGGCCAGACGGCGACCGACGATCCCTATCGCCGCAAGACCGTTTCCTTCCGCACCGAGCTGGAGCATGGCACGGGTGCCGCAGAAGTGCGCGTGGCCGAAGTGGGCAAGGATACCTCGCCCTTCGTCGAGCAATATGATCCGAGCCACCCCGCCGCCGACGCGCGCGGCTATGTCCGTTACCCGAACGTCAACATGGTCGTCGAAATGGCGGACATGCGTGAAGCCAACCGTTCTTATGAAGCCAATTTGCAGGTCGTCAGGCAGGCGCGTGAGCTGATCTCGATGACCATCGATCTCCTGAGGAGCACATAATGTACGACTCGATCATGAGCATTTCGGCGCGCAATGCGCTGTCGCGCCTTTCCGAAACCGTCGCCGGGAATGGCGTCGGTTCTGCCGCTTCCACGGCGGCTCCACAGGCTGTTCCCGCAACGCCGGGCGCATCCTTTGGTGAAGTCCTGTCGCAGATGACGGATTCGGTCGGCCAGAAATTGCAGGCGGCGGAAGCCACCTCCATTCAGGGCATCAAGGGCGATGCGCCGGTGAATGAGGTGGTCAGCTCCGTCATGGAAGCTGAACAGTCGCTCCAGACCGCAATCGCGATCCGCGACAAGATCGTGCAAGCGTATCTCGAGATCAGCCGCATGTCGATTTAAAGCATTTCCAGCAAAAGTGCGAAGTGGTTTTGCGTAGGATAATGCGCAAAAACAAATGGTTAGAGCGGCTTCGACAATACCGTTTTAACTGAGCCGCTCTCATCCCGCATACGCCCAGCAGATCAAGGAAGCGCCATGAAAGCCCTGACGATTGCCGCAACCGGCATGAACGCCCAGCAGCTCAATCTGGAAGTGATCGCCAACAATATTGCCAATATCAATACAACGGGCTTCAAGCGCGCGCGTGCCGAGTTTTCGGACCTACTCTACCAGTCCGAGCGCACGGCAGGCGTTCCCAATCAGGCCAATGAGAGCATTGTGCCCGAAGGCGCGCTGGTCGGCCTTGGCGTCCAGACGGCGGCGGTGCGCAACCTGCATATTCAGGGCAGCTTCAACCAGACCGGAAATCCATTCGATCTGGCGCTGACCGGGCAGGGCTGGTTCCAGATCCAGAGCCCGACCGGCGAAACGCTCTATACCCGCGCTGGCGCATTCAACAAGAATGCCGATGGCCAGCTGGTGACGCTCGACGGAAATATTGTCCAGCCGGGCATCGTGGTTCCTGAAAATGCGCTTGAAGTAACCGTCAGCGATACCGGGCAGGTCTTTGCAAAGATTCAGGAACAGAACGGCATCCAGATCACCCCGCTCGGCCAGCTTCAGCTTGCGAATTTCACCAATGAAGCCGGTCTCGAACCGCTGGGCGACAATCTCTATCGCGAAACGGAAGCCTCCGGCGGGCCGCTGGTCGGCGATCCGGGCGATCCAGGTTTCGGTTCGGTCAAGCAGGGCTATCTCGAAGCATCAAATGTCGATCCGGTGAAAGAAATCACCGATCTGATTACGGCGCAGCGCGCCTATGAAATGAATTCCAAGGTCATTCAGGCCGCCGACGAAATGGCGGCGACCGTATCGAAGAACATGCGCTGACGGTGATCGCCATGAAACGCGCCCAAGGAAACGACATCAAAGCCCGTTCACGGTTCAGACGCGCCGCACTGGCTGCTGCCGCAGTGGCCGGTTTTGCCACTGCTGCGGTCTCGGGGGCTTCGGCCACCGACCGCATCGCTTTCGTTGTGCCTTCGGCGACCGTTTATCCCGGACAGGTCGTCAGCAATGTCGCGCTGGTCGAGAAGAAGTTCTACATCAGTGCGCCCGCCGCGCAGCAATATGTGCTGTCGGTGGATCAGGCTGACGGCAAGGTCGCGCGCAAGACGCTGATCGCGGGTAAGCCGATCCTCGTCGCCGCCCTCTCGGAGCCGTCGCTGGTCAAGCGTGGCGAGCCGGTGACGATGGTGTTCTCCACCGGTGTCATGACGATCACAGCCGTCGGCATACCGCTCGAGTCCGGGGCGGCAGGCGATTTCATCAAGGTACGCAACAGCGACAGCGGCGTCATCGTGCCCGGCACGATACTGGCCGATGGCCGTGTTCAAGTGGGGATGCGGTGAGAAAAACCTGGGCAACGCTGATCACCGTTCTGGCTCTCGCGCTTCAACCTGTTGCGGTTCTGGCGGATGAGTCGGCCAAGAATGTGAAGGATTTCGGCACCGCCGTCGAAGCGGACGCCGACTGGCTGGGTGCAGGCGGCGATCCGTCCAAGATGGCCTATGCTGAGCTTGGTCGTGGCAGCGCTGTGGCACGCCTCAAGGATATCGCGACCATTCAGGGCGTGCGTGAAAACCAGCTCGTTGGTTACGGTCTGGTGATCGGCCTTAAGGGCACGGGTGACAGCCTGCGCAACTCGCCTTTCACCGAACAGTCCATGCGCGCCATGCTCGATAATCTCGGCATCAATGCGCCGCGCAATTCCACGCGTTCGAAGAACACGGCAGCGGTCATCGTGACCGCCAATCTGCCCGCCTTTGCCGGTTCCGGCTCACGCATCGATGTGACGGTTTCGTCCATCGGCGACGCCACCTCCTTGCAGGGTGGCACGCTGGTCATGACGCAGCTGATGGGCGCCGACAACCAGATTTATGCAGTTGCGCAGGGCAATATGATTGTGTCCGGCTTTACCGCCGAAGGCGATGCAGCCACCGTGACGCAGGGTGTGCCGACATCGGGCCGCATTCCAAACGGTGCGCTGGTCGAGCGCGAGGTTGCCGGAAACTTCGGCAAGGACAGCGAGATGATCGTGGAGCTGCGCGATCCCGATTTCACGACTGCCGTGCGTACCGCCGATACGATCAATATCTTCGCCAAGCGCCGCTATGGGCGCGGTGTGGCGATTGCCCGCGATGCCAAGACCATCCGCCTGTCCCGTCCGAAAAATGTGCCCGCCGCCCGCTTTCTCGCGGAGCTGGAGGGCCTTCCGATCATCACGGATGAGGTGGCGCGCGTGGTGGTGGATGAGCGTACCGGCACGGTGGTCATCGGTTCGAAAGTACGCATTTCCAAAGTGGCAATCAGCCATGGCAGCCTGACGGTGCGCGTGACGGAAACGCCGATGGTCGTGCAGCCTGAACCGTTCAGTGACGGCGTGACGGCGATGGAGCCGAACACCGATATCGCCGTCAACCAGCCCAATGCCAAGATCGGGATTCTGACCGGCGCCAACCTGGAAAATCTGGTCAAGGGCCTCAACCAGATGGGTGTGAAGCCGACCGGCATCATCGCCATCCTGCAGGCGATCAAATCTTCCGGCGCGCTTCACGCAGAACTGGTAGTGCAATGATGAGGCCGGGGATGACAGCAGACATGATCGTGAAACTGGCAATCCGCACCGGTTCGGCTTTGGCGCTGCTTTTTGCCAGCGCCTTGCCGGGATTGGCGCAGGAGGTGGCATCGCCTGCACCGCAAGCGCCAACTGTGGCCCCAACGGCGGCGGTTCCTGTTTCCGCGCCACCTGCGAACCTCGGCAATCTGGATGAAATCCGCAAGTTCTGCGGCAATATCGACAATCAGGCCGCAGACGCCCGCTATTCGTTGCAGGCCAAGCAGCTCACCGACCTCAAGGCCGAGGTGGACGAGCGGATGCAGGCGCTGGAAGAAAAGCGCAAGGAATACGAGATGTGGCTGAAGCGCCGCGACGAGTTCGTCAGCAAGGCGCAGGATTCGCTGGTCGACATCATTTCCAAGATGAAGCCGGATGCAGCGGCAGCCCAGATGGCCATGATCGGCGATGAGGCGGCGGCAGCCCTGATCCTCAAGCTCAACCCGCGTGTTTCGAGCATCATTCTGAATGAAATGCCGCCGGAAAAGGCAGCAAAGCTCGCACGCATCATCGTCGGATCGCAGCGCACGGGCGCAACGCCACCGGCGGTGAAGGACCAGCGCGCTCAGGCGCAAACCGGGAATACGGTGCAATGACAGGACGCATGAACAAGACCATTTTCGCCGCCACCGCTCTGGCGCTTCTGGCCGGTTGCGCCATGAAGCCGGAAGAAATCGGTCGTGCGCCGGACCTGTCGCCGGTTGCCGCCAATCTCGGCATGAACAACAATCCGCAATATAATGGTTATCCGTCGCGTCCGGCCAAGCCGGATTATTCGCTCTGGAACCAGCGCTCGACCAATTTCTTCAAGGACCCGCGCGCGGCCGAGCCGGGTGATGTGCTCACCGTCATCATTTCCATCAATGACCGCGCCAATCTCGACAACAAGACCGATCGCGAGCGGGTGTCGAAAGGCATTTATGGCGCGGGCGGCTCGTTCGCGACCAGCAGCAGCACGGGCGCCGGTGCTGGCGGCGACATGGACGGTTCCATCAACACCCATTCGGACAGCTCGTCCAAGGGCAAGGGCACAATCAAGCGCAGCGAGGATATCAGTCTTCAGGTTGCGGCCATCGTTACCAATACGCTCCCGAACGGCAACATGATCATTCGCGGCTCGCAGGAAGTGCGCGTGAACAATGAGTTGCGTGTGCTGAATGTCGTCGGTGTCGTGCGTCCGCGGGATATCTCCGGTTCCAACACCATTTCCTACGACAAGATCGCCGAAGCCCGCATTTCCTATGGTGGTCGTGGACGGTTGAGCGAGGTGCAGCAGCCGCCATACGGCCAGCAAATTCTCGATCAGGTTTCTCCTTTTTAAAGCTGAGCATCGATGAGCGACACGGCACTGGACAAGAAAGACGGCAAGGCCAAAGGCTCCATGATGGGGCTTTTGGCGGCGGTCGTTGCTCTTACCGCAATCGCCGCCGGTGGCGGCTGGTATCTGGGCGGGATGATTTCCGCCGACCAGCAGGCGCTTGCCAAGACCACGGCCAGGGAAGACAAGCCGAAGCCGGGCGATTTCGAATCGCGCTCCATCGGCGCGGTTGTGCCGCTAAAGCCGATCATCACCAATCTCGGCATTCCGCAGAACACTTGGGTACGGCTGGAAGCTTCGCTGGTCGCCAAGCCCGGTCATGAAATACCGGCGGCCATGGCGGCCAATGTCGGCGATGATTTTCTGAGCTTCCTGCGCAGTGTCAATCTCATGCAATTGCAAGGCGCGGCAGGGCTTGCCTATCTGCGCGCCGATCTCGAAGAACGCGCCCGCCTGCGCTCGGAAGGCGCGGTGGACCGGGTCTTTCTTTCGGCACTGGTCGTAGAATGAAAAAACTCCTTGGTCCAGGCGTTCTCCTGACGCTCGCACTCACCGTTTCGGCACAGGCCCAACAGGCCTTGACGCTGGATAATCTGCTACCCGCAGGCAGCGGTGCGGCCAGCGGCCAGATTGTCCAGCTCTTCGGTCTTTTGACCGTACTGTCCATCGCGCCCGGCCTTTTGATCATGGTGACGAGCTTTACGCGCTTCGCCATAGCCTTTTCCCTGCTTCGCTCGGGTCTTGGTCTCCAGACCGCGCCTGCCAGCATGGTGATGATCTCGCTCGCTCTGTTCATGACCTTCTATGTCATGGCGCCCGCCTTCGACCGCGCCTGGAACAATGGCTTGCAGCCGCTGATGCGTAACGAGATAACGCAACAGGCAGCCTTGACCGAGATTTCGCAGCCCTTTCGCGAATTCATGATGGGTCAGGTGCGTGACAAGGATCTGCGCCTGTTCGAAGACCTTGCCGATCCGTCTTTCCGCACCGGCGAGGACGGTGTTGTGGATTTCCGCGTGCTGGTCCCGGCCTTCATGATTTCGGAGCTTCGTCGCGGCTTTGAAATCGGCTTCCTGATCGTGCTGCCGTTTCTGGTGATCGATCTGGTCGTGGCCACGCTCACCATGTCCATGGGCATGATGATGCTGCCGCCGACAGTGATTTCGCTGCCGTTCAAGATTCTGTTCTTCGTGCTGATCGACGGCTGGAATATTCTGGTCGGAAGCCTGATTCGCTCGTTCTCCTGACCCGATTTGGAACAGTTGCCAAAGCGTCCGGCAAAATTCGGCGTCAAAATCTGAGAGATCGGTAAAATTCGGCAAAATAAATTAGCATTACTTTAATATTTGGGTTTTAAACGTCGGCACATGGTGGGTCTCTGCGAGAGCGGAGACAGGCATGATGCCGCTCCACTATGCCGGTAAGTCCGGCCTGTCCCTCTGTTTGATTTTTCCCAAGGGGCAAAATAATGGCTAGCATTCTGACCAACTCGGCAGCTCTGACTGCACTTCAGACCCTTTCCACGACCAACAAGTCGCTGGAAGCAACGCAGAACCGTATCTCGACGGGCCTCAAGGTTGCCGGTGCATCCGACAACGCCGCTTACTGGTCCATCGCAACGACCATGCGTTCGGACAACAAGGCTAACTCCGTCGTTCAGGATTCCCTCGGCCTCGGCGCTGGAAAGGTTGACACTGCCTACACGGCTATGAACAAGGCGATTGAAGTCGTCGATCAGATCAAGCAGAAGGTTCTTCTCGCGAAGACCTCCGGCACGGAAGATCGCGCCAAGATCCAGAGCGAAATTGCAACCTATGTTGCTCAGCTCAAGGACAATGTCGCTGGCGCCAACTACGCCGGTTCGAACCTGCTGACCTCGGATTCGACTGCTACCGGCAGCACCAAGCTCGACGTCATCACTTCCTATAACCGTGATGCATCCGGCAAGGTGACGACTGGCTCAATTTCGGTAAACTATTCCGCTACGCGCCTGATCGATACCAATACTGCCGCTGCTGGCGTTCTGGACAAAGACGGTGCCGCATCTGCCACGTCGATCCTCGACATTGACGTCAGCGACGTGACTGGCGTTACGGGTTATACCGCTGCCGACGAAGGTGCGGCATTCGACAACCTGTTGACTGACATCGAAACTGCTCTTGGCGCAATGGCAACTTCGGCTGCAGAACTCGGTGCCGCAAAGTCGCGCATCGACATGCAGAAGGATTTCGTTTCGAGTCTTTCGGACTCGATCGAAAAGGGCGTTGGCCAGCTCGTTGATGCTGACATGAACAAGGAATCGGCACGTCTGTCGGCTCTCCAGGTTCAGCAGCAGCTTGGCGTTCAGGCTCTGTCGATTGCCAACTCGTCGAACCAGAACATCCTGTCGCTGTTCCGCGGCTAATCGATAACTGAGTAGATAAAACGGAGAGGCGGGTCACCGGCTCTCGCGAGTTCTCAGGCAAATCAGGGGTTCGCATCCGGACCGACCTGATCGGACCGGATGTCTTTGGGCGGAAAAGGGGCGCGGGATCAATTCCGCGCCCCGCTTCGTTTCGGCGTTCAGAAAGCACGTGCTTTATCAGCCGCCACTTTCGCGCAAGCTTCGCGGTCTAGTTTGCATCCATCATGATGGCGGTGGTGTCGATGCAGCAGAATATCCAGCAATTGATCGAACAGCTCAAGGGAACGCTTGGCAAGCTTGGCGTGCGCAAGCTTGTTGCGCTCGGGCTTGTGGGGGCCGCCCTGATGGGAGCGATCCTCTACACGAGCTTCTATCTCAGCCGTCCATCCTATGAGACGCTTTATGTCGGCCTGTCGCGCGATGACGTGAACCGCATGGGCCTGGCACTCGGCGAAGCGGGCATTCCCTTCGACGTGAAGTCGGATGGTTCCTCCATTCTGGTGCCGATCGGCAAGGCGGAAACCGCCCGCATGTATCTCGCCGAAAAGGGCCTGCCCACCTCCAACAATGCCGGTTACGAGCTGTTCGACAATATGGGCTCGCTGGGCCTCACCTCCTTCATGCAGGAAATCACCCGCGTTCGCGCGCTTGAAGGCGAAATCGCCCGCACCATTCAGGCGATTCGCGGCGTGAAGGCCGCCCGCGTGCACATCGTTCTGGCTGAAAAAGGCTCGTTCCGCCGTGGCGACCAGAAGCCGTCCGCTTCGGTGGTCATCCGCGCGGAAGGCGGCTTTGCCGCCGAATCGGCGCAGTCGATTCGCCAGCTCGTTGCCGCCGCCGTACCGTCGCTCGATGCATCGTCGGTCACCGTCCTCGACACCAATGGCCGGCTTCTCGCCTCCGCTGGCGAGGCCGCCAATGGCGCGGCTCTCATGACCGCCTCGCTGGAACAGCAGGTTGCCGGTAATGTGGACGACAGCATCCGCAAGGCGCTGGCGCCCTATCTCGGTCTTGGCCATTTCCAGACCAGCGTCCAGGCGACGCTCGACACTGATCGCCGCCAGATCAACGAGACGACCTTCGATCCCGAATCGCGTGTCGAACGTTCGGTCCGCGTGGTGCGCGAAAGCGGCGATTCCCGCAACAACCGCGATAACAACGCGACGGGTGTGGAACAGAACATCCCGCAGGAAGAAATCCAGAACCGCAATGGCGAGACCTCGTCGGAAAAGACCGACCGCCGTGAGGAACTGACCAATTACGAAATGAACAGCAAGACGATTGCGACGGTGAGCGACGGTTATTCCGTCAAGCGCCTGTCGATTGCCGTCGTCATTGATCAGGCCCGCCTGCTGCAAACGGCTGGCACCACGCCGCCGCCTGCCAATTTCGTCGATCAGCAGATCACCAAGATTCGCGATCTCGTCGCCACGGCTGCCGGTCTCAATGCGGATCGCGGCGATGTCATCAATGTAACCGCCGTCAACTTCCTCGATCCGGCTGGTGCGGATATGGAGCCGGTTTCGGCGCCATGGACCGATACGCTGCTGCGCCAAAGCGGAAGCTATGTCAATGCGCTGGCCATCCTCGCCGCGGTTGGTCTTCTGATCTGGTTTGGCCTGCGTCCGCTGCTGCGTGACCAGACCGCGAAACCGGCAGGCACGGAAGTCGCCATCCGCGAAGCGGGTGAGGTTGCCACGCCGAATTTCGTCGGTACACAAGCAGGCAGCGAGGGCCAGCAGGCTGTGATCGGCGGGCCGGAAGCCTATGCCGACCAGATGAAGACCAGCCTCAGTGATTTACGCCAGCGCATGCGCATGCCCGCCAAGCTTCGTCTGGAACAGATGATCGAGATGGATGAGGAGCGCGTTGCCGCCGTTCTCAAGCAGTGGATCAACGGAAACGCCGTGAAGCAGCCTGTCCATGCTGAACGGGCCGATGCACCGGAGCTTGAGGCTGCCTGATAATGAGCGCGCTCTCCCTCAGCCGTTACCTTCCTGATTTTTCGACCCATCGCGTGGCGGATGAGGCTGTGGAGATCATCGCCGCCCCTGCGCCGTCACAACCGTTGAAGCCGGAGCCGGTCCGTCGCACCCAAGCAATTGACCCGAAAGCGGCGGCCCTTGCGGATAAGCTTGCCGCTGCCGAAAAGGCGGAAATGGCGGCCCTCATCGCAGCCGAGGAAGAAAAGCGCTCCGCCTTTGAAAACGGTCATGCCGAAGGCCATACGCTTGGCCGCGAGGAAGGCCATAAAGAAGCCGAGGCGCTTTACGAAGCTGAGAAAGCCCGGCTTTTGCGCGAGCATGAGACGGAAATCGAAAATCTTCGCGCCGCGTTTTCGCGGGAGCAGGCGCTGTTGCTGGCGCGCAGCCTGACCGAAGCGCTGACCGCGCTGGAACAGAGCTTCTCCGGCCAGATTGCCGAGATTCTAGCGCCGCTTCTCGTCGGAAAGCTTGAACAGGACGCGGTTGCAGAATTTGCCCACCGCATTGCGGCGCTGGCGCTGGAAGGCGAAGCGCCGGAAATCTCCGGTCCGGCAGGACTGCTGGCCCCGATACGCGACCATGCAGCGCTGCTGCCCTCCGGCTGCCGGTTTGTCGAAAATGCGTCGGACGAATTGTCCTTTTCCTTTGGCGAACGGGTGCTAGAAACGCGCATCGCGCCGCTTCTTGATGAATTGAAGGCTGCGGTCCAATGAGCATCGATCCCGAAACCAAGCGCGAAATCATCATTGTTCGCCGTGGCGGGCATGACGACCATGACGGCCACCATGGCGGCGTGTGGAAGATTGCCTATGCCGACTTTATGACCGCCATGATGGCGTTCTTCCTCGTCATGTGGCTGATCAATGCCGCCAATGAGGAAACCAAGGCGGCTGTCGCCAGCTATTTTAATCCCGTCAAGCTGATGGACCGGCATTCCAGCCCCAAGGGCGTGCAGGATGTCGATGAGAAGGATGGCAAGGTTCGCTATGAAAGCGACCAGCAGGTCGAAAACAGCACCAAGGTCATCAACGACGCCACGACCGTGCCGCCGAGCGAGCAGGAGGAGCGCCAGCTTTTCCGTGAGCCCTATGCGGTTTTGTCGGAACTGGCGCATGAAACCGGTGTGTTGCAGAATCAGTCTGCCAAGGGTGACGGCGGCACGTCGCAATCCGGCCCTGCCACAGGTGCCGATGGCGGCGATGCCTATCGTGATCCTTTCAGCCCGGATTACTGGTCGAGCAAGGCCGTGGACGAGCTGACGCCGCCGAATGCCGCGCCCTCCACGCCGCCCAAGCCGGAAACGCCGGAAGCAAAACCCGCTGAAGCGCCTGCAAAAGATCAGGAACAGCTCATTGCGGAACTGAAAAAGGCTGCGGAAGGCGAAAAGTCCACTGCGGCCAGGCCGGGCAGCAAGGCTGAGCCGATGCCGGATGTAACGGTGGTTCCGGTGGATGGCGGGGTGATGATCCAGCTGACCGACAAGATCGACTACGGCATGTTCACAATCGGCTCCGCCAAGCCTGATGCGCGCGTGGTGCAGATGCTGGAACGCATAGCGCAGGTGATTTCCCGCCAGCCCGGCGAAGTCATCATCAGCGGTCACACCGATTCGCGCCCGTTCAAAAGCGCAAGCTATGACAACTGGCGTCTGTCGTCGGCGCGTGCGCAGATGGCCTATTACATGCTGGTGCGCGGCGGGCTGGATGAAAAGCGCGTGTTGCGCGTTGAAGGCTATGCCGACCGCCAGCCGAAAATCGCCAATGACCCGAATGCGGCTGAAAACCGCCGCATCGATATTTTCCTCAAGTCTGCCCCATGAAGCGGCTTGTTCAGCGCTCCCTGATGATTGCCTTGACCATGAGCCTGCCGCTGGCCGGAGCGCCGGTGCATGTCTTTGCACAGGCGCAACAGGGCGGCAGCGCGGGCGCAGCCTTGCCGGTGCTTGAGCCTTACAAGCTCGTGCGTTCGCTGCGCATGTTGCAGGATCAGGTGGTGGCGGGAAAGCCGGAAGCCGTGGTCATGCTGAACAAGCTTCTGGCTTTCATCAGCGCCGACATGGCGCGCGCGCCGAAGGAAGCATGGGATAATCCCGAAAACATTTATGCGGCGATCATCTATCTTTTTAATGGCGGTAATCCCGACGCGGTGCGCAAGGTTCTGGCCGATTTCAAGTCGGATGTCGTGCCGCAGGAACTGGTCAAGGGTGCTTTGGCCTATGCCTCCGGGCAGATGATCGAAGTGGTCAAGCTGTTCTCCGTTCCGCTGTCGCCGGATGTGCCTTCGGAGCTGAAAGCCTCCATCGTGCTCGTGACCGCAAGCCAGATGACAGCCTTCGATCCGGCGACCGCGCTGCTGCGGCTTGATCAGGTGCGGCTCGAAGCGCCGGGCACGCTGTTCGAGGAAGCGGCGATCCGCCGTTCGATGCCGATTGCAGCCAAGCTTGGCGATGCGGAAAAGATCCGGATGCTGGCGCGCAACTATCTGCAGCGCTTTCCCCGCTCGCCCTATATGCGTGATTTCATGGGACAATTCGTCAGCGCGGCGCTCAAGCTCAATGACCGCATCGGCAATGCCGAACTGGTAAAGCTGATCGCAGCCGCCGATCCGGTGATGCAATATTCGCTCTATCTCCAGATTGCGCGCGGCGCTCTGGTGGACGGCCAGACGGAGCGGGCGCGTTTCATGTCTGCGGAGGCGCGCAAGCTCGCCGACCGACTCAAAGCCGATCCGACCCGCGCCAATCTCTATGCGGCGGCAAGCGATGTCGCCTCCGATTCGGCGGGCAGCGCCTTGCGTGAACTGTCGCAGATTTCGCCTGATCGCCTGCAGGAACCTGACCGCAAACTGTTGAAGGCAGCCGAGACGGTGGGCTCGGTCGTGACCCGCGCGCCGAGCGCACTGCCGCCAGCAAAAGCAGCGCCTGAACCCGCTGTGGAGGACCGCAAGGTGCCTGCTATGGCAGTGGCGGACGCACCCGTTACCGCGCCCGCCGCAATACCGGCTTCGTCGCCGGTTGCGGGCTGGAACCCGACACCGGCGCAGCCAACAGACGATTTGCAGAAGACCATGGACGATGCCCGGCGCAAGCTTGCCGAGATCGACGCCTTGCTAGGGGAGACCATTCAATGAGCGTGGATATTTTGCTCGGTCAGGCCGGACGGATGGCGTCGCCGACCCGCAGTCTGGCGCCCCAGCAAAGCAATGGGCAAGGCAAGGCAAATGTGGATGGGCAGGAAAATTCCGAGCCGTCGCAGCTGTTTGGCGCGCTTCTGGAAAAGCCGCATGGCAAACCGGTCGCGAAGGGCGATGACGCCGATACTGCGCTCAGCGATGAGCAGGATGAGCAGAAAGCGGATGCGTCCACGCAAGGGACAAACTGGGCCGTGACACAGAATGTCCTTTCTTTGGCCGCCAACATGCCCAATTTGAACGGCGAAAGCCACAATTCCGCCACAGAAAATCTCGCGAAAAAGGCTGGAATAGCTGCTTTGGCGCAATCAGATGACATGAATCCGAACGCTGTTGAAGGCGAGGGTGCTGAGGTCGGAGCGGATACCGTCAGCGACATGAGGCGGAAGGCCGAGGCAGCTCAGAATCTCCAGCCTGGTGTCAGTGGAAAGCCGTCTTCCAAATCCGGCGAGGCGGTGTCGGGCGACACGAATGGCGCGCAGTCGGATAAGCCCACTGAAAATGCCGATGCAAACCTTACCGATCTGCTGAAAGCCGAAAAGCCAGCGGGTAATCAGCCGGCTAATTCCAGCAATGCTGATCGCGGTGTCTTCCAGCCGCTGCAAGCCGCTGGCAAGTCCGCTGCTCCGGTGGATGGCAAGGTGGCGACTGCCACGCCGCAGGCGGTTCGCGTGGCGGATGTGCAGGTGGTTTCCGAGCGCAGCTTTGGTTCGGTGAAGACGCTTCAAATACGGCTTGATCCCGTCGATCTGGGGCAGGTGACGGCGCGCATCCGCGTTGTGCCGGACGGTGTAGAAGTGCATCTGGTCGCGGATAAGGCGCAGGCCGCTGAAGCGCTTTCCGCTGACCGCGCGATCATCGAGAAGGCGCTGAAAAGTGCCGGTATCGCGGACGATGCCCGCATCTCCGTAACGGTTACAGACCGCACTGCGGCAAGCGCGGTGCAGCACACGGCGGCGGGGCAAGGCGCTGGCCAGCAGCAGGCCGGCGCGCAACAGCAATCATCCGGCCAGCAACAGGCCTTCAATATGCAAGGCGGCTTCGATGGCCGCAATGGCGCGCAATCTCAGGCACAGGCTCAGTTTGCAAGCGGCGAGGGCAGGCAGAATGGTGATTCCAGCCAAACGGGACAAGACCGGTCCGGCAAGCAGACAGGTTCCGAAACTGCGGCGCGCGACACTGTTGCAGGCACTGCTGGCCGCAGTCGCGGTCTGGTTGTGTAACGCCAGTGCCGCTCTGGCGGAGAATGTCTGCGAGCGCGAAATGCATCGCGCTTCGGCGCGCTATGACGTGCCGCTCGGCATCCTCTACGCTGTCGGCCTGACGGAAACCGGGCGCAAGAATTCACTGCAACCCTATGCGATGAATATTGAGGGCCGGGCGGAATTTCTGCCGTCGCAAGGGGCCGCCCTCAAGCGTTTTACCGAGGTGCGCGCCGGGGGAGCCAAGCTCATCGATCTCGGTTGCATGCAGATCAACTACTACTATCACGGGCAGGAATTTCCATCGGTCGCAGCCATGCTGATGCCGAGCCTCAATGTCGATTACGCGGCGCGCTTTCTCAAGCAGCTTCACACTCGTGAAGGCAACTGGACGATGGCTGTCGCGCGCTATCATGCAGGCCCGAACAACAATCCCGCACAGAAGCGATATGTCTGCCGGGTGATGGCAAATATGGTCGCGACGGGGTTCGGAAACTGGACGCCAGACGCAAAAATATTTTGCGGAGCGTAACGGGCGGCCTCCCTGGACCATCAGCGATTCATTAAATTTTTAATGGTTGTAAAGCGGCGTCGCATACACGCCATTTGCAACCCTGCAATCAGTGATTGTCATAAGGATTGGGGACTAATTTAGGTTAGCGATAATTAACCCCTTGTAATGAATCGTAAAACATCGTGAGCCGTTAATCTATCGTTAAGGTTCGGCTCACTATCATTGTCGGGTGCAATGCAATCTGCACGATTCCCATAAAATTAGTTAATGCTAAAATTCCTCCCAATTTATTGCGGGCAATTTCTTGCCATTGTCGCCGAGTCACTCCGCCAGTTACCTCTGTCTTGCTTGGGCTAACATATTGATTCGGAAGGCGGGCCGATGATTGTCGTCGTGGATGACAGAGATATTGTCACTGAAGGCTATGCCTCTTGGTTTGGCCGTGAAGGCATCACGACGACGGGCTTCACACCGGCAGATTTCGATGAATGGGTAGAGACCGTTCCGCGGCAGGATATTATGGCCGTCGAAGCGTTCCTCATTGGCGAATGCGCAACCCAGCATCGTCTTCCTGCCCGAATTCGTGAACGCTGCAAGGCCCCCGTTATCGCCCTTAACGACCGTCCCTCGCTGGAGCATACGCTGGAGCTTTTTCAATCCGGGGTTGACGATGTCGTTCGCAAGCCGATCCACGTGCGCGAAATCCTCGCCCGCATCAACGCGATCCGCCGCCGCGCCGCAGGCGCGCAGAGCGTTGCGGAAACCGGCACTGAGCTTGGCCCGATCCGCGTTTTCTCCGATGGACGCGATCCGCAGATCAATGGCGTCGATTTTCCGCTGCCGCGCCGCGAGCGCCGCATACTGGAATATCTGATCGCCAATCGCGGTCGCCGCATCAACAAGGCGCAGATTTTCGGTGCGATCTACGGCATCTTCGACAGTGAAGTCGAAGAAAACGTCGTGGAAAGCCACATCAGCAAGCTGCGCAAGAAGTTGCGCGAGCAGCTTGGTTTCGATCCCATCGATTCCAAGCGCTTCCTCGGCTACTGCATCAGCATCGAGTAGTGCCCCGTTCATTGTGTGAATGGTTTGCTTGTGTTCCGCGTTCAAGGCTTCGGGCAGTTTTAAAACGGGTTTCCGTCTCTCAAAAGCTGCGCTGCATGCCCGGTAAAAAATCAAAAAACTCGCGAAGCTACAGCTTCACGCAAGCATGGCACGTTAGAATCGTAACAAGTTCTAAAATTCTCGGCTAAAATTCTCAGGAGCTGGCAATGAGTCTCTACGGTATGATGCGGACGGGTGTTTCGGGCATGAATGCCCAGGCCAACCGTCTCTCGGCTGTCGCGGACAATATCGCGAATGCGAGCACGATCGGCTACAAGCGCGCCGAAACGCAGTTTTCCTCGCTTGTTCTGCCGAGCAGTGGCGGCCAGTACAATTCCGGTAGCGTGCTGACTTCGGTCCGTTACGGTATTTCGGATCAGGGCGGCATCCGCTCCACGTCGTCCACGACCGACCTTGCCATTGACGGCAACGGCTATTTTCTCGTGCAGGGCGCGGATGGCGCAACCTATCTGACGCGCGCGGGTTCGTTCGTGCCGGACAAGGATGGCAATCTGGTCAATACGGCGGGCTATTACCTGCTCGGATCGGCTGACGGCAATGTCGCGCCAGACCTGAACGGCCTCTCGATCGTCAATGTCAATGCGCCGGACCTTACGGCAATCGGCAGCACGAACGGCACCTTCACGGTCAACCTGCCGACGACCGACACGCCCCCTGCGACGGCAGGCGATTATAACCACAAGACGTCGCTCATCTCCTACAACAATGCCGGTGAGGCGGTGAAGCTGGACGTCTATTTCACCAAGAACGCGGATGATACCTGGTCGGTCTCGGTCAAGAACGCTGCCGATAATGTTGAAATCGGCACGGGAACGCTGACCTTCGATCCCGCGACGGGCGCGGTGGTTTCCGGCGGCAATATTTCTGTCGATCTGACCGGCTATAATGGCGGTACGCTCGATCTCAATCTCGGCGCGTCGACGGCGCGTACAGGCAACTACACGATCTCGCAGGCCACCATCAACGGTCAGGCGCCATCGTCGCTGCAAAGCGTCGATGTGGGCGCGGACGGTTCGGTCGTTGCGATTTATGAAAACGGCTCGCAGCAGGTGCTCTATCGTCTGCCGCTGGCAACCGTGGCCAGCCCCGACCGCATGACGGTGGTGAGCGGCAACGTGTTTTCGCCAAGCGCCGCATCAGGCGGGGTGAGGGTCGGCTATCCGCAGGGCGATGGCATGGGCAAGATCATGTCGGGCTCGCTTGAGGAATCAAACGCCGATATCGCGCAGGAGCTGACCGACATGATCGAAGCCCAGCGCAGCTATACGGCCAATTCGAAAGTCTTCCAGACCGGCTCCGAACTCATGGACGTTCTGGTCAATCTGAAGAGATAGTTTGAGCGTTTGCGGGAAGGGCGACTTTCCCGCAAACGCCGTGTTTTACATTACGGGTCGCGGTTTGCGATTTGGATGAGGGGAAAAGGATGTCACTTAGTTCTGCTCTATCGACGGCCAAGAGTTCGCTTGCGGCCACGTCCAAGCAGACATCGGTTGTTTCGCGCAATATTGCTGGCGTGAACGATCCCGACTATTCGCGCCGCACTGCTTCCCTCGTTTCCGGGCCTTATGGCTCGCTTTATGTGAATGTCACCCGTTCGGCGGATGAAGCGCTGTTCAATCGCTACATCCAGTCCAACAGCACGGCGGCCTCTTCGTCGGCTCTCGCAAGCGGTCTTGACCGCCTTTCGTCGATTTATTCCGCCGACAATTATTCCGGTTCGCCATCGGCGCTGATGGGCGATTTGCGCGATGCGCTCCAGACCTATGCGGCATCGCCGTCCAATTCGTCGCTCGGCGATAGCGTCGTGTCGACGGCGCAGGCGCTTGCCAATGCGCTGAATGACGGCACCAAGCAGGTGCAGACGCTGCGCGAGGATGCCGATAGCGAAATCGCGCTGTCGGTTGCCAGTATCAACGATCTTCTGTCGAAGTTCGAACAGGTCAATAAGGATGTGGTCAGCGGCACGCGCGCCGGGCGTGACGTGTCCGATGCGCTGGATCAGCGCGATTCGCTCCTCAAGCAGATTTCCGGCGAACTCGGCATCACCACCATGACGCGCGGCGACAATGACATGGTCATTTTCGCCGATAATGGCGTGACGCTGTTTGAGACCACGGCACGCACGGTGACCTTTGCGCCATCGGGCAGCCTGACGGCTGGCACAGCCGGTAATGCCGTGCTGGTGGATGGCGTGCCGCTCAGCCACGATACTTTCGACCAGCCTTATGGCACGGGTCGTCTCAGCGGGCTTCTCCAATTGCGCGATCAGATTGCGCCGCAATACCAGATGCAGCTTGACGAGATCGCACGCGGCCTTGTCACCATGTTTTCCGAATCGGACCAGTCCGGCAGTGGCGGCGCGGATCAAACCGGCCTGTTCGGCTGGTCTGGTTCGCCAGCAGTGCCGGGCGCTGGCCTGACCTCTGGCATTGCAGGCTCGATCAAGGTTTCCTCCGCATTCGTCACCGCGCAGGGCGGCAGCCCGACCTACCTGCGTGACGGTGGCGCCAATGGCGCCGACTATGTTTATAATGCGGAAAACGCCGCCGGTTTCACCGACCGTCTGCTGGCGCTGAACGAAGCATTTTCGACGCCATTTTCCTTCGACGCCGCAGCCGGGCTCAAGGCCAATGCGAGCCTGACGGATTATGGTTCGTCCTCGGTCAGCTGGCTTGAAGGCAAGCGTCAGACGGCCAACAACGAATATAACTACAACCAGACGGTAGCGACCCAGGCCGATCAGGCCATGTCCAACGCCAACGGTGTCAATATCGATACCGAAATGGCGCTGCTTCTCGATCTGGAACATTCCTATCAGGCATCGAGCCGCGTATTGACGACGGTCAGCGCGATGCTCGACGATTTGCTCGCGGCGGTGTGAGGCTCATGAAAGCGCAATCAGTTTCCAACTATGGTGCAGCTGCCGCCCTTCGGGCGCTTGTCAGCAAGAGCAAGGCCGATCTGGTCAAGGCCCAGCAGGAAGCAACGACGGGAACCGTCTTCGACGTGGGGCTGGCGCTTGGCACCAAATCGGGGCAGAGCGTTTCCCTGCGCAAGGAATATGACCGCCTGACCGTGCTGCTGGACATGAACAATCTCGTGCAGCAGCGCATGACCACGACGCAGACGGCGACGAGCGCGATCATCGACAATACGCAGGATTTTCTGGCCAATCTCACCGGCGCCACCAGCACCAGCGAGAGCGGCTCGACCATTGCCGCCTCGGCGCGGTCGATCCTGAACAGCGTCACAGGTCTGCTCAATACGAGCTATAACGGCGAATATATCTTCTCCGGCGTCAATACCGATGTGAAGCCCTTCGCAGACTATACCGAGGGCGGCGCGGCGCAGACGGCTATCCGCGACGCTTTCACGGCGCATTTCGGCTTTGGCGTGGATGATCCGCAGGTCGCCAATATTACCGCCGACCAGATGACGGCGTTTCTGGAAGGCGATTATGCTGACCAGTTCAACGATGCCAATTGGGACGCCAACTGGTCGGATGCATCGGATACTGTCATCAAGAGCCGTATTTCGCCGACTGAAACAGCCGATACATCGATCAGCGCCAATGCCGACGGTTTTCGCAAGACGGTGATGTCGCTTGCGATGATGGCCGAGTTTTCTACTATTGGTCTCAACAATTCGGCCTTTCAGGCGCTGACCACCCATGCGATGCAGACGACGACGCAGGCCATCGCCGAGACCACGTCCGAACAGACCGCGCTTGGTCTCGCCCAGTCGCGCACCTCGCAGGCCGTCACGCGCATCAACGCACAGCAGAAGATCCTGAACCAGTCGGTTCTCAATCTTGAAGAAGTCGATCCTTACGAGGCGGCGACCCGCGTCAACAATCTGAAGACGCAGATCGAGACCTCGTATCAGCTGACGGTTCAGCTTCAGAGCATGAGCCTGCTTAACTATTTAAAATAAAGCGGGCGGCATCATAACGGCGGTGGCATGAGGCGATCCGCGCAGATGATGCCCATAAGAGCACATCCCGAAAAGTGTGAAACGGTTTTCGGATAAGATGTGCGTAAGACCAACCATTTAGAGCGCCGATCTGATTTGGTCAGTTCAAAGGCGCTCTAGCGGAGACGACATGTATCAGTTGCGCTACGAAGATGTCATGAATGACGATATGGCGAGCGCCAAGGACCGCGAACGGATGCTTTTCGACCGTTCGATTGACATGCTCGCAGCAGCCAAGGCCAATGGCGCCGGTTCGCGCGAAGCCATTGATGCCGGTTATTTCACAATGCGGCTCTGGACCACGATCATCGACGATCTGGGATCGGAAGAAAACGCACTGCCGAAAGAGCTGAAGGCCGCCATCATTTCCGTGGGCATTTTCGTGCTCAAGGAAATCGAGCGCATTCGCCAGGGCGAGAGCAATGATTACGATACGCTGATCGAGATCACGCGGTCGATCCGGGACGGTCTTTAAGATGGCGGCCAACGGTAAATCGGCAATCCGCCTGTCGCTTCGGGCTGGCGAGAAGATCTATATCAACGGCGCCGTGCTGAAAGCCGACCGCAAGGTATCGCTGGAACTGCTCAACGATGCGACGTTCCTTCTGGAAAACCATGTGCTCCAGCCGGACCAGACGACGACCCCGCTGCGCCAGCTTTATTTTGCCGCGCAGATGATGCTCATCGAGCCTTCCTTGCGCGATCAGGCGCGCCAAACCTTTGCGCAAATGCTGAAAGGCATGTTCAAGGCGTTTTCCGATCCGGCAATCCTGAACGCGCTGAAGATCGTTGACGAGCTGGTGCATAACGGGCGCATTTTCGAAGCGCTGAAAACCATCCGCGCGCAATATCCGCGCGAGGCGGAATTGATGCCGGAACAAAGCGCCGTGCCGCCGGTCAGGAATGCCGCTGAGGCCAGGGAGACAAGCCTATGACTACGACACCACCGGTCGGCAACACCACGACCAATACCAACAATTCGTCGAGCGCCAGCTCGGCGGCGAAGGCGGATGTCGATTACAACTCGTTTTTGAAACTGCTGGTCGCCCAGATGAAGAATCAGGACCCGACGCAACCGATGGACGCGACACAATATGTCTCGCAGCTTGCGACCTTTTCGGGTGTCGAGCAGTCCGTGCAGATGAATTCCAAGCTGGAAACGCTGATCGCCAACTCGTCGCTGTCGCAGGCCGAGGGCTGGATTGGCCGCACGGTGACCAGTGCCGACGGCACGATTTCCGGCGTGGTGAAATCGGTCACGATCCAGCAGTCTGGCATGCTCGCCGAGCTGGAAGACGGGAAGACCGTCACCATCGGTCAGGGCGTCAAGGTCAGCTAAGGACGATCCCGGTGAACGAAGCCGATGCGCTGGATATCGTCAATTCCGCAGTCTGGACCGTGCTGATGGCCAGCGGCCCGGCGGTTCTGGCCGCGATGCTGATCGGTATCGGCATCGCGCTGTTTCAGGCGCTGACGCAGGTGCAGGAAATGACCCTGACCTTCGTTCCGAAGATCGTCGTGATTTTCGTCGTGCTGGCTGTCACCGCGCCTTTCGTCGGCGCGCAGATCAATTCCTTTACGCTGCTCGTCTATTCGCGCATCGAAAAGGGATTCTAGAGCGGTTCCGGTTAAAACGGAATCGGGGAACCGCTCTATCTATTTGTTTTTACGCATTATCCTACGCAAAACCGCTGCGCACTTTTGCTGGAAATGCTCTACCTCTCCTCCTTTCAGGTTTCGCGCAAGCTTCGCAAGCTAAGATCCGCTTCGTAACAGGAGACGGACGTGCAGCAGGCAACGGCTAAACCCTTCATAAAAAGCGGATTTCTGACCGGCAGCGATATGGGGCTGGCGGCAGGCATGATCATCATCCTGACGGTGCTGTTCCTGCCCGTGCCAGCTGTGGTGCTGGATATCGGTCTTGCCTTTTCCATCGCCTTTTCGGTGCTTATCCTTATGGTGGCGCTATGGATTCAGCGGCCGCTTGATTTCTCGGCCTTTCCGACCGTCCTCCTGATTGCGACCATGATGCGCCTCTCGCTCAATATTGCGACGACGCGCGTGATTCTCACCCACGGCAATGAAGGCTATCTGGCCGCCGGTCATGTGATCCACGGTTTCTCGCAATTCGTGATGGGCGGCGATTTCGTCATCGGTCTGGTCGTTTTCTGCATCCTGATCATCGTCAACTTCCTCGTCATCACCAAGGGTGCGACGCGTATCGCGGAAGTGGGCGCGCGCTTCACGCTCGACGCCATTCCCGGCAAGCAGATGGCCATTGATGCCGACCTTTCGTCGGGCCTGATCGATGAAAAGGAAGCGCAGCGCCGCCGCCGCGAACTGGAAGAAGAAAGCTCCTTCTTCGGTTCCATGGACGGTGCTTCGAAATTCGTGCGCGGCGATGCCATTGCCGGTCTGATCATCACTGCCGTCAATATTTTCGGCGGTATCATCATCGGCGTCACCCGCCATGACATGAACATTTCCCACGCCGCTGACGTCTTCACCAAGCTGTCAGTTGGTGACGGTCTCGTCACGCAGATTCCAGCCCTCATTGTTTCGCTCGCCGCCGGTCTTCTGGTGTCGAAGGGCGGAACCCGGGGCTCAGCCGATCAGGCGATTTTCGGCCAGCTTGGCGCTTATCCAAAGGCGCTTCTGGTCGCGTCGATGCTGCTGTTCGTGCTTGGCATCATGCCGGGTCTTCCGGCATTTCCGTTCTTCATGCTGGGCGGCGCAATGGCCTTCATCGGTATCGCTGTGCCCCGCCGCCAGGCGCGCCAGCGCGAGGCGGAAGCCACTGAGGCGGACAAGAAGCAGCGCGAGGCCGCGGATCAGGAGCGCAATTCCGTCAAGGCATCGCTCGAAACCAACCAGATTGAACTGTGCCTCGGCAAGCAGCTTTCCGCGCGCCTGATGGCGTCGCAGCAGGAGCTGGCGCATCGCGTCAACAAGATGCGCCGTAAATTCGCGCAGGAATACGGCTTCGTGATTCCTGAAATCAAGGTGACGGACGACCTTGCCCTGCCGCCGAAAAGCTATCGCATAAAGATACACGGCACGGCGGTGGCCAGCCATGAATTGCGCGTCGGTGAAATTCTGGTGGTGCTGGGCGAGCGTCCGATCCCGTCTATCCCCGGCGAGGAAATGCGCGAGCCCGCCTTCGGCATGCGCGCTTATTCGGTGCCGGAAACCTTCGCTTCCGATTTGCGCCGTGATGGCTATATGACGGTTGATAATCTCTCCGTCCTGCTCACTCATCTCAGCGAAATCGTGCGCAACAATCTGGCGCAGCTCCTGTCCTACAAGGATATGCGCATTCTGCTGGATCGTCTGGGGCCGGAATATCGCAAGCTGGTGGAAGATATCAGCCCGGCGCATATTTCCTATTCCGGTTTGCAGGCGGTGTTGAAGCTTCTGCTGGCCGAGCGGGTTTCTATCCGCAACCTGCACCTCATTCTCGAAGCCATCGCGGAAATTGCGCCGATGGTGCGCCGCCCGGAAATGATTGTCGAACATGTGCGCATGCGCATGGCGCAGCAAATCTGCGGCGACCTTTCCGACAATGGCGTGCTGAATGTGCTGCGTCTCGGCAATCGCTGGGATCTGGTGTTCCACCAGAGCCTCAAGCGAGACGCTAAGGGCGAAATCGTCGAGTTCGATATCGACCCGCGCCTGCTGGAACAGTTCGGTACGGAAGCATCGACCGTCATTCGCAAGCATTTCGACAATGGCGAGCGATTCGTTCTCGTATCGTCGCCGGAAGCGCGGCCCTATATCCGGATGATCATCGAACGCCTGTTCGCAACCCTGCCGGTGCTGTCGCATGTCGAAATCGCGCGCGGCGTCGAGGTGAAGTCGCTCGGCGCGGTTTCGTAGGTTCGGTTCTTTGATTTCCTCGCCCCCTCGCCCTCTCGATCCTTCGTCCTTCGAGACGCCCCTCCTTCGCTATGCTCGGAGGGTCTCCTCAGGATGAGGGGCGGGGGCGCCAGACTTCCCCTCATCCTGAGGAGGTGCCCTGAGCGCAGCGAAGGGAACCGTCTCGAAGGATCGAAGGACGAGGGATCAGGAGGACGGTTATATGATTGAAACGCGGAAAGGGGCCTGAGTGCCGATCGCGCAACTGCCGCTCAACGACATCATTCTGGCAGCCGTTCTGGCTTTTTGCCGGGTCGGCGCATGCCTGATGCTGATGCCGGGGCTTTCGAGCGCGCGTATTCCGTTGCAGGTCCGGCTCTTCATCGCGCTGGCGTGCTCCTTCGCGGTGCTGCCGCTGGTTTTACCGCGCATTGTCACGGCTGTCGACAGCGGCGCGCCGTGGACCCTGTTTCGCCTGATAGCGAGCGAGATGTTCATCGGCGCGGTGATTGGCATTCTGGCGCATATCTATTTCTGGGCGCTGCAATTCATGGCCAACACCATGGCGATGGCCATTGGCTTTAGTGGCTCGCCCGCCGATGCGATCACCGAATCAGAGCCGCAGGCAACGCTTGCCACCATCGTGACCTTCAGCGCGCTGTTGCTGTTTTTCGTCACCGACATGCATCTGGAAATTCTGCGCGCGCTGCTCAATTCCTATACCGCCATTCCGGTGGACGGGCGATTCCGCCCGGACGCGGCGATGATCGATTTTACCGATGCGCTGTCGTCGGCCTTCATGGCGACACTGCGCGTAGCAGCACCATTCATCGTCTTTGCGATTCTGGTCAATTTCGCGATCGGTCTTGTTAACAAGCTGACGCCGTCGATCCCGATCTATTTCGTGTCGATGCCCTTCGTGCTGGGGGGCGGGCTGCTGGTGGTCTATTTCATCCTGCCGGAACTGCTGCGCTTTTTCACCAACGAAACCGCCACGCAAATGCGCGCTTTGTTTTGAGGTGGCCATGGCCCAGACCAACACACGCAATCTCAAGAAGCTGATCGATTTGCAGAAACTGGGCAGCGCCCGGCTCGAATCAGCATTGGCCGTTTCCAATGCGCGCAAGCTTGCGCTGGAGGAGGAGCGTCTGGCCCTCATCGCCATGCAGGACCGTCGATATGACGGCGCTGTCTTCGATATCGATCCGTCGCTGCTCATCAAGCGTCTTGGTGCGAATGCAGTCGAATCGGCGGCGCTCGAATCACGGCTCGAATCAGAGCGCGGCGCGCTTTTGAAGGAACAACGGCGGGTTGAACTGCTGGAAGATCGGCTGGAAGAAGCCAGAAGCGAGTTGGACCGGCACGAACTGGCCAGTCTGATCGAGGAATTCGTTAGCCGGAAAACCACGAAAGCGCCTTCTGGGCCACGCTGAACTCGTCCACAAGTTTCAGTCAAGTTTGACCCATTATGGTGCACTCATAGGATGAAGAAGGAAACCTTGCATGGCGATCAACCCGCCGTCGGATCTGGTGATGGATGTGGCCCGCGCGGCCGATCCGCAGGCCTATCGCATGGCGGCGGAGCGATTGAAGTCGGTCTCCGGCACCATGCAAACGGCGATGGCGTCGTCCGGTACGGGACTGACGCGGGATAATTTCGCAAGCTTTTCCGATAGTTTTTCGGCGGGCGTGACTATGCGGCCCGACGCGCAGAATACGATCAATCCGGCCTATCGGAAATTCGAGGCCTTCATGCTGCAATCCTTTGTCCAGTCGATGTTCACCAGTGACACGACAGCGACTTTCGGCAAGGGCATCGCGGGTGACTACTGGAAGTCGATGATGGCGGAAGCCATGGCGAACAAGATGGCGGATGGCGGCGGTGTCGGCATTGCTAGACTGCTTGAGGAGCAGGCGGCGCGCAAAGGGCGGGCAGATGCGCCGACCACTGCAGCACTAGGAGATGTGATCAACAATCTGGGAGAGACTATGAGCAACGATGCGGTTTCGAACGATCTGATACACGGGTTCGAACGCACGCTCATCCAAAAGCAGCTTGAGAAAAACGACGACGCGGATAGCGCGCGCGGCTGAACGATAAACCGCAGCGCGCGACGTGACGTCCACCGAAATTGAGGAACCCTTGAAATGACCGAGACAAGCTCTGAAACCAGCCTGCCCCCGCAAGAATCGCTGGTTCTCGCGAAGGCGAGCGAACAGGTGCATGATCTGGCGAAGCCGGAACTGGCAATGGAACCGGTAGAAAACCCGACTTTGAAGCCGGTGGTTCGCGCCATCCAGCGTCTTGAGGATGTCATCGAGACTGAAACGCGCCTTCTGATGGAAGGCGGCAATCCCGATCTCGCAGAAATCAATTCACGCAAAAGCCGCGGTCTCTATGATTTCAACAAGGCGATCAAGAAGGCTGCCGCTCTGGCAGAACCTGCGACGCTGAAAGGCTTGCAGCCGCTGCTCGACAGCCTGAAGCAGAAGCTTGAGAAGAACTGCGAAGCGTTGCAGCTGCATCTGCGCGCGGTCGGCGAACTCGCCGATGTGATCCGCAGCGCATTGGAAACGCAAGAAGCCGATGGCACCTATTCCATGCAGAGCGCGAGGCTCGGTCACGCGCGATGATCCGCATTTTCGTCATTGGCCTGTGGATTTGCGCTGTCGCCTTCGGGTCGTTGTTCCTGGCGACCCGTCAGAACGCGTCATCGTCCGGTGAGGCGCAGGCCGCTGTCGGCGGCTTCGGCGGCGTGGATTACGTTAAGACGGACGTGATGAGTGTGCCGATCATTTCGAATGGCGCGGTTGCTGGCTATGTCGTGACGCAGCTCGTCTATACGGTCGATTCGAATATCCGCAAGAAGCTCAGCGTGCCGCTGGAGCTTTTCATCAGCGACGAGATTTTCCGCAAGTTCTATGGCAGCTATTCGGATACGAAAGAGGTGGAGAAAGTGCAGTTCGAGGACGTGCGCGCCTCGATCATCTCAGACCTGAACGGGCGGTTCCCCGAGCCGGTGATCAAGGACCTGCTGGTCGAGCAGTTCAACTATATTTCGGCTGAAGAAATCCGCGCCATGAACATGCGCGGTGAGCCGACATCGACAGCACCAGCCCACCAGACGCCCGGAAAGCAAGCCAATGCCAATATCAATGATGGGCAGGCGGCTCACAGCGAATAATATTTTCCGCCAAGCTGGGCGAGACGTTCGGCATCCAGCGGCGTGACCGTTGGATCGGTGATCAGTTCGACGCCCATTTCGCGACCATTGCGCCAGGCGATGCGGGCCAGCAGCGCGCGCTTGTAATAATCGTCGAACAGCCAGAACCGGTCGGGCAGGGCAGGTGTTTCGATGGTTCTAAGCTTGGCGCCATGGGGAGACAAGTCGCTGAACTGGCACTCAACGATAAACTGCCCGTCCAGGTCTATAAGTTTTCCCGAACGTAACCTTGTCCTTTGTCTTTCTTCCTTGCGCCGCTCCTGCGGCGACTTCATGCGCGCCATATGAAAATCTTACCCACTAATCCCCTGAATAGGTATTTTTAGCAGATTTCGATTTCCGAAGCGTTACTTTTAAAGTCTGACCGCCAGAAAACCTTACTTCCAAAGGGTTAGTGATCGCCGCAGGACTGGCACAGACCACGCAGTTCAAGCGTCGTCTTGCGCGACTTGAAGCCGCTTTGCAGGCTCCAGGCGCTGACGAGATTTTCGATCGCCGCGTCGGAAAATTCCGTCACCTGACCGCATTTCTCGCAGATCGCAAAAGCGACGAGGCCCTGCTGGTGGCATTGCGGGTGCGCGCAGGCAACGAAAGCGTTGAGGCTTTCGAGGCGATGGATGAGCCCATAATCGAGCAGCTTTTCCAGCGCACGATAGACCTGAAGCGGCGCGCGAAAGCCGTCATCCCGCAACTGGTCGAGAATTGTATAGGCGCTGAGCGGCCCTTCCGCCTTGGACAGAGCATCGAAAACGAGGGTCTGGTTGCGGGTCAGATCCTGTTGCGGGTGGTGATGGTGGTTATGCGTGCTCATTGTTCAGCAGTCCGTTTCGATGGGGCCTCTGCTCTCTTATGTAAGGGCAGAAGACTGAAAATGAAAATAGCAAGCGCAGCGACAACGATGGAAGGGCCTGACGGCGTGTCGAAATGAATGGAGCCGTAGAGCCCGCCGACCACGCCAGCCGCGCCGATCAGTGATGAAAGCACCGCCATTTGCTCGGGCGTTGAAGCGAAACGGCGGGAGGTTGCAGCCGGAATGATCAGCAGCGATGTGATCAGCAAAATGCCGACGATCTTCATCGCAATGGCGATGACGATGGCCAGAAGCAGCATGAAGATGACGCGCGAGACGGCGGGGTTCATGCCTTCGGCGCGCGCAATGTCCTCGCTGACGGTCGCGGCCAGCATGGGTCGCCACAACCAGGCCAGCACGGCAAGCACGAATGCCCCGCCCGCATAGATATAGACGATATCCAGCCGTGAAACGGCCAGAAGATCGCCAAACAGGAAGGAAAGCAGATCGACACGCACCCACGTCATGAAAGCGACGATCACGAGACCGAGCGATAATGTGGCATGGGACAGGATGCCGAGCAGCGAATCCGCCGACAATGTGTGGCGGCGCTGCAAGAGCAGCAGGATCGCGGAAATCGCGACCGACACAGCGAAGACGCCAATCATCAGATTAATGTCGAAGATGAGCGCCAGCGCCACGCCGAGCAAGGCGGAATGGGCCATGGTGTCGCCGAAATAGGCCATGCGCCGCCAGACGATGAAGCAGCCGAGAGGGCCGGTCGTCAGCGCCAGCCCGATGCCGGCAATCAAGGCGCGGGTGAAGAAATCGTCAAGCACGGTGTTCGCCTTTCCCGTGATGATGGTGGTGATGCTCGTGCCCCTGTTCGTGCGCATGTTCATGCTCATGATGATGGCCGTCATCGGCATGGCAATGATCCGTCACCGAACCATCGCTGTGTAGCACGCGCCCGTCAGGCAGATGCGTGTGATCATGATGATGCTCATAGACCGCGAGCGGCCCGACAGCGCGACTGCCGAACAGGCGCATATATTCCGGGCTTGCCGTCACGTCGCGCGGGGTTCCGCTGCAACAGACATGACCGTTGAGACAGATGACCCGGTCGGTTGCCGCCATGACGAGATGCAGATCGTGCGAGATCAGCAGCACACCGCAGCCGGTTTCGTCGCGCAGCCGCGCAATCAGTTCATAAAGAGCGGCCTCGCCGGAAAAATCCACGCCCTGCACGGGTTCGTCCAGCACCATGATATCCGGTTTTCGCGCCAGCGCCCGCGCCATCAAGGCGCGCTGGAATTCGCCGCCGGAAAGATGGGCTGTCTCCGCTTTCAAAAGATGCGGGATGCCGACTGCTTCAAGGGCCGCCATGATGTCCTGCTTGCTCAAGGGGCCGGTCAGCGTCAGCAGACGCTCCACCGAAAGCGGCAGGGTGCGGTCGATGTTGATCTTCTGCGGGACATAGCCGATGCGCAGGCCGGGCTTATGGATCACCTGGCCTTCGTCGGGCTTGAGGATACGCAGCGCCATCTTGGCCGCGGTGCTTTTGCCAGCGCCATTCGGCCCGATCAGCGTGACGATCTCGCCGCGCTCGACTTTCAGATCGACATTGCGCACAAGCCAGCGCCCGTCGCGATAAACACCGGCGTTTTTCAGTTCAATCAGCGTTTCCCGCGCCCTGTCGGCGGGGATTCTATTCTTTCTGGCCATTGCAATCGGGGCTTTCGCTGCCTGCATCTTCATTTCGCTTAGTGCGCATTCCAACGGATCATCTGCCGATTCGGAGTTTTTCCCAGTGTCTTTTTCGGGCGGTGCGCAACGCCATATCCCGTTTGTGAAATCCACCTGCCCAAGCTGTCACACAGGACAGCAATTTCAGGATGAATGCGATATCGCCAAAAAGATGCCGGGTGAATTTCTCCAAAAAGGGGTTGCTAGACCTTATGGCAGACGTTATAGCATAACGCAACTGATGTAATAAAATAACATATCACCAGATATGCCGCTCACCCCGCTCATTCAAGAGAGATAATATGAAACATTTGCGTTCCCTGCTGCTCGCTTCCGCATTTCTAGCCGGTCTCGGCAGCACTGCTTTTGCCGCAGACCGAGACGGTGTCGTCGTTTCGATCAAGCCGCTCCACTCGCTTGTTTCCGCAGTCATGCAGGGCGTCGGCGAGCCGAAACTGATCGTGCAGGGCGCAGGCTCGGAGCATGTCTATAGCCTCAAGCCCTCGGATGCCGAGGCTATCGAACATGCCAAGGTCATCTTCTGGGCAGGCCCGTCGATGGAAACCTTTCTGGATAAGCCGATTGATACGCTGGGCGAGGGTGCCAAGGTTGTGGCGCTCGGGGAATCGGAAGGGTTGACCCGGCTGAAATTCCGCGAAGGCGGGCCGTTCGAGGCGCATGACCATGGCCATGAAGGCGAAGGTCATGAGGGTCACGACCATGCGCATGGGCATGACCACGATGACGGCGACAAGAAGGAAGCGGAAGCCGGTCACGATCACGCTGCTGAAGCGGGCGAAGGCGCGCACGAGCATCATCATGGCCACGGCGAATATGATCTGCATTTCTGGCTCGATCCGCAGAATGGCAAGGTGCTGGTCACCAATATTGCCAAGGTTCTGAGCGAGAGCGATCCGGCCCATGCCGCGCAATATGAGCAGAACGCCAAGGCCTATGCCGAAAAGCTGGATGCGCTGACCAAGGATATCGCGACGGAATTGCAGCCGGTGAAGGACAAGCCGTTTGTCGTGTTCCACGATGCCTATCAATATTTTGAAAATCGCTTCGATGTGAAGGCAGCCGGTTCCATCACGGTCAGCCCGGAAAAGGCTCCCGGTGCGGCCCGCATCCAGCAAATCCACGACAAGATCAAATCGCTCAAGGTGGCCTGCGTGTTCTCCGAACCGCAGTTCGAACCGAAGCTCGTCAATACGGTCATCGATGGAACCGATGCCAAGACCGGCGTTCTGGACCCGCTTGGTGCTGAATTGAAGGACGGCCCCGATCTTTATCCGCAGCTGATCCGCAATCTGGCGGATTCGCTGAAAGCCTGCCTGTCTTCCTGACAGCTGCGGTTGCCCGTCAGCCTGCCGGCAACCGTAACGGCGTCGGGCCATCCCTCGAATGGCCCGACGCAGGATGATCCGTCGAAGGCGGCGCTGCCGCCTGTTTTTTGAACCCATAATGTAATGATATAACATATAGGAAAAAGAGATGCGTCACTTCGCAAAACTGTGGTCGGTCGGCCTGGCGGTGGCCTTGGTGGCGCCGGTTGCCGCCAGCGCTCATGGTATCTGGATCGCCGAGCGCCACGGCACGCAGGCCGTGGTCTACGGTCACGGCGCAACCGACGAGGCTTACGATCCGCAGAAGCTCAAGGCGGTGTCGGCAAAGGATGTCGATGGCAAGAAAGTCGCCGTCGAGATCAGGCGGCAGGATGACCATGCCCTTCTCGATGTGCCGAAAAATGCGGTGGTGATCAGCGGAACCTTTGATAACGGTTTCTGGGCCGAAGGTCCGGATGGCAAATGGGTCAACAAGTCGAAAGCCGAAGTGCCGGGCGCAAAGCAAACCAGCAAGAGCCAGAAATTTGCAGTCGCGATCCTCGATCATTTGCGCAAGAAGCCACAGGCTCAGGGGTTGCCATTCGAAATCGTGCCCCTGATGGACCCGACAATCCTGACGGCGGGCAGCGAATTGCCGGTGCAGGTTCTTTTCGACGGCAACCCGGTGGAAGGCGTTTCCGTCACAGCGGATTATGTCAATGACAGCCACGCCGCGCCGGTGAAAACCAATGCCGAGGGCATCGCAACGATCAAAATCCGCAATGCGGGTCTCAATGTCATCGGGGCCGCTCACTCCAGCCCGACGACGGATTCCAGCGATGCCGACAAGCTCAGCTATTTCACCACGCTGACCTTCAATCTCGATCAGCATCAGCACGACTGACCCCAACCCAACCTCTGAATTCAAGGAACGGTGTCATGAGAAAAAGGCTTCCCGTTACGGTTCTTTCCGGTTTCCTCGGTGCCGGAAAGACGACACTTCTCAATCATGTGCTCAACAATCGCGAAAATCGTCGCGTGGCGGTCATCGTCAACGATATGAGCGAGGTCAATATCGATGCGTCACTGGTGCGCGAAGGTGGGGCCAATCTCTCGCGCACCGAAGAGCAACTGGTGGAAATGACCAATGGCTGCATCTGCTGCACGTTGCGCGACGATCTTCTGAAGGAAGTCTCGCAACTGGCCGAGCAGGGGCGTTTCGATTATCTCCTGATCGAATCGACGGGTATCGCGGAGCCGCTGCCGGTGGCCGCGACCTTCGAGTTTCGCGACGAGAACGACAAGAGCCTCACCGATGTGGCGCGGCTCGATACGATGGTGACAGTGGTGGACGCGGCCAATTTGCTCAAGGACTATGCGTCGAATGATTTTCTGCGCGATCGGGGCGAGTCGCTGGGCGATGAGGACGAACGCACTCTCGTTGATCTGCTGGTCGAGCAGATCGAGTTTGCCGATGTCGTGGTGCTGAACAAGGTTTCGACGGCCTCGCCGGAAGAACGCGACCTGGCCCGCAAGGTCATTCACTCGCTTAATCCCGATGCGCGTATCGAAGAGGTTGATTTCGGGCAGGTTCCGCTCGATGCCATTCTGGATACACGCCTGTTCGACTTCAATAAGGCGCATGAACATCCGCTGTGGTATAAGGAGCTTTACGGCTTCAACAATCATGTGCCGGAAACCGAGGAATATGGCGTTCGTTCCTTCGTTTATCGCGCGCGGCGGCCTTTCGATCCGGCAAAGTTTCAGTCCTTTATAGATAAGAGCTGGCCGGGCGTTGTTCGCGCCAAGGGTTTCTTCTGGTTGGCGACCCAGCCGGATTTCGTCGGCGAGATCAGCCAGGCAGGCGCATCGGTGCACACGGCCAAGCGCGGGCGCTGGTGGTCCGCGGTGCCGAAGAACTATTGGCCGACGGAACCGGGCTGGACGAGCGCGATGGCGCCGTATTTCCACAAGGTCTGGGGGGATCGCCGTCAGGAGATCGTCTTTATCGGCGTTGATCCGATGCGCGAGGAAGCGCTGACCGCCGAACTCGATACATGTCTGGTGGAAGACGAAACCTTTGCGCCGGAACGCTGGTCGGCTCTGGCCGATCCGTTTCCGAACTGGTCGGTTGCGGCTTGATTGAGATGCTAAACCGACAGCGAGGCGAGCGTCTTGCTGTCGGCAAGCGTGCGGTGGTCCAGCACATTGGCAATGGCCTCACGCACTTCCAGCATCATCAGGCGCACTTCGCATTCTTCTTCGTCGCAATCGTCGCAAGGGTGATAGTCGGTCTTGCTTGCGCAGGCGATGGGCGCCAGCGCGCCATCCAGCGCACGAATGATATTGCCGATGGCGATTTCATTGACCGGACGCGCCAGACAAAATCCGCCGCCCTTGCCCTTACGGCTGACGACGAAACCGGCATTGCGCAGTTCGGTAAAGATATTGTCGAGGAACTTCCGCGGAATATGATGCTTTTCGGCGATCTCACTGGCTGAGGCCAGTTGTCCATCGGCTATTCCCGCCAGATGAACCATGGCTTTCAGGCCGTATTTGCCTTTCTTGGTAAGCATGCCACCCCTGCGAGACTTTCAGATAAAAAACGTAGCGACTAAACCGCGTTGCGACAAGTCTTTTTGCCCCTGGCGGCTCATCTTATTAGTCGTCTCTCATGGCCAACGCCAATGCGCCTTGTAAGGCGTCGCCGAGCGGCTGCTTATAAAGTGCGCGGTGCGGCAGAAACGCTAGCGCCGCATAGGCGTTCGCCAGTCCGCCCGTCATGCTGAAGCGGCCAAGCTTCTCTACGTCCAAACGATCCAGTCCACGACGGATGAAATCGCAGGCCCGCTTGGTGATTGAAAGGCCGAGGGGATCCTCCTCCATGGCCCATTCGAAGACCAAAGGCGCGAAGGTGGCATAGTCAGCGGCCGTCGCCTTCCGAGAAAAAGCGGTTATCGTACGCGCGTCATTGTTAAACTGCGCCAATACGGCATCGATCAATCCGCTGCGCGCAGCCATGCCATCGGCGGCGAGCAGTGCTTCTTCCAGCAGTTCGCGCCCCAGTCGCGCGCCGCCCGCGTGATCGCTCAGCATGAAGCCGCGCCCGCCGACAATCTCAATGGTCTCGCCGGTTCGCCTGATAAAGGCAGAGCCAGTCCCGACAATGACCATGGCCCCGTCGCCATCGCCGAGCGCGCCTTGCAGCGCGGTCACCGCATCCGACACGATCCTGACCTGCCCGAATGGCAGCGCATTATAATGCGCCTCGCGGTTGGCGAGCGAATTGGCCCCGGCCAGCCCAAGCACCGCGCGCGCCTCACTTAATATCGCAACGCCCAGTCCCGCATTCACAGCGGCCTGTTCCGCTGCCTCTATTATATGCGTAAGTGCTCCCGGCGTATCGGCGCCGATATTGGCCGGCCCGCCGGTGGCGCGGCCGAGAATAGTCCCGGCTTCGTCCGTCAGGACCGCCCGGCATCCGGTTCCGCCGCCATCGACGGCAATGCGATACGGTATGTGCGTGATTGTCATATGTTTGTCGCAACTGTTCGAATCGACAGGTTTCATCGGTTGAATTTACGTTAAAAGACACCATATTGGCTGTGGAAAAGAAAATCGCTTTTTTATGGAAAGCTGTGTTGACAGTTTTGGTGTGCGGGGCCTATATAGCGCCACAACGAGGGCGGCGACGCTGCTAGCGGCAGGTTGCTTCGTCCTTGAGTTCTGGTG
>NZ_JABXGB010000029.1:0-53321 GCF_022627935.1 Ochrobactrum sp. C6C9 | reverse complement strand
GGTTAGAGATGGCTTTCAATGTGGTCGTCTTGCCCGCACCGTTGGCGCCGAGAATGGCGAGAATTTCCCCCCGACCTATCGAAAGATCGACCCCATGCAGCGCCGTGATAGAATGATTATAGGTCGCGTGGAGGCCCTCAACGGACAGAAGCCCGTTTTCTCCCGAGTTTGCTTTGAGCCTGTGGGTTTCCAATGTCATGCCAAACTCCTCTGGCGGGCCAACCCCGCATAGCCGTAACTGGGCGGGCGACATCGTTGCCGCCCGCTCCACCCATGGCCTCAGTTGGTCGCAACATCCGCATCGGCAGCAGTGCGAAGCTTGATGCCTTTTTCTTTCGCATAGGCTTCCGAAGACTTCTCGATGATCGGGCGTAGCAAGGCCCAGTCAGGCGCGATCCAATTAGAAACGACATTCCACTTCTTACCGTCCCACTGCTGGAAGGTCACGTAGCCGTTGCCCTCGTGGTTATCCCAAGTGACATTGATGGAGTGGAACAGGTCTTTAGCACCCAAAGCTTCGACGCGCGCTGGATCGAGTTGCAGATGTTCGAAACCCCAGCGTACTTCATCGCCCGTCAAGGTTCTCTTTCCGAATTTCTCCTGCGCAATGCGTATAGCTTCGACGTTCAGGATGCCATTGACAATGCCAAGATTGTGGTAGACGGAACCGATACGGCTCTTGTCTTCCAGATTACCCTTACCCGCATCATAGACGGTCTTGACGATTTCCTTGACCACTGGGTAGTCGGCGCCCGATGCCTGTGTGGTGATGGCGGTATAACCCTTGGCCGCATCGCCTGCAGGAATGACGTCTTCTTCCGAGTTGGACCACACATTGCCGATGATGCGATCGACCGGAAAACCTGTTTTCGCTGCTGTTTTCAGAGCCACGGGATTCATCACACCCCAGCCGCGCAGCACGACATAATCCGGCTTGGCGCGGCGGATCGTAAGCCATTGTGATTGCTGCTCGTTACCCGGATGAGGAACCTCGATCTGCTGCAACTCGAAACCATATTTCTCGGCAAGCAGTTCATAGATCGGGATGGTTTCCTTGCCATAAGGCGAGCCGTGATAAAGTACCACGATCTTTTTACCCTTGAGACTATCAAGACCGCCTTCCTTGGAGGCGATGTAGTTCACGATGCCGGAGGTTTCGGAATAGGGATTGAGCAATAGCGGAAAGACATAAGGGAACACACGTCCATCGGTGGAATCCGTGCGCCCGTGATTAATTGTGATCAATGGCACCTTGTCCTGCGTGATACGGTCGATCATCGCATAGGCGATACCCACGGAAAGCGGGTTCCACGCGGCAATGCCAGGATTGCTTTTCAGACGCTCATAGGCTTCCACACCACGTTCAACCTCATACTGCGTTTCAGCTTCCGACCACGTCAGCTTGACCCCATTAACTCCACCATCGCGCGTGTTGATCAGATTGAGGTAATCGATGAACCCACCAAAGAAGCCAGTACCACCGGCAGCGTAAGGGCCGACGCGATAGCTTTGAAGCGGGAAATACTGCTCGTCTGCCTGCGCCGGAAACGCAAAAGAGGCAAGGCCGATACCAGCGGCGAGAGCCGCCATTTTGATTTTCGTGTATAGGGTCATTTCTGGACGTACTCCATCTATCGGGTGGGATAATCGCCACCCGGTTTCGTTCAGGATTTATGGACTTTGTTGGAAGCCTTCTGAGGCGCTTCCGGATATCACGACCGTCGGATAACTGCCGTAAAGCTCGCTTTCAGCCGATCCCAGAGCGACACAAGCCCGTCGGGCTCAAGGACCAGAAACAGGATGATGAAGACGCCGACGACAATGCGCTGCGTCATATCCAGCACGCCGGAATCGAACACGTCTCCGAGCAACAGTGCCCCAACCCTCGACAAGATCAGCGGGAAAACGACGATCAGTGCTGCGCCAAAGAAGGCGCCCCGTATCGATGCGAGGCCACCAATGATGATGATGAACAATATCTGGAACGAGCGGTCGAGATTGAAACCCGCCGTTTCCACCGTGCGCAGATAGGCAAAGGCCCATAGCACACCCGCCACCCCGATGATGAAAGAGGAAGTCGCAAAGGCGAGCAGCTTGGTCCGCAACACCGGCACACCGATGATCCGCGCTGCCGTTTCATTGTCGCGCACGGCAATGAAATTCCGTCCGGTCTGCGACGACACCAGGCGATAGGCGAGGAACGTGACCGCTACCACAATTGTCAGTGCGAAGAGATAGCGTCCGACTGGCCCCTCAAAGGCAATCCCCCCGATGGACAACGCCGGAGCATCAATGACGCCGGAGGCGGAATTGTTGGAAAACCATTCGAACTTGGTCAGCGCCCATTGTACGAAGAACTGGGCTGCGAGTGTAGAAACGGCAAGGTAGAAACCGCGCAAGCGCAGGCTCGGTAAGCCGAAGACAACGCCAATCGCCGCCGCCGCCAGTCCGGCAAAAACGATAGAAACCAGCAGCGGCAATCCATCCATGCGCAGATTGAAATTATAGGCCGCGAAAGCGCCCACTGCCATGAATGCCGCCGAGCCAAGTGAAACCTGCCCCGCATAGCCGGTCAGGAGGTTGAGCCCAACACCGGCGAGGCTCAAGGCCAGAAACGGCAGGAGAATGGCCTCAAAGAGATAGCTCGTGCCGATAAACGGTATGATGAGATAGGCCACTGCCAGCACCGCAAGCGGAGCGGCGTAACGCGGCAATGCAACTGGACTGGAGGAACTGGCTGCTATAATGGCCATGGTCAGACCCTTTCCACAAGCTTCTGGCCAAACAGACCTGAAGGGCGAATGAGAAGGAAGGCAAGTGCCACCACATAGGCAAACCAGCTCTCAATGCCGCCACCGAAATATTCCCCGATATAAACCTCCGCTAGCTTCTCTGACGCTCCCACCAGCAATCCGCCGACAATCGCACCAAGAATGGAATCGAAGCCGCCGAGTACCAGAACCGGTAAAGCCTTCAGCACGACCAGCGACAGCGAGAATTGCACGCCAAGGCGCGCGCCCCACAACAGGCCTGCGACCAGTGCGACCAGACCGGCAGCGGCCCAGACGCTGGCCCATATCCACGGCAGTTTGAGTCCAATGGCCAAGGCTGCGAACTGGTCGTCGGCAACGGCGCGAAAGCCAAGACCGATGCGCGTATAGCGGAAGAATGCTGATAGTAGCGCCACCATGCCAGCCGCAACAACTGCGGCAAAAATATCGAACTGGCTGATGAAAATGCCTCCAACATCGAAGGGCACATCTTGGATTCCGAGGTCAAGAGCGTGAACCTGTGTGCCCCATAGGAGCTGGGCTGCACCCTCAATGATATAGGACAGGCCGAGTGTAGCCATAAAGAGCGTGATCGGCGGCTTGTTGGTCAATGGCCGCAGTACACTGCGTTCAATGGCGATACCGATGATAACCATGGCGGCAAATGTAACGACAAAGGCTGCCCAGAACGGCACGCCCCGCTCCGTGAGGCTGACGAAAGTCAGCGCCGCGAAAAGCAGCAGCGCCCCTTGCGAGAAATTCAGCACACCGGACGTTTTATAAATCAACACAAACCCGATGGCGACAAGGGAATACATGACGCCGGACAACAGCCCGCCAATCAGCACTTCCGTGAAGAACATCCAATCAAAATCAGCCATCAGATGCCCTCCCCATCTTCATTTTCCGGCGCCACACCAAGATATGCATCAATGACATGCTGATCGGATGCGATCTCCTGCGGCGTGCCATCGGCAATCTTGCGCCCGTAATTGAGTACTGCAATGCGGTCTGAGAGGCCCATCACAACGCCGATGTCATGCTCGATCAGCACGACGGTAATGTCATATTCGTCCCTCGCCAGGCGGATATAATCGGCAAGCTCGTTCTTTTCGGTGGCGGTCATACCGGCCATCGGCTCATCAAGAAGCAGGATACGCGGCGCGGCGGTCAATGCACGGGCAAGTTCAACACGCTTTTGCAGACCATAGGGCAAAGTGCCTGCCAGCCGGTCGGCATAGGACGACAGATGCAGAAATTCGATGACGCGACTTGCCCGTTCGCGGGCATCCGCCTGCGCGCGGCGAGCCTGGGGCAATCCCACGATCTGGCTCAAAAAATTCGAGCGATTGGCAAAGGCGCGTCCGGACGCGACATTGTCGAGAACACTCAGACCCTTGAACAAAGCGAGGTTTTGAAAGGTACGCGCAACGCCAAGATGCGCAAGCTTTTGGGTCGGCACCGGATCATAGATCCTACCACCAATGGCGACCTGACCACGACTGGGCCGGTATACGCCCGAAATGACATTGATGAGCGAACTTTTTCCGGCACCGTTCGGTCCGATGATCGCGCGAATTTCTCCCTGCCGGACACTGAGATCAACATCCTGCAAGGCAACAACGCCCCCGAATGATAGGCCTATGCCGCGCAGTTCCAGCGCAAGTTCGCGCCGCGGCGAGGTGGCCGTAGCTTCAGCCGCCACCCGCGCTTCTGCGCTCGCTTCCGCATCAGTATCTGCAATCAGGAAATGCAATGCCGACATTGTTCGTTCCGTGTTTTACTCGAATTCAATCAGGGCATTTCGGCGGACAAACGGACATAACCGTCCGTCCGCGAACACGATTGCGTCCGCGTTAAGCGGGAGCGACGGCAATAACCGTCGCTCCATAATTCGTTTTGATCTATTCGGCGGCGAGGGCCGCGTTGTCTTCCGCTTCTTCCAGCGCGCGCACCAGCGGAATGACGTGCTTGCCGAAATATTCGACTTCTTCCTGGAAGTGAAGGAAACCGAGCAGGATAAGATCGGCACCGGCGCGTTTCAGCTTGACCACGCGTTCAGCCACCTGCTGCGGCGTGCCGATCAGGTTGGAGCGGAAACCGTCATTATACTGGACAAGATCATCAAAGCTGGACTTTGCCCAATTGCCTTCGCCTTCGGGCGAGGACTTGCCAGCATTCTTGACCTCGTGACCGAAAGCATTGACCGCTTCGGGATTGGCCTTTTCAATGATCTCGGCGAGAACGGCCTTTGCCTCTTCTTCCGTGTCACGAACGATGGCAAAGGCATTGACGCCGACGCGAACCGAATGGTTGTTTTCCGCCGCCTTGGTTTGAATGTCATCGACCTGCTTGGCGATTTCCTCCGGCGTATTGCCATTGGTAAAATACCAGTCGGAAACCCGTGATGCCATATCGCGCGCAGCACGCGACGAGCCGCCCTGAAAGATCTCAGGTTGTGGATCAATGGGCTTTGGCTTCAGCGAATAGTTGTTGAAGCGATAGAAATCACCATGGAATGAATAGCTGTCTTCGGTCCAGATGCCGCGCAGCGCTCGAATGAATTCCTCCGAGCGGCGGTAACGCTCATCGTGGTCATACCATGGCTCGCCAATGGCGTGGAACTCGCCACGGAACCAACCGCTGACGACATTCACCGCAACGCGACCATTGGTGAGGTGGTTGATCGTCGCGATCTGCTTGGCAGCAAGCGCCGGATTCCATGGTCCGGGCAGAATGGCTGCAATCACCTTCAGCGTTTTGGTGGATTCAAGAAGTGCGTGGCTGAATGATACGGATTCATGCTGGAATTCCGCACCATAGCCCGCCGTGAAGCGAATCTGGCTCAACGCATATTCGAAGCCATTTTCCTCGGCGACCTGCGCCAGCTTGCGGTTATAATCAATCGTCCAGCTGGTGCGCTGTTCAATATTCGAAATGACAAGGCCGCCAGAGACATTCGGCACCCAATAGGCAAATTTCACGGGATTTCTGCTGCGTTCTGTCATGGTTTAACTCCTTAGGTGATCATCAATTCGCAATGGCTTCGCCCGGCACGACGCGAAGCGTCCGGTCGCCCGTTTCCGACGACGCAACGGTGCGGGGTATGGCAGGTGAAAGATCGAATAGTTCCGAAACAGCCCGCTCAATGCGCGCTTCAACGGCTGGATTGGAAAGAATATATTCAGTGAAATCCGCTTCGACGGCATAGACCGTTGTTGGAATGGTGACGGCACCGAAAAACCCAAACAACGGGCGAAACTGATGTTCCAACATCAGCCCGTGCAGCGGTGAGCCGCCCGTCGCGGCAAGAACAACGCGCCGTCCCTGCAAGGCACGAAAATCAACAAGATCAAAGAGATGCTTCAGCGCACCGGTATAGGATGCGCGATAGACGGGCGAGCCGACCACAAGCACATCCGCAGCCTCGACAGCGTCGATGATAGCACGGCCAGCAGCATCCAGCTGATCGGCGCGCAATGCACGGAACAGAACCGGCGCGGCGTCGACCAGATCAATTCTGTCTATCTCGACACTCGCGCCGCGGGCGATGCCCGCGAGAATATCGTCAACCAGTCGTGCCGTCCGCGACGGTCGCTTGACGCTGCCATAGATGCCTAAAACCTTCATACAATCACTCCTTGGAGAGCCTATTGTCTATGGATTTAGTAAAGTATCAAAGGCAGCTATTCCAAAGTCACGGGCGTCCGTGGAATGGAATCCCTCTATATGTGAGAAGATGAACAACGGAAATGGCCCGCGGCCAACCTCATCTATACTGATGCGTTCATGATGTTTCGGGCTCTGCGGCTCTAAATGCCACCGCAAATACGCGGTGGCGCACGAACGTCTTCCGCAACAGACCTCGCAACCGGATTAGCTTTCATACGCGTCTTATAACGGCCGAGACCACGGCAAGTAAAAAATCATGGCCAGCGTATGATAGGTGACCACGGAACCGCCTAGGCTCCGGCGGTCTATCGTGGCGAGCCAATCGCCTTTATTAGATCGGCATTGAATCGCTCGGGATCCTGCATCTGCGGGCTGTGACCATAATCAGGATAGGTGATCAGTTGCGAATTGGGAATGCGCGCCTGAGCCTCCTCTGCCAATACCGGATAATTGCCAAGCGTTGCCGCAAGTTCGGGATCCGCACGGTTCTTGCCCATCGCCGTATTGTCTTTCAGGCCGATCATCAGCACTGTCGGCACACGCAGCTTGTCGAATTCATGGACAACAGGCTGGTTGAACACCATGTCAGCAGTTAAAGCCTGATGCCAGGCTACGATATTTCCGCCCGGCCCTTCATACATGGACGCCAGCATATCGACGGGCCGGTCGAATTCGGGTTTCCACGTGCCAGCATAATAAGTCGATTGCTGATAGGCCTTGATGCTTGCCCGCGTCACCTTCAGTTCAGTGGCGTATAGTTGATCGATGGTCGCATTCGGAACGCCCTTGGCACGCCAATCTTCCATCCCCAACGGATTGACCACGACCAGCTTCTGGAGTTCATCCGGATATTGCAGCGCGTAGCGTATGGCCAGCATACCGCCCATCGAATGCCCGACCAGAACTGGCTTTTCGATGTTAAGTGCAGTCAGAAGCTGGTGCGTGTTGTCAGCAAGCGCATGCAGACCATATTGATAACGCGCTGGCTTCGTTGATTTACAGAACCCGATCTGGTCGGGAGCAATCACTCTGTACCCCTCACCGTTGAGGGCTTTGATGGTTGTTTCCCATGTGCCGCCGCAGAAGTTCTTGCCATGCAGAAGAACGGCCGTCTGGCCGTTGGCATTTTCCGGGCGGGCGTCGATATAGGCCATCGTCATGGCCTCGTTCTGACTGAGAATGGTTTGGTGCTGGACCGGCCAACCATAATCGAAATCACCAAGCAAAGGGTCCGCCATGGCAGGTGTTGCAATTCCCAATGCGATTGCCATCATCATCGGGATTGTGAGTGATACAGTCATTTGGGTCTCCAATTGCTCGTTTCAACAGCCAAAGTCACGATATTCGCCATTTGCAATACCAACATGGTTTCGTGACCGCTGCATGGGCTGCCGCAATCACGAAACCGTTGGTGAGGATTACCTTGGCTTACTGGTCGATAAAGTCGGCAAGCAGCGCGTTGACTTCAGTTGCCGATTCTTCAAGCAGCCAATGGCCGGTGTCTGGGAGAATGGTCGAACCAAGCTTGCTGGGGTCCTTTACGAAGCGGGCTGCCAGTTGCTTCGGCAGAACGTCGTTTACGCCCTTGGCACCGCTGATCGAATAGACCGGGATGGTCAGTTGTTTGCCGGCGGCAAGCAGCGCTTCGTTTTGGCGGGCGCTGTCCGAATGTGACTGATAATAGCCAAAGGCGGCGCGCAGATTGGCGCGGGTCGAATAGGGTTCGATCAGCTCATCCAGTAGTTCCGGTGTGAAGACGTCCCTCTTGCCCGCATATTCCTTGATGAAGTAGCTCATGAACAGCACCGGATCTGTGGAGACCATTTTCTCGGCAATATCGCCGAAGGAGAAATAGCCGAAATGCCAGCCGAGGCCCGGACCATTTGGCGTCAAACCTGGATAGGTCCACATCGCCTTGTCAGGGATCGGCGAATCCATGAACACGACCTTCTTGATGATATCCTGATTGTTAGCGACCATCGGATAGGATGCCGAGTTGCACAGGTCGTGGCAGACATAGGTGAAAGGTTGATTGTCGGTCAGGCTTTTGATCGCGCCCAGAAGATAGGCGCTCATCTGCTCTGCGTCATATCGCTTGGCCGATGGCTCCGACTGACCTAAACCCGGCAGGTCGATTGCGATGACCTGATGGTTGGCAGAGAATTTCTCCAGAGCCGGTTGCCACATTTTCCAGGTAGAGCCGAAGCCGTGCACGAAGATGATCGGATCGCCCTTACCTTCGCCGCCGCGCACATAGTGGAGGCGGATGCCGTCGGTTTCGACCATGCCGCTTTCGAACCCCTCAGGAACGGCATATTGACCGCGCTTTTCGGCTTTGACTTTGGCCAGGTTCGCCTTGGAAACTTCCGGCGGCGTGTTGATGGAAGGCAATACGTTTTCTTGCGCCAGAACTGGCGATGAAAATAGCATCGTGGCGCTCAGCAAAGCACCAGCAGACAGGATTTTGGAAAACACGGTTTCGTCCTTTCTTGAAAAAGCCCGACACGAATGATCTCGGGCAGAATGACCCGGTGCGCCTACAGTTGCTTCATGAGTGCGACGCCGAAGCCAAAGGGAGGGAACCTGAAGATCAGGCGACCAGCGAACGTCCAGCATAGGGCGGATAATCGACATAGCCCGCGCGTCCGCCACCGTAATATGTTGCGCGATCAGGCTCTGCCAGAGGCCAGTTGTTGCGCAGCCGCTCGACCAGATCAGGATTGGCGATGAATGGCTGGCCGAACGCCGCAAGGTCAATCAATCCGGCATCAAGCAGACGCTGAGCACGCGCCTGATCCAGACCGCCAGCTAGGATGAGCGCCGTATTCGGCAACAACGGACGCCATTGTTCCATCAAGCCATGAATGGCATCACTGACAGGGCGTTCGCCATAAGGCAGCTTGACCTGCCCAGATTGATCCATGACATGAACATAGGCCACGCCGCGCTGGCCCAGTTCCGCTGCCAGAGCGACATAAGTCTCTTCGAGGTCCGGGAACAGTGGATTGTCGTGAATGGTGCCATAAGGCGACAGACGAATGGCAACGCGGCTGGCGCCAATGGCTTCCGATACCGCATCGACGGTTTCGAGCACAAAGCGCAGGCGCCCTTCGATGGTTTTGGCGGAATAGATATCGTCGCGGTCATTGACCAGAGGGTTAATGAACTGTTCCAGCAGGTAGCCATTGGCACCATGCAGTTCCACGCCGTCGAAGCCCGCATCGATTGCATTGCGTGCTGCCTGCACAAAGTCACCGATCACCCGTTTCACTTCTTCAGTCGTAAGGGCACGCGGCTCCGAGACCGGCACGAAGTCGGGCTCACCATTCGCATTACGAACAAAAGACATAGCGCCTGACGCCACTCGGCCTGTTGAACTGACGGGTGCCTTGCCGTCTTCCTGAATGGACCGGTTGGAAATGCGGCCAACATGCCAGAGCTGCGCGAAAATACGACCGCCTGCGCTGTGAACAGACTGGGTAACCAGACGCCAGCCCTTGATTTGTTCTTCGCTGAAAATACCGGGATTGAAAAGATAGCCCTGCCCTTCACGCGAAATCGGCGTACCTTCGGTGACGATCAGCCCCGCTGTCGCGCGCTGGCTGTAATAGAGCGCAACCAACTCGTCAGCCGCGCCACTAAAACTCCGCGAACGAGTCATCGGCGCCATGACAATGCGATTGGGCAGCGCAAGGCCCGAAAGGTTAAACGGCTTGAAAAGGCTGCTCATGTTCTGGTTCTCCTGAACTGGCGTTCGTCAATTTTCTGACAGCCTTTATATCGGCGTTGACGAGATAGCTTAATGGCGCTTGAATTCGGATCATTGTGGAAGGATTTTCCGGAATGAAATTGAAATTGGATAATATCGGCGCACTCCAGACATTCGTACATGCCGCCGAAAAGAGAAGTTTTCGTGAGGCTGGCCAGATTGTAGGCCTGTCGGCTTCTGCTGTTGGTAAATCGGTGCAAAAGCTTGAAGAGCAGCTCGGCGTGCGACTGTTTCATCGCTCGACGCGCTCAATCGCACTTACCACCGAAGGAAAACTGTTTCTTGAACGGTGCCGCCGCGTTCTGGGCGAACTGGAAGTGGCGCAGGCAGAGTTGTCTCAGTCATCTCAGGGCACCCACGGACGCCTGAAAATCGGCTTGCCCATTTCATCCACGCTGCTGGTGTCAGCCGTCAGCGCTTTTATGAAGGCCTATCCGGAAGTTGATCTCGAGTTGGATATCAGCGACCGCTTTGCCGATGTCATTGACGAAGGGTTCGACGTGGTGATCCGCACCGGAAAACCGAAGGATAGTCGCCTGCTTTACAAGAAGGTCGGGGAGTTTTCGTGGTGTCTCGTCGCCTCACCGGACTATATCGCCCGATGCGGCGCGCCTAAGTCCATTGCCGATCTCCAGAACCATCGCTGCCTCCGGCACCGTTATTCGGAAACCGGTAAGATTGCTCCCTGGGAACTGGCCGGTCAGGACGACGAGAACTCGAGGGCGCCGGAAACATTCACTGTAACCACCGTCGATTCCATTATACAATTGGTTTTGGATGGAAACGGCATCGCCATGCTGCCAAGCTTTTCCGCTAAAAGCAGAATACGGGATGGTTCATTGGTCGATGTTCTGCCGGGCGCGGCCAACAATACCGGGATATTTTATCTTCTTTGGCCTGCAAGCCGCTATCCACTGGCGCGAGTACGGGCTTTTTTGGATTTCGTTTCAAAATATCTTACAGAGCAACTCGCCTGACAGCCGATTTCCGGCACCGACGCTCATTAGGGACAAGAGCGAGCGCCTCATCGGCGCGAGCCGACGCGCGCTGCACAAAGCCATTGAACGGGACAAATCCGACATTACATCCAGGCGCGCTCATTCCTTCCTGAGCGCGCTCAAATATCCGCCCACCATCGTTTACGCTCTGCTCGGTATCTCCTGCGAATATTTGGCCCTGCCCATCACAAGAGTGTAGACCACAGGCACCACGAAGAGGGTCAACAAGGTGCCGAAGGACATACCACCAACAATCACCCAGCCGATGGCCTGACGGCTTTGCGCACCGGCCCCGGTCGCGATGGCAAGCGGGATAGCGCCAAGCACCATTGCCCCTGTGGTCATGAGGATCGGGCGCAGACGCATCACCGCCGCCTCCACCACAGCTTCGGCAGCGTCCCGCCCCTGGTCACGCATATGATTGGCGAACTCAACAATCAGAATACCATGTTTGGTAATCAGCCCGACGAGTGTGACCAGACCAATTTGGCTATAGACATTCATGCTCGCGCCCGCGAACCACAGCGCCAGCAAGGCCCCCGCGATTGAAAGCGGAACCGTCAGCAGAATGATGAATGGGCTGACAAAGCTTTCAAACTGCGCTGCCAGAACCAGATAAATAAACAGGATAGCCAGGCCGAACACGAACAGAATACTCGAATTGGAGCTGGTGAAATCGCGCGACTCCCCTTCCAGATCATACTGCGCATAGGTCGGGAATGTTTCATTCGCCGTGTTTTGCAGATAGGTCAGCGCCTCGCCCAGTGAATAATCGGGAGCCAGACCCGCACTGATCGTTGCAGAGCGCAGCCGGTTGAAACGATAGAGATTGGCCGGTTCCACACTTTCAGTGACGGTCACCAGATTGGACAGCGGAATGAGTTGGCCCGACGAGCCGCGCATATTGACGACATTGATGGAATCCGGCGTTGCGCGGTCGCTGGCGTCAAGCTGGACAAGAACATCCGATTGTTCACCGTCCCGGTCGATACGCGTGACCTGACGACTACCAAACATCGTTTCCAGTGTGCGCCCGACATCGGAAACCTGCAGACCCGCCTCACGGATTTTCTCGCGGTTCATGTTGATTTCCATGCGAGGCTTGTTGAGATCGAGGTTCGATTCAACATTGATCAATCCCGGGTTCTCTTTGATGCGTTCAACGAAATCGGTCGCCAGCTGGTTCAGATCTTCATAGCTCGACGAAGACTGGATCACGAACTGAACCGGATTGTTGGCACCTGCGCCGCTGCCACGCGATGTCGTCAGCGACGGCATGTTGAAGGCAAATGCACGCAAGCCCGGAATCGCACTTGCCTGAGCATTGGCCTCTCTGACGATTTCCTGCTGGCTGCGTTCGCGATCCCCCCAATCTTCTAGCAAACCGAATACGCTCATGCCCGTCACCTGCGGAAAACCATAGACCGAAAAATAGGTACTGATTTCCGGTATTTTCGCTATGATTGCTTCGGCTTCCTTGCCGTAACGCTGCGTGAATTGCAGCGTCGAACCTTCCGGTGCAGTTCCCGCAATACGGACCACACCGCGATCTTCAATCGGCGCAAGTTCGCTTGGTAGGCTTATATAGAGGAACTCCGCCAGGGCCGCTGTCGATGCAGCGCCGATCAGCACGATCAGCTTGTGACGCATGGCGAGCCCAAGCGCGCGTCGGTAATTCTCATTGAGACGGTCGAGAAATCCTTCCAGGGCGCGTGAAATCCGGCCCTGATTTTCATTGTGACGCAACAGCTTGCCGCACATCATCGGCGTCAGCGTCAGAGCCACGAAGCCGGAAACCAGCACTGCACCAGCGAGCGTCAGGGCGAACTCGATGAACAATTGCCCAGTCCGGCCTTCGGTGAAAGCAATCGGCACATAGACAGCAGCCAGTGTAAGCGTCATCGCGATGACGGCGAAGGCGATTTCTCCCGTACCGGCAATGGCTGCCTGTACCGGGGTTTCGCCTTCTTCGATGCGCCTGTGCACGTTTTCCAGAACGACGATTGCATCATCCACCACCAGACCAATAGCCAGCACCATGGCGAGCAAGGTCAGTGTGTTGATACTGAAGCCGAAGGCAAACATGATTGCCAGCGTTGTGATGAGCGAAACCGGTATCGTTACGATTGGGATAAGACTCGCCCGCACCGAACGCAGGAAGAAGAAGATCACCATGATGACGAGGACAATCGCCTCCCCGATCGTGGTGAACACCGCCTCAATGGATCGATCGATGAAGATCGACGTGTCATAAGTGACGTCCGCCCTCATTCCGGTCGGCAGACTTTCTTGAATGGTCGGCAACACTGCGCGCACGGCATTGGCAACGTCAAGCGGGTTGGCTGTCGCCTGTTTCACCACGCCAATGGATACGGCGGTTTCACCTTCCTTGAAGGTCGCCTGCCGTTCATCGGCAGCCCCAAGTTCTGCCCTTCCAATATCACGCAAGCGCACGGGATAACCATTCACGACATTGATGATGATATTTGCAAATTCTTCAGGCGTCGTCAGAGCCGTATTGGCGAGAAGCGTGAACTCCCGGTCCTTGCTTTCGATACGCCCCGCAGGCACTTCGACATTCTGGTTTTCAAGCGCCGTTTCGACGTCCTGAACCGTCAGGCCATAACCTGCCAGCTTGCGCGCATCGATCCAGACGCGCATCGCATATTCACGTGCACCGAGAATGCGGGCTTCCGAAACGCCGGGCAAATTCTGGATTCGGTCAACAACTGTTCGATTGAGAACGTCGGTGATTTCAAGTCCTGAATGGCGATCACTTGTAAAAGCCACATACATGATGGGCTGCGCATCCGCTTCGACCTTGGCTACAATAGGCTCATCGATCTCGTCTGGAAGATTGCGCCTTGCGCGGGACACGCGGTCGCGGACTTCTGCAGCCGCGACTTCGGGGTCGGTCCCCAGGGTAAAGCGCACCGTGATAGCGCTGGTTTCGGCGCGACTTGTCGATGACACCACGTCGATACCGGCAATGCCGGAAAGCTGCGTTTCCAGAACCTGCGTCACCTGACTTTCCACGATTTCGGCATTGGCGCCGGAATAGGTCGTGGAAACCGAAACCGTCGGTTCTTCAACATCGGGGTATTCGCGGGTGCTCAACCGCTCATAGGATACGATGCCGAGCAGCACGAGAACAAGGCTCAGAACAGTCGCGAAGACTGGCCGGCGGACACACATTTCCCATATGGACATTAGACCGAGCCCTCCGCGCCTGCTCCCTGAACGCTGACCTTGCTGCCGTTCTGCAATTTCTGCTGACCAGCGGTCACAACACGCGCATCCTTGTCGAGCCCAGAGACAATCTCGACCATACCGTCAAGCCGCTGCCCCAGTATCACCGTAACGACTTCGACCGTATCGTCCGCATTGATGCGATAGACGGTCTGTGTTTCGCCGCTTGGCACAATGGCGCTTTCCGGCACCAGCATAGCATCAGCCTTGGTGCCAGTCGTGACATTGACGCGCACGAAAAGGCCCGGTCGCAACTTCAGATCAGGATTGGCGATAAGCGCGCGCATACGAATGGAACGACCGGTTTCGTCGATGGACGGTTCGATGGCATAGACCTGACCTTGAAACCGCTGGTCTGGCAGCGCGTCCGCAACCACCGAAACCTGCTGCTGGGGCGTAATATCCGCCAGCGCCACTTCCGGTAAGGTGAACTCAGCCACAAGCGGATCGATCTGATCAAGCTTGGCAAGGTTGGTGGATCCAGCCGTAACATAAGCGCCAACGCTGACGGAGCGCAGACCGACCACGCCATCGAAGGGCGCCTTGATCGAAGTCTGCGCTAGCTGCGCTTCGGCCAGTGCCAGAGCAGCTTCGGTGTTGCGCAGATTTGCCTGCGCTTCCTCCAGAGCCTGCGTCGCGCTGATACCGCGCTTCGATAGGGCTTCCGTCCTGTCAAAGGTGGATTTGGCAAGCACATTTGCCGCCCGGGCTGACTGTACGGAAGCGCTCAGGATCGACGTATCTAGCTGGAAGAGGACGCTGCCCGCTTGAACACGCTGGCCTTCTTCGAACAGAATCTTGTCCACGCGCCCGCCGATTTCCGATGCCAGCGTAACGGATTCTTTGGCGCGAAGGCTGCCGACTGCCGAGATGATGCTGTCCAGATCCCGTGTTTCCACGGTTGCAGCTTCGACAGCTGTCGCTCTTGCTGGAGTTGGTGCAGCCGCTGCCGTCGTCGCCTCAGCTGAGGTCTTTTGCATGCCCTGCCATGCGAAATAAGCTCCGACGAGGAACAGCCCCAATATAAATAGCAGTAAACCGCGTTTCCCAGATTTCATATGTCGGTGCCTTTTCATCCGTCGAGGCCGTAAGATCCGACCCCGACTTGATAGGGGACGATAGCCAAATATACGCTTCCAACATATTTTACTTTACTGTAAAGTAAAATTAATCTTCCGTAATGTCCGCTCGTTTCCGGTCAGCGACCTTGAGACAAACCTCTCCTCCAGCCCGACGCGCCGCGCTTTTGAATGGCTAATTGGCAACGTTGTGGAAAATCTTTGATCACGCGTAGTTGAACAACGATCCGGGATGCTTATTTCTGTGCGACCGAGTTTTTCGCAAAGGGTCGTCTACATGGAATTGCTTACTGAGCATCTGGCGTTTCTATCCAGCCCGGGCGGCTGGGCTGCACTGATAACGCTGGTGACGATGGAAATCGTCCTCGGCATCGACAATCTGATATTCATTTCGATCCTTACGAACAAACTCCCCGCTCATTTACAATCAAAAGCAAGACGGATCGGCATTGGTGCCGCGCTTATATTGCGTCTGGCGCTACTTTTCACGATCTCGATCATCGTGCAGCTCAAAGAACCGATCTTCGAAGCGTTTGGCCACGGCTTTTCGTGGCGCGACATCATCCTCATTGCGGGTGGTCTTTTCCTTGTCTGGAAGGCGACCAAGGAAATCCATCACACGGTCGATCCGAATGACGGCAAGGAAAATATCGGTGGTAAAGTCGCGGAACTGACGATGGGCGCTGCCGTCGTGCAGATACTCATTCTCGATCTGGTTTTCTCAGTCGACTCGATTATTACCGCCGTTGGCATGACCGACGAAATCGCCATCATGGTCATCGCCGTTCTCTCCGCTGTGGCGGTAATGCTGCTGGCTGCCGATCCGCTATCGCGCTTCATCGCCGCCAATCCGACCATTGTAATGTTGGCGCTGAGCTTCCTGCTGATGATCGGCATGACGCTGATCGCCGACGGTTTTGGCTTCCATGTGCCGAAAGGCTACATCTATGCCGCCATGGGTTTCTCGGCGCTCGTCGAGGCACTCAACATGCTCGCACGGCGAAAGCGATTAGATAAATAACGCATAATCAATCGAAAAGGCCGCCGTTGAATGAAGGCGGCGGCCTTACAGTGCTTATCACCGTCGCGGGATCAGACGCACCAGATTGCCACCCACTTTATACAGAAGCGGATTTCAATCCCGCATTGATGCCAGCACCCTGTCGAAATGTGCGATCTCTTCCACCGTATTGTAGTGCACCAGGGTTGCCCGGAGCGCACCGCTATCCATACTGAGCCCCAGCCGTGCCATCAGCCGCGGCGCAAACAGGTGACCGTCGCGGATCATGATACCCGCATCCGCCATGGCCTGAGCAATATCGGCTGGCTGCTTGCCCGGAAGGTTGAAGCAGAAAGTGGGTACACGTTCGGCAATGCGCGCTTCGTCCGCAATGCCGTAGACGATGGCGTCATGTGATTTCAGAACCTTGAGGAAAGAAAGCGACAGCGTCGTTTCATAGGCCCTGATAGCCGCCATGCCAGCCACCAGATTGGCGCGGCGCGATTTTTCAGACGACGCCTCGAAGTTGCGGCCAAGCGATTCCAGATAATCAACTGCAGCGCCCATGCCGACAGCATTTTCATAGGTGAAGGTGCCGACTTCGATCTTGTGTGGAGGCACGTCGGGGATGAAGTCTTCCTTGAATGTCGGTAAGGCCCTGAGAAGCTCGAACCGGCCCCAGAGGAAGCCCATATGCGGTGAGAAATTCTTGTATCCCGAGCAGACCAGATAGTCGCAATCCCAAGCCTGAACGTCGATCAGACCATGCGGCCCATAATGGACGGCATCCAGAAAAACTTCCGCTCCCGCAGCATGCGCCAGTTCCGCGACGCTACGCACATCGACAAGCGAGCCGATGGAATGTGAGGCGACCGTGACGGCCACCAAACGTGTACGCCTGTTGAGCAGCGGCTTCAGATCATCGACATGCAGGTTACCGTCCTCGCGCATCCGCCACCAGACGCATTTCACCCCCTGGCTTTCGAGCGCCAGCCAGGTCGAGATATTAGCGTCATGATCCATGTCGGTAACGACAATCTCGTTGCGTTCATCGATCATCCTGGCGATGCCGAGGCTGACGAGCCGGATAAAGGAGGTCGCATTCATGCCGAAGGAAATTTCAGCCGGATCATAGGCATTGACGAGAATGGCAACACTTTGGCGCGCCTCGGCTATCGCCTGATCCACCGCCCGGCTCGATGCATATCGCCCTCCGCGCTGCACCATGCGGTGCAGCATGTGGTTGCTAACAGCGTCGATAACGCCCTGAGGCACCTGCGCACCAGCACCATTGTCGAAGAAAACCGGATTGCCCGGCAGGGATAAAGCCGGAAAATGGGCGCGCACGCGGTCGACCGGAAACGCTCCGGCGCTTTCAAAAGCTGTGGGCATCGAGATACTCCCAAACGAATGTCTGTACCGCTTTCGCGTTTAGTGCATGATCTGTCGAAGGAAGGCGGCGGCCCGCTCGCTCTTCGGCGCGGTGAAGAAATCTTGCGGCTTGGCTTCCTCGCAAATCGCGCCGTGATCCATGAAGATCACCCGGTCGGCAACCCGACGGGCAAAGCCCATTTCATGGGTCACGACCAGCATTGTCATGCCGTCTTCGGCCAGCGAGATCATCGTATCGAGCACTTCGCCCACAGTTTCGGGGTCGAGCGCCGAGGTCGGCTCGTCGAACAGCATCACCTTAGGCTGCATGCAAAGCGACCGCGAAATTGCTGCGCGCTGCTGTTGTCCTCCCGAAAGCTGCGAAGGATAGCGATCCGCCAGATGGCCAATGCGTACGCGCTCAAGATACTTGCGGGCGAGGTCTTCGGCTTCCTTTTGTTGAATCTTCTTCACCGTCATCGGGGCGATGGTGCAGTTCTCAAGGATCGTCAGATGCGGAAATAGGTTGAAATGCTGGAACACCATGCCGACCTCGCGGCGGATGGCATCCAGCTGCGGACCCTTGCCGTTAAGCTCTATGCCGTCGACGACGATCGAGCCGCTTTCATGCTTTTCCAGTTGATTGATGCAGCGGATGGTTGTCGATTTTCCCGAGCCCGATGGCCCGCAGATCACGATGCGCTCGCCTTTCGCAACGGAGAGGGTGACATCGCGTAGCGCGTGATAATTACCGTACCACTTGTTGATGCCACGCATAATGATGGCCGGGCGGTCGGACGTGTTTACGGAGATACTATCGGTCATCGGGGGAAACCAGTTCTGGCGAGGTCAGCGGGCGGTCTTTGCGGTGGCGCTGCGCTTTTCGAGATAGCCTACCAGACGAACCATCGGCCAGAGGAACGCGAAATAGATGATTGCGGCGCCAATCAAAGGCGTGGGATTGGCCATCAGCGCTTGCGTGTCGTTGGCCTGCTTGAGCAGATCTGGCATGGCAACTACCGAGGCGAGCGCTGTATCCTTGAACGTCGAGATACAATTGGAGGTCAGTGGGGGCACCATGACCTTGAGTGCCTGCGGCAGAATGATCTTGCGCATTGCTTGCCAGAAAGGCAGGCCCAGCGAGACCGCTGCTTCGAACTGCCCCTTAGGCACATTCTCGATGCCCGCGCGGCAAACTTCAGCCGTAAAAGCGGCGAGCACCATGGAAAGTGCCAGCGTCGCCGAGGTGAAAGAGGAAAACGAAATGCCGACGAAAGGCAGTGCGTAATAGATCAGGATCAACACCACCAGAACCGGCAACGCCCGAAAGATATCGATATAGCCGATGGCGATATACTGAAACGGTTTGGGCGCATAGAGGCGCACAAAGCAAAGAAGTAGACCGAAAAGACTGCCGAAGAAAATGGCGGTCACGCCCAGAAGCAGGGTATTCCCGAGCCCGAGCAGCAGAATTGGAAAGGACCGGACGAGAATGTCCCAATTGAAAAACGTTTCGATCAGACCCATGGCATCAATCCGGAAATCCTGAGATGGTTTGAGAGGCGGCTGCGTCAGACACTCCGACGCAGCCGTTCGCGTTTACTGCGCGGATGGAACCGGCATCGGTTTGACGGTCGAAGTACCGGCATCCGGTTCAACACCGAACCACTTCTTGTGGATGGCGGCGAGAGTGCCATCTTCCTTCATCTTGGAAATCGCATCATTGACCTTCGGCAGGATTTCGAGGTCCTTCTTGGCCATCATGGCAAAGCGTTCACCAGTCGGGATACGAACGAGAACCTTCAAGGCCGGCATTTTCTGGATCGCGTACTGGAAGCCGGCCAGTTCACCGGCGCCACCGACAATTCGACCCGTCTGCACGTCGAGCAGCAGATCCTGTTGAGCCGCATAGCTCTTGACCTCGGCAACGCCAAGCTTCTCGGCGTTTTCCTTCGCCCAGCTCTCGCCCGTGGTGCCAGCGACGACGCCGATCACCTTGCCCTTGAGGTCTTCCAGCGCCTTGACTGGTGCATCGGCCTTGCCGACGATTGTGCCGTCGCTGTCGTAATAAGGCTGCGTGAAAGACTGCGTCTTCAGGCGTTCGTTCGTGACCGAAATGGACGAAATGGCGAAATCGATACGGCCCGAACTGGTGGCGGCAAACAGCGCCTGGAAACCGAGAGGCTGGAATTCAACGTCCATGCCGAGCCGCTTTGCGGCTTCGGTCGCGACATCGACTTCAAAGCCCTCGAAGACACCCTTCTCGTTCTTGAATTCCCATGGCGGGTTGGCCGCATAGGAGCCGACAACAATCTTGCCGTCCGCAAAGGCGGACGAAACCATAAACGACAACGCCGCAGCTGTCAGAATAGCGACTTTTTTAAACATGGTTCCTCTCTGGACTTCGTGTCTCTGATTATGATCGATAGTTTATCGTGCCTGTAATCTGCATCAGGAATTTCGTTTCGGCACAATGCGTTCAAGCGCGGTGAATAGGTGGTCGACCGCATCGGTGGACGTGACGTATCCTGGCGATAGCCGCATCGTGCTGCCGCGCGCATCGCAATAGATTTTCTGCTCGCGCAGCGCCGATACAACCGCTGCCGGAACGACATCGGATGGCAGGGTCAGCATCACGCTGCCGCCGCGCCGTGCATCATCGACCGGGGAAACAAGTTTCCAACCCAGATTCTGTGCGCGCGCAATGATTGCATGGGCGCTAGCGAGATTGTTCGCGCGGATATTGTCGACACCCTGCTCCATCGCCCATTGGATACCTGGCAGAGACGCGACCGAAGCCAGAATCGCTGGCGTACCATGATCCATGCGCCGCGCATCACCTGCAAAGGAAAACCCGTCGAGATCCCAGGAAAAGGGGTTTTCCTGACTGAACCAACCCCGAAGCTCGGGCCGCAAATCGGCCAACAACGATGGTGTGACCTGTATGATCCCGGCGCCTGAAGCGCCGCACAGCCATTTCAGCGAGGTGGAAACGACGAAATCAGCCCCGGTCGCCTTGACAGAGAACGGCAGAACGCCGACGCCCTGCGTGATATCGACACCGACGAGTGTTCCCATCGCTCGGCCATGGGCGCAAAGGGCTTCAACATCCACCTTATGCGAGGTGGTGGATGAAACGAATGTCAGCAGTGCAACGCCCACATCGTCCTGCCAGCGCGCGATGAAATCCTCATCACGCACCCATGCCTCGCCGGGACGCATTGGCACAGTGTCCAGCGTAAAACCAAAGCGCTGCGCGATGCCTGCCAGCATGAAATGCAGGCTCGGGAAACAATCGGCGGCCACAAGCAGCCGCTTACCGCGCAGACGCTCTGCTGGCAGGCCGCCGATGATGCTGTAAAGCGCGGTTGTAACATTCTCGGCTGTCGTCAGCGAACCCGCTGGCGCATCGATCACATTCCGCCAGGCATCAATGAAAGTCTGACGTGCAGCCAGCGCGGCTGGCCATTGACCATCATCCTCAGCAGACCAAACGGCTGAGAAAGCGGACAAAGCTTCCGCCATCTTTTCCGCCTTACCGGGGAAAGTGCCGATCGAATGATAGAGGAAATAGTCAGACATTTCAGACCTCGAATATTTTGATCAAAAGATCACAGTATTCGGATAACGTCAATCCGGTGACCGGGCAGACCGCACAATTGTATGCAGCTCAGCACTGAAAGCCAATCAAGCCATTGATTTAAATTGAATTTTTTTAGACGCAGAATGGAGATAACGCACATGCGGAAGCAGCGGGTGGTTACTATTCCACGATCAGCGTACGCAAAAGATCCTGCGTATCGCGTATATCGGACACCATGGCCTCGCGGGCACGGCCAGCGTCACGCGACTTCATCGCCGCGACGATGCGGCGGTGATTCCGCGTATAAGCCTTGTCGCCTTCCGCCTTCATGCGCGGCTGCACATAGGCCGATAACATTCGCATATATGGACCATACCGCAACCACAGCGTGTCTATCAGCTGCATAAGAACTTCGGAATGGGAAGCTTTATAGATCAGATAGTGAAATTCGCGATTGCGATCGAGCATGGCGTAAACCTGCTCCTCGCCAGCGCAAGCTTCATGCAGCACGATATTGGCTTCAAGTGCGTCGATTTCATCCGCAGTAATGGCCTGCGCCGCCAATTCGGTTGCAAGGCCCTCCACTGTGGCCCTTGCCTGACACAAATCATCCAGCCGCGCGACACTGACGGGCGGCACTCGCGCCGAACCGTTGCGCGCCACCTCCAGCGCGTTCTCCGCCGCAAGCCGCCGCAACGCCTCGCGCACGGGCATATGGCTGGTATCGAATGTCTGCGACAAAGACGCGATGGTCAGCACCTGACCGGGATCGAAACGGCCAATCAGCAATGCCTCTCGCAACTGCAGGTAGACTGCATCCTGTACGGTCACTCGGCCGGAAACGGGACCAAATCCTTCATCGAGTGACAACAATCAGACTCCTTGCTTGGTTGGCGAACAATACTCCACTCAACTTTTGCATTTCGCAGGACCGAAAACAAGCCGATATATCATTTGATCAAACGCTCAAAGTTGAGTAATGAATCTGCATCACGGCCCTGAAACGATAATCCGGGCTTATAGAGACCAGCACAGGAATGATCAGATGGCACGTTTTGCGCGGCGGATTACGCAAACCTCTCCCAAGAGCTTCGGCATGTTCCAGAAGGCCGCAGCACTGGCTTCCTCCGGCGTTGACCTCATTCATCTCGAACTCGGTCGGCCCTTCCACGACACGCCAGCGCATATTAAGGACGCCGCGATCAAGGCCTTGCGTGACGGTCACGTGCATTACAGCGACATGCGCGGCGAAGCGGAACTGCGCCAAGCCCTGAAGACAAAACTCGCCGACTACAACAAGATCGACGTGAGCGCCGACGAAATTCTCATGGTCAATGGCCTGACCCAGGCATCATTTGTCGCTTTCATGGCTCTCCTTGATGAGGGCGACGAGGCGATCCTGCTGGAACCCTATTATCCGCAGCATATCAACAAGATCGAGATGACCGGCGCTCGCGTAGTATTGGCGCCGCTCGATCACAAGACGAATTTCAGCATCAGCCGCGAGTTGATCGAACCGTTGATTACCACGCGGACACGCATGATCGTGCTGGTCAATCCCTCCAACCCGACTGGCCGTGTCTATAGCCGCGCCGAACTTGAAATTCTGGCGGACCTGGCCATCAAACACGATCTCGTCATCGTCTCCGACGAGGTCTATGAGCAAATTTTGTTCGATGGCGCGGAACATATCTCTATCGCCGCATTGCCGGGCATGAAGGAACGCACGATTTCGATGTTCGCCTTCACCAAAGCCTATGCGATGGATGGATGGCGGCTTGGCTACGTCGTCGCCGATGCGTCCATGATGCCTGCTTTCCTCAAGCTCACGGCAAACGAGATCACCCACGTCAACACTTTCATTCAGTACGGCGCCCTGGCTGCTGTGACCGGCCCGGCTGCTATTCTTGATGAGATGGTCGCCGACGACCGCCGCAAGCGTGACCTCGTTGTCAGCCGCCTCAACCAAATGCCGGGCGTGACCTGCGAGAGTCCGCAGGGCACGATCTACGCTTTTCCAGACATCAGTGGCACTGGCCTTACCTCCCAAAAGGCGGCGGACATGATCCTTGAACAAGTCGGCGTCGTTATGGAAGCTGGTGGCTTCTACGGCAAATCGGGTGACAACCACCTGCGGGTGTGCTTCGGCTCTGAAAGCTACGAAAGGCTCGAACAGGCGATGGACCGGCTCAGCACATTCTTCAACGGACTCTGAGTGAACTGATCTTCCGGCTTGTCGTTCCTTTGCCGGTTGATGGCCGAAGTACTTATTGCCAGTCAAGATTCTCGTGCTTGCCTGACCAGCAGCAGGGCCCTCATCCCAAGCGAGCATAGTGCTGGGCGAATAAGTATTTTGGCATAAGCCCGTCTATTAAATTAGACGGGCTTTGATCTTAATGGGCACAAAAACACCCCGAGAACTTGAATGATCAGCGCCATCGAAGCCAACAAAAGGCGCTTGCAAGGATTCTGCCTGAAGCGTAAGCAATTGCGGACATTATAGGCAATGCGGGTGCTTTTGACGGAATTTCTGTATCCGTCAAGCAGACTTCCAAATCGGGCGGACGTCCAAAATTATGAATAACAAAATCGCCGTTGCCGTGAGCGGCAATGCAATCCTTGCCGGCATTCTTCTGATGTTGCTCGGCGACTTCATGTTTGCCATGAACGACGCCATGGGAAAATGGCTGGTAGAGAGCTTTTCTGTCGGCCAGGTTCTGTTCATCCGCTCGGTTGGCGCGTTTCTCGTTCTCGGCCCCATGCTTTCCCGGCGGCCAAAAACATCGCTTTTTCAGGTGGAAAAGCCAAGCCTGCAACTGGCTCGCGTCATTTTGGCAACTGCCGACACCGGGCTTTTCTATGCCGCTGTTGCTTATCTGCCGCTCGCCGATGTTATGACCTTTTATATGGCAGGCCCGATCTATATTGCGGCCCTTTCGCATTTCCTGCTCGGTGAGAAGATCGGCTGGCGTCGCTGGCTCGCGGTTCTTATCGGGTTCGCCGGTGTCGTCATCGCCTTGCGCCCATCTTCAGCAATGTTGTCGTGGCCTTCAATCTTCGGCCTGTTGGGTAGTATAGCGTTCGCACTCACGCTGGTTCTGGGTCGCGTGCTTCGTTCCACGCCCGACGCGACACTGGTAACCTGGCAGACAGTAGGCTGTCTCGTAATCGGCATGGTTCTCAGCATCGGCAACTGGAATCCTATGGACACCAATCAATTGCTTGCACTGCTACTATTGGGTGTTGTCTCATGCACAGCGCATCTTCTGATCACGCGCGCACTGAAACTCGCTCCGGCATCCGTGCTGGCACCGTTGCAATATACTCTGCTGCTCTGGGCAATTGTTCTCGGATGGTTATTCTTTAACGATCTTCCCGATGCGATGATGCTGGTTGGCGCTTCAGTCATTGTTTTGGCGGGATTGTTCATTTTCCATCGAGGCAAAGTCCGGAACAATTCAGAACCGGTTGTGCCAAACGATTCCAGCCACGGATAGTCAAGGCGCGAAAACCATTGCATATCCGTTGAAGACTGCAAGCACCGTTCGCGGTAGTTGCAGTCTTCAACCAAACGCCACCCAATCAGACCAGCAGTGACATCGGATCTTCGATGGCCATCTTGAATGCTGCAAGCAATTGCGCACCCAAGGCACCGTCCACCGCACGATGATCGACGGAAAGTGTCAGGCTCATCATCGTTGCGAATGCAAGTTGACCCTCGCGTTCAACCGGGCGACGTTCACCCGCGCCGACCGCCAAAATGGCACTTTGTGGTGGGTTGATGATGGCTGAGAACGATTTGACGCCATACATGCCAAGATTGGAGATCGAGAAACCGCCCCCCTGAAACTCCTCCGGTTTCAATCGGTTGTCTCTGGCCCGGGCTACCAGAGATTTCATCTCCGCAGAGAGCGCGCCAATGCTGATTTGGTCAGCATTGCGGATGATAGGCGTGATGAGGCCGCCATCCGTCGCAACAGCCACGGCAATATCCACACTTTTGAGCTTCAGCAATGCGTCGTCCGTCCAAATGACATTGGCATCGGGCACCCGGCGCAGGGCGACGGCCGCAGCCTTAATAACGAAGTCATTGACGGAAATTCGTGACGCACTATCGCGCTTCTCGTTAATCTGGCCGCGCAGCGTTAGAAGTGCATCGATATCGCAATCAGCATTGAGATAGAAATGCGGTACCGTTGTTTTCGCCTCAAGCAGCCGACGCGCAATGGTACGACGCATCGATGTGTGCGGAATGGTTTCATATTCACCGATACCTGCCGGGAGACCCTTCGGTGATAACGATGCAACTGTTGCGACCGGTTGAGGTGTGGGGGCAATCGTTCGGGACGTAACGAGGCGCTCTATGTCGATGCGCACAATGCGGCCTTTAGGGCCACTGCCGAGAACGCCATCGAGTGAGATGCCGTGCTCCATTGCCAGACGTCGTGCAAGAGGTGAGGCCTTATGGCGAGTGCCATTCGAAAGCTGTGCGAGGGACGCCACTGCAGCATTGTCGGAAGACAAACGAATACTATGAGCTGCCACTTCCACCGGGACTGTGACAACCTGTTCAGTGACAAGAGGGTCAGCAATCGCGGATTGGTCTTCTCCAGTTGTCAACAGGACGGCAATGACCTGATTGACGTTTGCCCGTTCGCCGTTCTGGACGAATAGCTTGCCGATACGCCCATCAGTTTTAGCTTCGAGTTCCATCGTCGCCTTGTCGGTTTCGACTTCGGCAATCAGATCGCCCTTACTGACCGTGTCACCTTCCGCCCTGAGCCAACGCGCAATGACAGCATCTTCCATTCCTGCCGAAAGGGCAGGCAATACAACTTCAATCGGCATTGTCTGTTTCCTTCCTTCAGCCTTCGATCGGCAGACCCTGGGCTGCCATGACCGCACGCAGACCTGCATCGATATCCTGCGGTCGCGCCGCAGCGGCGGCTTCCAGAACCTTCGAGATGGATGGTGACGCCTCGGCACCATGAACACGGGCTATCGGTTGATCCAGCCAGTCGAAGCAACGGCGCTGTAATTCATCCGCTAGCCAGCCGCCATAGGATGTGCCCGACGCGCCCTGCTCCACAATCAGGACATTCCCCGTTTTGCGGATCGAGGCTTCGATAGTCTCCCAGTCAAGCCCTGCCCGGTCGAGTGAACGCAGATCGATGATTTCAGCGTCAATACCCAACGCATCGACCACCGCTTGCGTCTTGGCTACCATGGCCAGATAAGTCAGGACCGTAACCTTCGAACCGGAACGCACCACCTTCGCCTTACCCAGCGGAATGAAGTAATCGAGATCGTCTGCCGGTGCAGCGCCCTTCGAGGCGTAAAGATCGACATGTTCGAGAACCAGAACCGGGTCGCGACAAAGCAACGCCGAATTCATCAGGCCGACATAGTCGAATGGCGTCGAGGGGGCAACAATGCGCCAGCCGGGCGCGGTCGCGAAAATGCCCGCCGGGTCCATAGAGTGCTGCGAGCCATATCCTGTGCCCATCGCAACTTTCGTGCGCAACACCACTGGCATATCGCTATCACCACCAAACATGTGGCGAGCCTTGCCGATCTGGTTGAATACCTGATCGGCGGCAACCCACATGAAGTCGGGATACATGAATTCGATCACCGGAAGCACCCGGCCATCGGCGGCCATACCGCCTGCAACGCCGGTGAAGGCGTTTTCGGAAATCGGCGTTCCCAGCACACGATCTGGAAACTCTGCCGACAGCCCGCGCGTTGCGCCATTGGTTCCGCCTTTGAGACGGTGCACGTCTTCGCCCAGAACAACGATGCGCTCGTCGGTCTGCATGCGGCGTGTCATGACATCGGCAACAGCATCGATGAAACGCGCATCGTCGGTCAGCTTGCCGGAGAATTGCTCCTGCTCTTCAAAGCGCACACCGCTGAATTCCGACAGGTCTCCACGCAGTCCGAAATCGCGGAAGCTTTCTTCAGGCCAAAGCGCAGGAATGATACGACGCTTGCCCTCATGCATTTCGATCAGTTCGCCTGCGACATCATTCATGAGAGACACGCAACGCTCACGCAATGCCTTGATTGCGTCATCGCCCAAAGCCTGACGTTTGAGCAGCGTTTCAGCCAATGCGTCGAGTGGATCGCGACCGCGCCATTCCGCTTCTTCTTCCTTGGAACGATAGCCGAAGGCGCTTCCCGGCAGCGGACCATTCTGGTGGAAATAACGATAGACGTCGGCTTCGATAATCGTCGGACCATCGCCTGCCCGCATGATTGCGTTGGCTTGCTCCGAGGCCAGCCAGACGGCGATAGGGTCCATGCCGTCAACCTTGAAGGATGGAATATTGAATGCGAGACCACGCGAGGAAAGCCGCGTTTCGGCGGTCACTTCGTCCACATGCGTGGAGACCGCATAGCGATTATTTTCGATAAAGAAGCAAATCGGCAGTTTCCAGGCGGCAGCGAGGTTCATGGTTTCCAGAACCGAACCGATATTGGTCGCTCCATCGCCGAAATAGGTGTAGACGACATCACCGGAACCGGCCCGCTTATGCGCCCATGCCGCGCCAGCTGCCATCGGCACACCACCGCCGACAATGGCATTGGTGCCAAGATTGCCGGATTCGGCCCAACGCAAATGCATCGAACCGCCGCGACCACGACAAAAGCCCTGCGACAAGCCCAAAATTTCCGCGAGTGTGCGTTGTGCGAGTTCGCGAACATCCTGATTGAACGCGCTCTTGGGATCGATGCCGCTCTGGGCGACATAACCAAGCGCCTTGGCAAGAAACTGATGGTGGGCGCGGTGGGAGCCATTTATCTGATCGCTGGCTCTCAACGATACTGCAGAACCTACGGCACCGCCTTCCTGTCCAATTGCCGAATGCGCTGGACCGTGCACGAGACCCTGACCCGCAAGTTCCAGGACTTTTTCTTCAAAGGCCCGGATCAAATGCATTTGGGAAAGCATTGTCCCGCCAAGCGTGAGATCGAAGGCGGCACGATCGGCATCCGTTGGGATGACTTCCCGCCAGAAGCTGTGCGGAACAAGATCTTTATATTCGGGCATCAAAAATCTCCGGAGCTATGCTCTGTATTGACAATCAGGCAGCCAGGAAGCCACCATCGACCGGCAAGATCGTGCCGGTGATGTAGCTCGCCATGGCGGAGGCCAGGAAAACGACAGGATCGACGACTTCGTTGGTTTCACCGATGCGCTTCAACAAAACGCGGTTCATGAACCAATCCGCACCGCCGGGGCGATTGAGCTGGGCGACTGCCATCTCGCTCATCATGATCCCGGGCGCGACCGCATTGACGCGGATGCCAAAAGGGGCGAGATCACGTGCCATGACTTGTGTCAGTGAGCGGATCGCGCCTTTGGAAACGACGTAACCGGCTGTCGACCCACCGGCCACGAAGCCTGCCACGGAACAAAGGTGAACCACATTGCCCTTCGCGGCTTTCAACGCAGGCACAAAGGCATGCGAAACATTGAACGCACCTTCAAGATTGACCCCGATGACGCGATCCCACACTTCGGTAGCTTCCGGCTGATCGAAGGCTGCACGACCAGCAACACCGGCATTGTTGACCAGCACGTCAAGGCCGCCCAGTCGCTCCAGAATATCGGCGGCAAGGTTTTTGACGGCGATACGGTCGGTGACGTCCAGTGGGTAACCTTCGGCGGCATAACCTTGCGCTACCAGATGTGCGGCCTGCGCCTTTGCTGCCTCGCCATCGATATCTACCAGAATAAGCCGTGCACCCTGCGCCGCCATGCCAGCGGCAATTGCCGCGCCAAGACCGCGCCCCGCCCCTGTGACGAGTACAAGCTTGTCCTTCAAGAGTTCCATTTTGCGTCCATTCCCTTACGCAAGGCGCTTACGCCATATAAATTCCGCCATTCACCTGAATGGTTTCGCCAGTGATAAAGCTGGCTGCCGGTGAACAGAGGAAAGCGACAACTGACGCGATTTCGGATGGCTTGCCGAGACGTTTGAGCGGTGTCTGCGACATGGTCTCATCCATACGTGTCTTGAGCAGATCGATGATCATCGGCGTTTCTATGATGCCCGGGGCCACACCATTGACCCGCGTTTTGGGCGCAAGCTCGCGCGACAGGGCGCGGGTCATGGAAACCATCGCGCCCTTGGTGGCACCATAATGGGCGTTCACAAATGCGCCGCGATAGGCGGCCAGTGACGCCAATGTTACTATGGACGAGCCTTCGTTCAGAGCGGGAAGCGCACGTTTGCAGAGGTAGAAAACGCCGTCGAGATTGATTGAGATCGTGCGGTGCCAATCAACATCGCTCATCTCAGCAAACGGCTTGGCCTGATAGATACCGGCAGATGGCACAAGAAAATCGATCCCGCCAAATCGCTCGCCCGCCAGCGCTATCGTCTTTTCGGCATCCTCCGCACTTGCAGCATCCGCCTGTAGGGTCGCAATACGCTCGTCGTTACCCAATGAAGCTGCAAAACTGTCCAATGCGCTCTTGTCAATGTCCGTCAGAACCAGATTAGCGCCCGAGGCATAAAACAGCGCGGCAATAGAACGACCGATCCCGCCATTCGCGCCGGACAGTACAAGGGTCCGGTTGTTAAAATCAAACATCATTGTCGGGTCCTTTAAGCCAGATCGGCGCGGTAAACGGAAACATCGTCATACTGAACGATTTCCACGATATGCCCCTCGGGATCGCTCAGAAAAGCGAGCCATACTCCGGGACGCACCTCAACCGGCTCGCTGCCGGTCAACAGTTCAGCACCATGTCTGATGAGATCACCGACAAGCGCCTTCAAATCGTCAACGATGAATGTCAGATAGCTGGCACCCGCACGCTCCAGAATAAAGCCTTGGCCGGGTGCGTCACCCGCCGCTGGCAGACGGTCGGGCTGAAGCAACTTGATACGTTCACCCTTTTGCGACTGCAGACGAACCACGGTGTAGCCGTCGGGACTCAAGGCAGCCCGCGCTGCCTTCGCACTGCCGACATATATTTCGGAAACAAAACTCAGACCCAAAGCGCCTTCATAGAAAGCGCGCATCCGCGTCATGTCTCTGACGGCAAGCCCGACTTCAAGCGGCGCTGTCATAGTCATCATAGTCATCCTCCCGATCTCTCCCCGATCGGCATCTGACAGTCACAAGAACTGCCACCCCATCTTTCAGTTTCAGATTCGTAACTCAAACTGGTAAGACCAGTCAATAGACAAGTAAGGCCAGTCGATACAAAAAATATCATACTGTTTTTGTTGTTATTTTTTAACTTACCGTCTTCAAAATTTGTCATTTCACGTCGTTGCCGCCGGGCACTTCAGGGAGGGCCGTTGACTTGTTAGACCAGTTACGGCATTTTGATATCTGTGCGTGAAGCCTGATGATTCAGAAACGAAACAGAATTGTGCGAGGGGTGCGATGAAAGAAACGACCGGCAATGCGCCGCCCCCACGCTTATCCGGCCATTTACCCCATGAGCTCGCCCGACAAATCGAGAAGCGCATCGGCAATGGTGAATTTCCTGTCGGCACGAAACTGCCAAGCGAACGCGAGCTATCAGCCGAATACGCGGTCAGCCGACCGGTTGTTCGCGAAGCATTGTCGCAATTGAAACTGGATGGACTGGTCGAAGCCCGCGCAGGCAGCGGGGTCTTTGTCATCGACAAAAGCAGCGAAAAAGCATTCCGGATCCAACCACTCGCCATTGAGGAAACGCAGTCTTTAGAGCAGCTGATGGAGCTTCTGGTTGCCGTCGAAGTTGCGGCCACCCGAATTGCGGCGGTCAAACGCACGGACGAAGACCTCAAACGGATCAAGCGGGCGCTTATCGGTCTGGAATATGCGATCATCAGCGATCAATTGGGTGATGAAGAAGACTATGCTTTCCATGACGCCATCGTGATGGCCACCCATAACCAGCACTTTATTGCGTTGTGCAAGCATCTTGAATATGGGGCCCGCCACGTTATCCGTCAGGCCCGCACCAATACGCGTGCCAATCTGACCGGCATGCTGGATGCAGTGCAGGATGAACACAAGGCCATCTATCAGGCAATCGAAAAAGGTCTGGCAGACGACGCCGGAATTGCGGCAGAGCTACATTTGAGAAATGCCGCGAAGCGCATGACAACGTATCTGTCGGGTAAGAACGACCTCTGACATCTTTGCTGTCTGGCACAACATCTCTTGAAAAGCCCCACCCATGGCAGGGCTTTTCGTGCTCGGGGCTTACGATTTCAGACCATCATCGTCGTGACGGTCATCGTCGTCAGATAGGCTTCAATACCTTCCAGACCACCTTCAGAACCGAAGCCGGAATCGCGGACACCACCGAAAGGTGTTTCAGGCAAGGCGAGCGCGAAATGATTGACGCCAAGCATGCCGCTCTTCAGCCTGTTTTGCACCTTGTGTGCCGTCGTCATGCTAGAGGTGAAAAGATAGGCACCCAGACCAACCGGGAGCCGATTGCCCTCGGCGATGGCCTCATCGAGCGAACTCACGCGCATGACGAGGGCGAGCGGGCCGAAGGGCTCTTCGTTCATTGCCAGCATATCGGATTTCATGCCTGACAGGATTGTTGGCGCATAGAAATTCCCGCTTTCGCCAATCCGTTCACCGCCGGTCTCAACCTTGGCTCCCTTGGTAACGGCATCAGCGACCATATCGACAACCGTTTCAAGCTGGCTCGCCGACGTCAGCGGCCCCATCTGCGTGTCTGCCTCAACACCCTTGCCCACCTTCAGTTCCTGCGCCTTTTCAGCGAAACGGCGTACGAATTCATCGTGGATGGAAGCATCGACGATGAAGCGCGTTGGCGAAACGCAAACCTGTCCGCAATTGCGGAACTTCCATTGCACGGCGAGCGGAATCAGGTGATCGAGATCAGCATCCGCCGCCACAATGACCGGACCGTGCCCACCAAGTTCCATTGTAACTTTCTTGAGCTGTTCACCCGCTTGTGCGGCAACGATACGCCCCACACGCGTTGAACCGGTCAGCGAGACCTTCCGAATTTCAGGTGCCTTGATAAGCGTATCGGAAAGCTCGGACGTCGCCCCCCAGATGACGGAAATAGCCTTGGGCGGCAATCCAGCCGCGAGCAGGCATTTGCCGATCAGCCATGCGGTGCCAGGCGTATCCGACGCTGGCTTGATGACGACCGGACAGCCTGCGCCCAATGCGGGGGCCACCTTTTGCATCGTATTCCATGCCGGAAAATTCCAGGGCGTGAAGGCCGCCACGGGTCCGACCGGATGCTTCAGCACCTGTATCTGAATGTTTGGCGCACGCGAAGGCACGATACGACCGTAAACACGCCGACCTTCTTCGGCAAACCAGTCAAGAAGATCAGCTGAACCCAGCCACTCGCCCCGCGCCTCGACCAGAGGCTTGCCCTGTTCCATCGACATGACAAGGGCGGCCTCATCTGCACGCTCGCGCATGATGTCGGCTGCCCGGCGCATGATCTTGGACCGCTCCAGTGCCGAAAGCGCAGCCCACTGGGCACCACCCTGCGCGGCAGAACTGGCAGCTTCTTCTGCCTCCGCACGACCCGCACGCGGAGCAACTGTCAGTTCGCGTCCGTCCGAAGGGTCTGTCAGACGCAGCGTTCCAGCGGAACCTTCGTTACGCTCTTCGCCACCTACGATCAGGGTCAGTTTAGGATACATCGATATCTCCTGCATAATTCAATTGCGCCGCAAGCGGTGCGCCCGACAGCGACTTAATGTTTATTGCCCAAAACGAGATCGGCCCCTTTGGCCGCCAGCATCATAACGGCCGCCTGCGTATTGCCGGACACCATTTCCGGCATGACCGAGGCGTCGATTACCCTTAGTCCCGATATCCCGTGGACACGCAGCGAAGGGTCAACCACCGCACCGGAATCTTCACCCATCCTGCAGGTTCCCGCCGCATGATAGATCGTCTGACCATTGGCCCGTGCAAAGGCCAGCCAATCCTCGTCGCGTGCGCAATTTTCACCCGGGCTGAGTTCTGCCACGCGAAAGGCGTCCATTGGCTTCTGGTCGATGATCCGACGCGCGAGCTTCATACCGTCCACCATCGCGCGGCGGTCTTCTTCGTGGTCCAGGAAGTTCGGCACGATAGCGGGCTGCACATTGATATCCGCCGACACGGCATGGATCGAACCGCGAGACCGGGGCCTCAACTGCGTTACCCCCAGCGTCATGCCGGGAAAATGGTGGAGCTTGCGCTCGGCAGCATTGGCGTAACTTGCATGCATAAAGAAAAACTGTACGTCTGGCCGATCAAGCTCTGGGCGCGACCGCAGAAACGCATGGTTCAAACCCGTGCCATAGGTTAGCACGCCACGCCGTTTCAGCGCATATTTCAAAACCTCACCCACAAGGCGCGGTCCGCGTGTATATTCGTTCAACGTTACGGGTTGCGAAACACGCCAGTTCATTCTTGTGCAGAAATGATCGAGGTAGTTTTCCCCCACACCCGGCAATGCGTGAACCGGTTCTATGCCGATCGATTTCAGCCGATCCGGATCGCCAATGCCTGATAGCTCCAGAAGCTGGGGGGTCTGGATTGCGCCTGCCGTCATGATGACTTCGTTCGCCAACACGTTGCAGCTTTCTCCACCATCGGTCAAAGCCACGCCAACAGCTTTCTTGCCCTCAAGGAGAATACGCGTCACGCGGGTGTTGGTCAGGACGGTCAGGTTCGAGCGTTTGCGCGCCTGCGCAAGCCAGGCACGATCCGCCGAATAACGTTCACCGCCCGATTGATTGACCTGATACCAGCCCACACCTTCCTGGGATGCACCATTATAATCAGGATTGAATTTCTGGCCTTGCGCTTGCGCGGCAGCAATGAATGCCTCGCCAATGGCATTTTTTTCGACCACTTCATTTACGGGTAACGGTCCGGAAAGACCGCGCAAACCGTCTGGATCTGGAAGCTGCCAGCGCTCAATGGCCTTGAAATATGGTAGGACACCTTGCCAGTCCCAACCAGCGGCGCCCCGCTCTTGCCAGTGTTCATAATCCTGCGGCTGACCGCGGACATAAATCATGCCATTGATGAGTGTTGAACCACCGAGACCCTTTCCGCGTGGGATGGCGATGCGACGAAAATCCGTCGCTGCCTCTTCCGTGCTCCAAAAACCCCAGTTGTAACGCTTATTGACCAGAAGCTTGTAGAAACCAGCCGGGATGCGAATCCAGGGTGACCTTGCTTCGCCACCGGCCTCGCAAAGCAGAACCTTGTTTCGGCCCGAGCGGGTGAGCGCCTCGGCGAGAATGCAGCCAGCAGTACCACCGCCTACGATAATGAAATCGAAGCGCGCGTTTTGCGGAAGAGCCTGTGCCATCTAAATTTGACTCCGTGGCATTTTAAGCTGCCGCTGCCTTGACGCCCATATGCTGCGCCATGAGGCGAATTTGCTGTCGCAGCATCGGACGACCAAAATGGATACGTGCACCCTTTTCTTGGGCGGCAGCCAGCAATGGTGTAATTTCGGGTTCCATGATCACTTCAGCCACAATCTGACCGTCATGGAAGGAAAGATCGTCGAGCGGCAAGCCGTCACCGGGACGCAAGCCGAGGGACGTAGCATTTACGACAAGATCGCGTTTGGAAGTTTCTGGTGCCCCAGCCATAACCTTGACGGAAGGGTAGCGGCGGCTCACGCGCGCTGCCAGATCGCGTGACTTTTCTTCAGAACGATTGACAATGGTCAGCTTCGCGACACCAGCTTCGGCAAGTGCGAAAGCAATCGCCGCTCCAGCACCGCCCGCACCGAGAAGGCAGGCATCCATGCCCGCCACATCGATACCGTTGAATTCAAGACCGTTTACGAACCCTTTTCCGTCCAGCATCGCGCCAACCAGACTACCATCGGCCTCGCGACGAATGGTATTGACAGCACCGATCAGCGCGGCATCGCCGACAACCCGGTCGCACATCTCCAGAACGGACGTCTTGTGCGGAACTGTAACAATCAGACCGCCAAAGTTCTCGATCCCGCGCAGATTGTCGATGAAACGCCCGAGATTTTCAGGCACGACATGGAATGGCACCAAAACGCCGTCATAGCCCAACGCTTCGAAGTGATTGTTCATCTCTTCGGGTGTTTTGACGTGAGCGATTGGGTTGGCGACGATGCCGTAAAGCTTGGTATGTCCGGTTATCACTTCTGACACCTCACGTCATATAGAGCCCACCAGCCACATCGATTGTCTGGCCGGTAACGAAGCTGGATTCAGTTGAAGTGAGCCAAAGAGCGACATCCGCCACTTCTGCCGGTTCGCCAAGACGCGCCATCGGCGTCAGCTTGACCTGTTCGGCATTGACCTCCGGAGCCACGCCCGCGACCATCGGCGTTGCGATGCGCCCGGGAGCAAGTGCGTTCACGCGGATTGAAAATGGCCCGAGTTCGGCGGCCAGATGTTTGGTAAAGCCAATAATAGCCGACTTCGTCGCGGCATAATGGCAGGCTACAATCGGCGAATAGGTCTTCCCCGCTACCGACGACGTGTTCACGATCCAACCACGGCGGGCTTCCACCATCGCTGGGGTCAGGGCGCGAATAGTGTTGAAGGTTCCCGTCAGATTGACATCGACAACCCGCCGCCACTCGTCGGGCGCCATCTGCCAGACCTTGTGCGCAACGCCATCGTGCTTGGGAGAAATACCGGCATTGTTGATCACGGTATCGAAAGCCAATCCCGTCGCGTCGATTGCTGCGACGAGCGCATCATAGTCCGACACATCGCAGGCGACCGCAACCGCACGTCCCAAACCGAGTGCATTCAGTTCATCGCAGGCGCGAGCAACATCTTGCGGATTGAGATCGCAGATACCGACCGTCGCATGACGCTCGACAAAGGCCTGGGCGATTGCGCGACCAATGCCGCGCGCGGCTCCCGTCACCAAGACGTTGCGACCTTCATGCGATGGACGGCGGCGGATCGTTTCGGGCGTAATTTCAGTGAGTTGCATTTTTAGATTCCAAGATAAGCGCGACGAACGTGATCGTTATTCAGAAGTGCTTCCGAACTATCGGCCAGAACCACCTGTCCGTTTTCGAGCACGTAACCGCGATTGGCGACTTTCAGCGTCGTGAAGACGTTTTGTTCGACAATCAGCACGGTGGTTCCTGTCGCCGCGATCTGGCGCACCACATCGAAAACCTGCGACACGACAATCGGCGCCAGTCCGAGCGATGGTTCGTCGAACATCAGGATGCGCGGATTTGCCATCATGCCGCGCGCAATAGCCACCATTTGCTGCTCGCCGCCGGAAAGCGACGACGCGGTCTGCTCCAGACGCTCCTTAACACGGGGAAAAAGTTCCAGAACTTCTTCCAGACGGCTTTGCTGCGAGGCGCGGGCAGCCTTGCGATAGGTTCCCATCTGGAGATTTTCGCGCACCGTCATATCAGGAAAAAGCTGACGCCCTTCCGGCACCAGAATGATGCCACGATCCACAACTTCATGCGCCGGTAGCCGTGTTATATCCTCGCCCATGAAAGTGATCTTGCCAGCGCGGGGCTGGATCTGGCCGACGATTGTGCGCAGCGTCGTCGTCTTGCCGGCGCCATTCGCGCCGACAATCGTTACAATCTCCCCTTCCTTCACATCAAGGCTGACATCTTGCAGGATGGTGGTCGGGCCGTAACCGGCATCAACATGTTCAAGCGTGAGCATGTGCAAACTCCTTGCCCAGATAGGCTTCCACAACTTGAGGATCGCGCACGACATCCTGCGGACGTCCCTGTGCAATGACCTCGCCCGAGGCAAGAACGATCACCCGATCCGACAACGACATGACAGCCTGCATCACGTGTTCGATTGCGATGATCGAAACGCCGGAGTCGCGGATGGACAACATCAGATCAATGGCGCGACGCACGTCGGTCTGATTGATGCCAGCCATCACTTCGTCCAGCAGAAGAACGCGCGGTTCCATTGCCATGACGCGGGCGACTTCCAGTCGTTTCAAACCACCGATCGTGAGGCCACGCGCTTCTGCGTTAAGCAACGGGCCAAGTCCCATACGCCAAGCAGTCTGGCGGGCCGCTTCGCGGGCGTCTTTTTCTTCATGATGACGATAGAACGCGCCGACCATGATGTTTTCCTCAACGGTCATAGCCGCAAAGGGCTGGACGATCTGGAACGTGCGGCCAAGACCAAGCGCTGCAAAATCGGCGGGATTGTTGGGCGTATGGAACTCGCCATCGGGACCCCGCATACTCACCTTGCCCTCATCCGGGCTCATGAAGCCGGAAATCATATTGAAGAGCGTGGTTTTGCCTGCACCATTCGGGCCGATCAGACCAAGAACCTCGCCTTCACGCAATGAGAAGCTGACATTGCGGGTAACATGAAGGCCACCGAAATGCTTGTTGAGGTTTTCGACGCGCAGAATGTCCTGTCCGATGCCGGAACGGTCGGGAGACGGCGCTGCAGTTGCGGTTGCGGGCGCAATGATGGGTCCCGTTTCGGTCGCAGGCGCTGCATCCTTGCTGTCAGTCGCTGTCGGTTTGCGGGTGAAACGCTTGAGCGCGCCCATGATGCCATTCGGCATGAAGAGAACGACGAGGATCAACACCAGACCATAGACGAAGCCGTGCAGCCCGAGCGCAGAAGCACCGAGCGACGCACGTGCCCATTCAGTGATTGGCACCAGAAGCGCTGCGCCAAGCAGCGGACCCGCGACAGTGCCAAGACCGCCGATAAGGGCGAACATGGCAATCTGGATCGAGAAGGCGAGCGAGAACATGGCCGCCGGTTCGATGAAGGTCAGATACATTGCATGGAATGTACCGAGCATTGCGCAAAGGGCCGACGAGATCGCAACTGCAATCAGGCGTACACGAACGGTACGAACACCTGCCGCACGCGCGGCAGATTCACGTTCACGGGTTGCGACAAGGTAAAAGCCCAGACGCGAACGGCGCACGGCCCAGGTAACGAGCAGCGTTACCAGAAGCATGCCGAAGACGATCAGCAGTGACGGCCAGCGTTCGCGGAACACCATCCACGTCCAGCCGAGACGCAATTCGATCATCAGACCTGTTGCACCGCCCGTAAGCGAACCGAAATGCAGTGAAAGCACGCGGAACACTTCAAGAAACGCGATAGAGGCCAGAGAATAGAACGGACCCTTGAGACGGAAACACGGATAGGAAATCAGCATGCCGACCAGCGCTGCAATCAGCGCGCCCACAAACATGCTGAACCAGGGGCTGATCCCCAGATTGAACAGGATTACGCCCGTATAGCCGCCGATACCATAGAAGACGGCATGGCCGAGCGACATCTGACCGGCGAAGCCGCCGACGAGATTCCACGCGGTGGACAGCGCGGCAAACAGGCAGATCGTGATGAAGATATGCGAGACGAAGGCGTTGTTGATCGCCAGCGGCAGAAGCAGCAGCAGGGCCAGAACGCCGAAGAAGGCGATTGGGCCCCAGCCCAATCTGGTTTTTTTCGTGCCAGTCCCGCTTAGAGTTTCACTGATGCTCATGAATTTTCCTCAGGACAGGTGCGAAAGGGTGAGCCGCTTGCCGAACAGACCGGATGGCTTGAGAATGAGGATCAGCAGGAATATGCCGAATACGACGGCCTCCCGCAGATCGGAACCGATGTAGTAACCCGACATCGCATCGATAACGCCGATAATCAGCGCGCCGAAAAACGCACCCGGAATTGAACCAAGACCGCCGAGCACGACAACCACAAAGGCCGTCAGCACGAAATAGGTGCCGATGTTGGATGAGGTCGGATAAAGGGGCGCAATCAACACAGCAGCGAAGCCGACACAGGCTGCCCCCAGGCCGAAACTGAGAATGTAGATGCGTGATACATTGACGCCCATCAACTCAGCAGCGACGCGATGCTGGGCGACGGCGCGAATGGCGCGACCGGTCTGACTTTTCTTGAGAAACAGTTGCAGAACGATCACCAGCGCTATGGCCGCCAGGAAAATGTAAACCTGCCCCGTCAAAATGCGTAAGGAACCGATCTCGATTGGTGCACGCAGGCCGAAATTGGGTGTGTTGGCGATGTCCGCGCCGAAAATCAGCAGCGCGAGATTGATCATTGCCGTGGAGAGACCGACGGTGGCGAAAATCTGGACATGGTCGTCCTCGGCCGACATCAGCGGCTGTATCAGCAGCCTCTGGGTCAACGCACCCAATAGAAACATCATGGGTACAACAATGATCACTGCGGCATAGGGATGGAGTCCCAGCCTCGTTGTGATCATCCATGTCACGAACATGCCTGCCATGAGGAATTCCCCATGGGCAAAGTTCACGACTTTGACGATGCCGAAAATCAGCGTCAGGCCGATGGCGACAATTGCGAACAGTCCACCAAGCAAGAGGCCGTTCAATAGGATTTGTAGAAAGGTCGTCATAGCATGCTCCACGAGCGGGGGCGATCACAGGTTCAGCACCTGTGGTCGCCCTTGCACGATCATTTGTTAAAGCGCATCTTCGCGACGGCGGCATTTTCCGGATAGACAGTGACGAGCTTGCCGTCCTGCCACTGCATGCCCATCATGCTGGCACGCTCGTTCTGGTTATTCTTGCCGAACTTCACGCCGTAGCCAGCAGCTGTCTGACCATCGGGAATATCCAGTGCCTTGGCCGCACTGACGATCTGGTCCGGTTCAAGACCTTCGCCCGCATTGAGCGCCTGGAAGACTGCCTTCGCACCGACATAGTTGTTGAGCGAATGGCCCGAACGCGGTTCCGAACCATACTTGGCCTTGTAAGCCTCAACAAACTTGGTCAGGCCCGGCGTCGCCTCGGTATTGACCGCATATTGCGTGAAGTCGACGTCGTAAACGCCCTCAATCACGTCATGCCCCACTGCATCGGCAGTCGGCTGCATGGAATAACCGCCACCGCCACCGATAACGGCCAGCGGTTTGTAGCCCGTCTCATTGGCCTGCTGAAGAAACAGAACAGAGTCGTTCTGATAGGAGGTCTGCATGACAACATCGACGCCCTTTTCACGCAGTTCCAGAACCAGAGAGGACATGTCGACGGTATTGGACGGGTAACCCGACTTCAGCACGACATTCAGACCGGCAGCCTTAGAGTTTGCTTCCTGATGGCCCGCAACCGAGGTGCCGTAAGACGAATCTTCGTAGATGATGCCGATCTTCAGATCCTTCGCATCCTTGCCGAGACCCGGCGCGATGCTCTTGACCAGCATATCGACCGAATCCTTACCCATGTTTTCAGCGGTCGGATTGGTGCGGAACAGATATTGCAGGCCACGTCCCGTCACTTCATCGGCAACGGCGCCGAGTTCGAAATAAGGAACGCCTGCAAGTTCGCTGACCTGCGAAGCGGCAATAACGCGAGCCGACGAATAGGTGCCGAAGATAGCCTTGACGCCTGAAAGCGAAATCAGGCGGCGCGCTTCGCCAGTGGCCTGGTTGTTATCAACAGCATCACCGCGCTCCAGCACAATCTTTTCGCCCTTGATGCCACCAGCTGCGTTGACTTCCTCAACGGCAAGCTCAAGACCACGCGCGCTTTCTTCGCCCAGAAGAGCGAGAGGGCCGCTGATCGGATAGAGTGAACCGATCTTCACATCGGCGAAAGCCGCAGACAGCGCGGTCGAGGAAAGTGCGATGCCGAGCGACGCACTCATAAGCAGTTTGGATAGTTTCATTCTCTCTCTCCCTGAAGAATTAATAGTCGAGTGCTTGTTTTCCGGTGAAACTGGTGACAGGCGGGTAAGCGCGTTCGTCGGTGACGACGTCAATGACAGTCAGAACATTGGAACGAAGAGCCGTCTCAAGTGCAGCGGCAAGTTGATCAGCGCGCTCTACCCGGATGCCATTGACACCGCAGGCTTGCGCAATTGCCGCATGGTCGACCGGCTGGAAATGCACGACATCGGTATATGCACCAAAGAGGCTGAGTTCCGCATGTTTCTGGTAACCCAGAATCTGATTGTTGAGCACAACAACCACGACTGGCAGGTTCATCCGCTTGGAGGTTTCGATCTCGGCCCAGACATGCGCGAAACCACCGTCGCCCGTCAGGCAAATAACCGGCGACTGCGGGCGAGCTGCCTTTGCGCCCAGCGCAAACGGTAGTCCCCAGCCCAAACCGGCCAGGCCCCGTGGCGTGATGACCCGTTGTCCGCCGGAGCGGATGGTCACACCATCGGCAACCCAGATCGAGGAATAGGACGCGTCCGCCACGACAATGGAATCGGGCGTAAACAGACGGTCGATTTCCGCGACAATCCGTTCGGGCCGCAGTGGTGTCGCATCCGAACCCGCCTTGGTCTCGCGCAGTTTTGCGCCGTCCTTCAAGCCATCGCGAATGCGTGTCTCAGTGGCCGAGCGCTGCGCCTCGCGAACAGACAGGTCCTGCAGCTTCAGGGCTGCAACAAGGGCTTCGAGCCCAAGACGCGCATCGCCGACAAGGCGTAGCGCCTCGTAGTTGCGGCCAACCTCTGTGCCATCAATATCGATCTGGATATAGCGCGCGTCTTTGGGATAAAGCTGCCAGCTGTCGGTGCCGTTCTGATTGGTGCGATTGCCGACCAGCAATATGACATCTGCGTCCTGCACCATCGGCGCGAGCTGACCCGCACGCGCGCCAGGCCCCATGAAATATCCCACCACGCCAAGCGAAAGCGGATTGGTTTCGTCGATTGCACCCTTGCCCATCACCGTGGTCGCGACAGGGAAACCGAGAGCCTGCAGCGCAGACAGAGCTTCATAGCCGCGCGCACTGTGCACGCCGCCGCCAGCAATAACCAAAGGGTGACGTGCGGACGCAAGCAGCGCCGCAGCTTCGCTGACACGTGCCGGATCTGGCGCAACCGGATCAAGAGGGTAATGGCCAAGAGAAGCCTGACGTGCAGTCTTTAATGCACCGTCGTCCAGTTCATCGAGAACATCGAGCGGAACCAGAAGAACAGCCGGGCCTGCACGACCGGTCGTCGCAGCCGTAAAGGCCATATCGACATAGTCTTCGATACGCGAAATCTCGCTGACGCGACGAACCCATTTGGCTGCTCCGTCAAAGAGCGCCAGATGATCCAGCTCCTGAAAAGCGTTCTTGTCGGTAAACTGGCGATGGACATCCTGAACAATTGCCACAACCGGAATAGAAGCCTTGAGTGCTTCGGCGAGGCCCGGAACCAGCAAGGTTGCTGCCGGACCGTTCTGAGCGGTTACGACCGCAACTTGCCCAGAGACGCGGGCATAAGCATCGGCCATGGCCGCACCCGCATTTTCCGTACGGTAGCCGACCTGCGTAATGCCGAAATCAGGCGCGGCAAGAAAGAACGCTGAAGGGATCGACTGTCCGAAGACACGGGTAACACCATGGCGCTGCAACGCGCCTGCCAAGATATGAGCGCCGGTACGATTGGAACGTCGTTGAACATCTAGCATCTGCGCTTACTCCTCGCCGCAGGCAGTCGTTTTAAGAACAATCTTGCCGGTATGCGCTGAGGCTTCGAGATGGGCATGGGCTTCACGCACATCGGCAAGGTTGAATACGGAATCGATGACGGGACGAGCCCCCTTGTCGAGGATCAACGGCAAGACCTCGGTCTCCACCGCGCGGGTCAATGCCGCCTTCATCGCCAGCGGGCGCGCGCGGAGCGTCGAACCGCTCAGCGTGAGGCGCTTGAAGAGCAAAGGTCCCATGTCCATCTGGGCCTGCGATCCTTGCTGGAAGGCGATTTGCGCAATGCGTCCATCCTCGGCCACCAATTGCAGATTGCGCTGCATGTAGCTGCCGCCGACCATATCGACGATCACTTCTGGTCCACGCCCCTCAGTCAATGCCCGGCCGGCCTCAACGAAATCGGTTGTGCGATAATTGATTGAGGCCACCGCGCCCAGAGCTTCGGATGCACGGCACTTGTCGTCCGAACCGCATGTGGTGATCATGCGTGCGCCGATGGCCTTGGCCAGCAATGTCGCGGTCACGCCGATACCGGACGTGCCGCCATGCAGGAGCACCGTTTCGCCGGGCTGAAGGCGAGCACGCTGGAAAAGGTTGCTCCAAACCGTGAAGTAGGTTTCGGGAATACCTGCCGCCTCAATCATCGACAGACCGGCTGGCACCGGTATGCAGACATCCGCCTGCACCACGGCTTCTTCAGCATAAGCGCCACCGGCCACCAGCGCCATGATGCGGTCACCCACGCGGAAACGCGTGACGTCATTCGCCGTCTCAAGGACCACGCCCGACAGTTCCAGCCCCAAAACGTCAGTCACACCGGGCGGTGGTGGATAGTTACCGGCACGCTGCATGGCATCGGGCCGATTGACGCCTGCCGCATGCACTTGTACGCGCATCTCGCCGGGCTTCAGGGCGGGCAACTCACGCGCAACAAGTTCGAGAACTTCAGGGCCACCCGGACGGGCAGCTACAACGGAAAGCGTCGTCATATCAGACATTGGGATTTCCTTCGGGAAACAGCATCACTTTGAGCGCGGCCCGCTTTCGGGCGAGCGCAAATCCTTCTTCGGCGTCAGCCAAAGACAAACGATGGGTGATCATGCGGGTATAAAGCTCAGGCTCCGCAGCGAGACGCTCAACGGCTTCAGCGAAGGCTTCCGGTGTGGCGTCGTGGCTGCCGCGCAATTGCTTTTTGCCGCGCACCAGCACATTGAGATCAAGAGTGAGTGGTTCGGCATGGATACCGACAACCACCAGAACACCGCCAGAACGAAGCTGGGTCAATCCGGAAGCCACACTTTCAGCGCGCCCGGTTGCTTCGAAAACGATATCGAGCCCGCCCTCGAAGTGGCTCGTCACAGCATCCGCCAAATTCACATGCTTCAGGTCCACACAAGCTTCGATGCCCATGGCACGCGCCAGCTCGAGGCGTGCATCATCATCATAACCAGCAAGCATCACCTTCGCGCCGCGCGCTTTGGCGACAATCGCGACGCCCATTCCGATCGGACCGGGTCCCAATACCAGCACCCGATCTCCAGGCAAGACTTCGCTGACATTGACGGCATTGATCGATACCGCCAGTGGTTCTGTAAGTGCGGCCACGTCCAGCGGCATTGCATTGGGCAGCAACAGCGCATTTTTAGCGGGGATACGCACCTCTTCCGCGAAGCCACCATCCCGATGGAGACCAATCACGCGGCGCGATTCACAACTGCCGGGGCGACTGCTGCGGCAGGATTTGCATTTTCCGCAAGCAACGGTTGGACAGCACACAACGGCATCGCCGATGGCAAGCTGACTCACGCTAGCGCCGAGGCCAGTCACGATCCCCGTAAATTCATGTCCGAGGGTAAGCGGCAGAAAGGATTCCATGAAGCCGTAAGCTGGCTCCCATGCATGCGCATGGAGATCGCTGCCGCAGATGCCCGCAGCATGAACTTTAACGGCAATCTCTCCCGTGGAGAGGGCCTCAATTCGATCGCATTCTACCAACTCCGCACCCGGAGCGGGTAGACGCTTGCGCAAGGCTAGCATTAAATCCTCCTCCGGCGCACCGGCTCCTCAACCGTATCGCGCCATGTCTATATATGTTATAAGCCACATGTTATAACACTGAGTCAATTGAGAACCGCAAGATTGCCGATCAAAGGGGTGATGAATGGTAGAAGCTACAGCGACCGAATGGATAAAACCCATTCAAAGACAAAACCTTAGCGAGCTTGCCTATACCAATCTGCGTGAGGCGCTTATGGAGGGCCGACTCAAGCCGGGCGAAGACCTGCCGTTGCGTCCGATCTCCAGAAGCTTCGGAATCAGCGCCACGCCGATGCGCGAAGCGCTGTTTCGGCTTGTCGCCGAGCATGCGCTTGAGATCGATGGACGTGGCCGTATTTCCGTGCCTCACCTCACCCGTGCGACGCTGATTGAAGTTCGTAAAGTGCGCGGTTTTCTCGAAGGAAACGCTGCGCGTGAAGCCGCGCTCAATGCCAGCCCAGAGGCAGTCGATGCGCTTGAGGCTATTCATAATAAGCTGAGTGCAGCCCAGGATGCCGATGACTTTCCTACCGCCATCGGGCTGAACACCAAATTTCACCTGAAACTTTGTGAGATTGCGGGCCTGCCGGTCACGCATGAAATGGTATCCAATCTTTGGGTCCGCTGCGGGCCCCTGCTCTCTCATCTCTATGATGGCGGCGTACCGCTGAACTGGGATCCGCATCCGCATGTGCGCATTGTGAAAGCCATCCGCGCCAGAGATCCCGACGCCGCCTATGAAGCGCTGAACATGGATATTGAAGGCGGTGGCGCCGGACTGTTGGCACATGTGAAAGACTGATACTCTCGCCACGTCCTGTGCGGCTTTATGGGGAGCAGGCATGTCCATTGCTCTCTCAGGCTGCCGTATAACGGGACTCGACCCACCGTATTGACGCCTCAAGCCCATCCGCATCCAACGGACGCGGCAGATGGCCGATGTGCGGCGCAGTCATCGTTCTGCTGACGATTTCTCCGATCTCGTCGTCAGCCGCAGCGCGTCCACCGAGTTCGATCAAGGTGGCTGGCAGGCCGACACGACGGGAAAAGGCAACAAAGGCATCGATCTCAGGCGTCTGCGCCCCTTGGGCGTGCATCTGAACGACATTTGCATAGGCAACCTGAAGGCCATGCATTTTTTCCGCGAAAGGCGATACTGCGGTCAGCCCACGCGTCATCGAATGCGCGACGGACAAGCCCCCGCTTTCAAAAGCAAGGCCACTCATCAGGATTGTCGCTTCCACGACGCGCTCCAGCGCGGGCGTCGGTGTTTTCCTGTCTAATGCGGCGAGTGCGGCCTCGGCATGTTCCAGCAATATTGCGTGGCACGCTTCGGCCAGAACCACAGCTGTCCAGGCGGAACTGCCACCGAAGATGTTCTTGCCCTGCGCATTGGCGCAGCATCTTACTTCATGGATTTTCCCGATCGCGTCGCCTATTCCAGCCAGGAAAAATTGCTTCGGAGCTTTCGCGATAACCGCCGTATCGGCCAGAACAAGCTCGGGATTACGCGGGAGTTTGCTGACGCCCACCATGCGATGGGCATCGTCATACATGACATAATTGTGCGAGGTCGGCGCATCCGTCGATGCGATGCTTGGCACTGTTACGACTTTGGCGTTCAAGCGATGCGCCAAGGCTTTGCCCGCATCGATGCATTTGCCGCCGCCAGCTGCCGCAACGACAGAAGGCACGCCGGCGAGCGCATCATGTAACCTGGTGATTTCGGCCTCGGTGCAATCACCGCCAAACATCAACACCGCGACTGTGATCTGCTGGTTGCGAAACGATTGCTCGATCATGTCTCCGTACTGTTCCCACAGCACGGGGTCAGCGACCAGAACTGCATCTCCGCCCAGTCGAACAAGTTCGGGACCAAGCTCTTTCAGAGCTCCAGCACCCTGCACATAGCGCGATGGTGATCCAAAAATTATCATTTGCGTTCCTCCCGCCCCGCCGAATTTTCGCGATTACATATCATATATGATGCTTGATGTATCCTCAAAGAGTCAATATACATATTTTCGTCTGGTCGGAAGGAGCCGCCTTGACGCAAACATGACGCCCGCTTTCAGGATTGGCCCTTGCGGCGCATATGCCACCCATGGAGAAGAATATGACCCTGCCATCGCCCGTCGGAATGTCATCCGCTGGAGCATCGCCCGGCGCGAACAGCTATATGCCCGATGAGAAAACGGTTTCATTTCTGCGCGAGCGCGCGCAGTTCATTCGACTGGAAACCATCCGACTGATCGATATTGCAAAGACCGGTCACTACACCTCTGTCTTCTCGGCGGCAGAAGCCTTCGCAGCGCTTTATTACGACGTGATGAACCTGCGTCATGGCGAGCCGCATTGGGACGAACGCGACCGGTTCACGATTGGCAAGGGCCACGCAGCCGTTGGCCTGTTTCCGATTTATGCGGATCTCGGCTTTTTCCCCAAAGAATGGCTCGATGATTACACGCGGCTCGGCAGTCCGCTCGGCGATCACCCGGACATGCGCAAGGTTCCAGGCGTGGACTTTTCGTCCGGCTCTATCGGTCACGCGCTATCGAATGCTATCGGCATCGCCCTCGCGCAGCGCTGGACCGGCAAATCCTACAAGGTCTTCTGCATGATGGGCGATGGCGAAATGCAGGAAGGTCAGGTCTGGGAGGCGGCACTCTTTGCAGCCCAGAACCGGATGAGCAATCTTATCGCCATTGTCGATCGCAACGGCTACCAGCTCGACGGCAAAGTGGACGACGTGATGAACATCGAGCCGCTTGACCAGAAATGGTCGGCTTTTGGCTGGGAAGTCCATGAAGTCGACGGTCATGACGTGACCGCTGTCACGGAATTGTTGCGCCGCTTGCGCGCAGACGACACCCGCGAGCGCCCCGTCGTGGTGATTTCCAAAACAGTGAAAGGCAAAGGCGTTTCCTACATGGAAACCGAACCGGGCTGGCATTTGGGCTGGCTGGACACCGAGGACGCAGACGCAGCCGTAGCCGAAATCAAATCGAAGGTAATCTGATATGAGCAGCCCTAAATCCCCTAATTCCTGGCAGTATCGCGGCCTGAATATGGTCAATCCCGGCCTCGACCACCTTTCAAATGGCCTGATGCAACTCGTCGAAGCGGGGCATAATGTAGTCGCCGGCTCCGCCGACCTTCAATATTCCAATGGTTTGAACCGTTTTGCCGCCGCCCATCCCGACCGATATATTTCATTCGGCATCTCCGAGCAGAACATGGTTTCTGTCGCAGCAGGGATCGCCACCTGCGGCGTTACGCCCTTTGTGGCGACTTTCGCATCCTTTCTCGGACTTCTGACCTGCGAACAAATCCGCATGGATGTCGCCTATTCCGCGCAGCCGGTGCGGCTGGTCGGCCATCATACGGGTATTTCGCTGGGCTTCTACGGCACCTCGCATCATGCGACGGAAGATATCGGAACGATGCGTTCCATCGCCGATCTGGCCGTGGTTTCGCCGTCCGATGGGGCACAGTTGGAAGCCGCAATCCGAGCTTCAGCCGATTGGGATCAGCCGATCTATTTCCGTATCGGGCGCGGTCGCGATCCGGTGGTTTATAGTGACGGCGCGAATTTCCAGTTCGGCAAGGCGCATGTTCACTCTCTCGGGGACGAGCTGACAATTATCGCCTGCGGCATTACCGTTCATGCTGCGCTGGAAGCAGCAGTCGCACTCAACGCTGCTGGTCATTCGGTCGGTGTCATCGACATGGCTTCGATCAAGCCGATGGACCGCGATGCCGTTCTTGAAGCCGCAGAACGATCCCGCTGCATCATGACGGTGGAAGAACACAATGTGCTCGGGGGCCTCGGCTCGGCTGTGGCAGAAGTGATTGCCGACGAGGGCAAGGGCGTGCGCCTGAAGCGCCATGGCATTTATGACGAATACGCGTTGATCGCTCCGCCGACGCATCTTTACGCACATTATAAGCTTGATGGGGCCGGTATTCACGAAGTCGCGGAATCCTTCATTCGCAAAGGTCAAATGGCATGAAAACGGCAGTCATCACAGGCGGCGGCACTGGTATCGGCCTGGCCACAAGCAGATTTCTGCTGTCGCAGGGCTGGCGGGTGATCGCTGGCGGCATGGACAAGGAAGAGCCCCTGCCCGAGGGGCTTGAGTTCATCCAAACGGATGTGACCAATACCGATGATCTTGACCGGTTGATGAACAGTGCCGAACGAATTGATGCGCTCATCAATTGCGCTGGTATCATTCGGCAGGCGCGCGAATGGCAGGCAGCTGAATTCCATAAGGTGCTTGAGGTCAATCTCACCGCCTCTCTGGCAGCAGCGACCGCAGCGCGGGAAAAGTTGCTGGCCGCAAAAGGCAGCATCGTCAACATCGCATCCATGTGGAGCTGGTTCGGTTCGGCCAACGCGCCCGCTTATGCCGCATCCAAGGGCGGCATCGTTGCACTGACGCGTTCCCTTGCCGTCGCGTGGGGACGTGAGGGAATACGCTGCAACGCCATTGCTCCGGGGTGGGTAAACACGCGGATGGGAGCAGGCGCTAAAAACGATCCATCGCGCGGGCCAGCTATCACAGCACGTATTCCGCTTGGACGCTGGGCGGAGCCGGAGGAAATCGCGGAGGTGATCGGCTTTCTCATCTCACCTGCCGCGCGTTATATCAATGGAGCGCTACTCCCGGTGGACGGCGGCTATTCCATCGCATGATAAAGGCCGTGCCTCGTTAATCGCGAGGCGCGGCACAACAGCACTCAGCGAGCGTTCTCGCTGTTCTTTTCTTCTATCCGGGCGACGAGTTCATTCGCCCATTGAATATCAGCCTGCATTGCATTGCGCGCGGCGTCAGGATCGTTGCGACGCAAAGCCTCGATGAAGCGGAAATGCTGATGATCTTCGCCGGACAATTGCCTGACTGGCATTTCCTCGTGAAATGTACGCAGGAACGGCCCCATCAGTGTCCACATGTTTTCGCAAATCGTTTCGACATAGGGCAGCTCGGCGCGGCGCAAAATCAGAAAGTGAAACTCACGATTTGTCTGAGCGGCCTCGCGTGGGTCCTGTGCCGCCGCTGCGGTGAAACTCGCATTGAGCTTCTCGAATTCTTCTACAATCTCACCTGTAGCAGTTTGGCCGACGCGGTAGGCCGCCATACCTTCCAGATTGTTGCGAATAGCCACAATCTCGCGCAGATCGCGCGGCGTCAAAACAGGCACCGCGACCGAGGTGGCGGCAACAAAATTCAGGGCCTGCTCCGAGGCCAAACGCATGATAGCTTCGCGCACCGGCGTAATCGATGTACCGTAAAGTTCGGCCACACCGCTAATCGTGAGACGCTCCCCCGGACGATATTCACCCTCCATGAGAGAGAGGCGCAGATTGCGATAAATCTGTTCCGACAGGTTCGCTTTAATGACTTGCTTCTGGACCATCCAAATCGCCTTTCATTTGGATATATCGCAGCAAAATCAAGCGATGGCCAGCCATAAAGTGGCATTACAACGCGGCAACCCATCGCGGACCACTGAGCGCAAACAAAGCACATTCGTTGAGTCTAAGTGCTCCAGTTTGGTTGAGCGCAATGCCTCTCTCTTATCATCAGTCTATAAACCACAACCTCTAACTTCCGCCGCGTCCACGACATGCCTGCACTAAAAATGATGGCTGACGAGAGCCGCACCCAGCCCCACCAGTATCGTGCCACACGCCTTTGGCACCATCCAACCCATCTTGTTACTGTGGAAGTGTCCGAAGGCGAGAGATGCAATAGCGACAGCTGCAACGTCGGCAGTTGAGAAAATCAAGTTTACGACGATGCCCAACACAAGGAACTGAAGCCAGAGCGGAATTTCGGTCGCCGGCTGCACGAATTGCGGCAGAAAAGTTAGGAAGAACAGCGCTGTCTTCGGGTTGAGAACTTCAACCACGATACTGTCGCGAAACGTTTTTGATACCGGACTTCCGGATTGATCGCCTTCTCTATTCCAATTAAAGAATAGGGCGAACCCCGACCAGATCAGATATCCGGCACCGGCAAACCTTATAATTGCGTAGATGATCGGTGCGTGTTCCATCAACGATGCAAGGCCTATCGTGGCAGCAACGATATGCACGTAACATCCCAGATGAACACCAAGAGCCGCCATCAGGCCAGCATTGCGACCGTGCGCAAGGGTTTGCGCGGTCATGTAAAGTATTGCTGGCCCTGGCACGCAAGCAAATGTCAACGTCGCAACAGCAAACGGTATCCATAAGTCCAGCGACGACATAATGGCTCCTCCCCATGGTCCAATGGCAGGAGTATTAGGCTTCGCTGAAACGCAATGATATACGGCAGGTGTCGTATTTAGACGGCAGGAATGCACGGATAATCTACTTTTGGTTAAAGCTTTTTAACGCGTGTCAATGCACATAAATGTCCCGATCACACCACTAACTTTGTTACCGCGACCACTTACGAACCGGTCAATGGGATGACATTAAAATCGTGGGCTCGATTTTAGCAATTCCCTGATATGGATTTGCATGAATCGCCAGTATCCACAGACATAAAGTTGCGCTGACCGTGTATATAAGCAGAGCCACAACTCCGGCACGAACTCTGTCTGAATGTGTCGAAGAAATCGCAATTACTGTCATGATAGTGAGAGAAATAACCAAATACCATCTGTAGGTATCAACAGACGTCGTTCCGATAGAAAGCCTCATGCTTCTGGCATCTTGCAGAATATCAAGATCGCTTAATAAATACGAAATTACGGGACCTGGAATATTTTCTTTGCTCATTTTCAATATCACGTCGCGGATGTCCTGCAGGGACTTTTCGACCGAGCCAGCCGGCTGCAGGTTTATGTTCTTCACCCATTCATCGTCTACGACAGCGTTCCTGTAGCGGATCAATACCTCTCGCAGAGGAGGTGCATCGATTTCTGGAGAATCGGCAATTCCAATCAATCGAATGATCGCGGAGCGTTCATCGCGTGTGGCTTGATTTGCTTTTGCGGTAATGGCCCATATGTCAGCCGCGACAAATCCGAGTGCAAGCGCCCAAGCCGTCGCCACTGTAGCGACAAATGCTCCGACTGGTATCGATAGAGGGTCACGTTCGGCATATTTTGCAAATATATGCAGCATCAGGCGCCCAAACAGAAAAAACGCTCCCCCTAATGCAGCAAACGCAAGGAGAGACATTTGGACGGAGAGCGCAAATATCGTAACCATCTTAAAGGTGCCCCGTTTCTTTTTGACTTCCAATATTATTGTTACGGTATAGAATACTAATCGCCAATAAATATTACGATGCTATTAAGTTTGCGACCATAGTGGTATGGGCATTTCTTGGGAGAATAGCCATGCAAAAAAAGATTTCAGCCGCAGCAACCAGTGTGGTGTTACTTATCAGCCTGGTGAATTCCGCGTCAGGCGCGTCGATAGGCGGAGGTAATCCCCACCCTGTTAGCGATTACGTGTGCAAAGACGGCACTCATCTGGCTGTTCGTCTCCTCGGAGAGAGCGCTTCGGTATCTATCAACGGCAAACCCGCCATCGACCTGCCCTCCCAAGGGACCGATGGAACGACCTATTCCGACGGCCAGCAGACACTGGCGATAGTAGATGGTCGACTCTCATGGACCATAGGCCTGGCTGAGCCGATCGCTTGCACCGGCGGCTGAGCACCTCCGCGGCCAACGGAGAGCACCGTAAGTTGAGAAGACAAATTTTATTTATAATTTATAAGATGATTAATGTGTCAGTCGAGTTGACAGCTGGCTTCAATTTAAACGCGAACTTATAAGTTTATCTCGGAGCGCCCGATTGCCGCAAACAATCTCACCCATACAAGCAAGCAGCAAGATGCGTTGATAGACTCAACGTTTTAAAGCACCCACAAGTCAGAACTTCCGTATCCGCGCTTAAGTCTGGCAACAAACGCTCAAGACGCCCCTAGCTTCTTCCCGGCTATCTCGCAGCGTTGAATCACGTCCACCGGTGCTTCAAAATCAAAGTCGGCAACGGTCTCGTTCTCCGCAATTGCCTGCCCCAACACCTTGAACTCCTTGCCGCTCGCTCCTGGCTTTAAGCTGAACGCATGGGCTTTGAGATGAACTACTTTTCCGCGTACGAGGCTCTCCCCTTCCCCGCCTTTCGTCCTTATATCCCCATCAACCGTGATGGTACCAAACGGCTTTGACAGCTGGACCCCGATTGCGCCATCACCAAAGGTTGTGATGCTCTGGAATTCGGCATGGTTCAGCGTACCGTCATAAAGGTTGAATCCCCGCGCACCCAGACCATGCGTCTCGATAGGAGAGAGCTGGCTCGGGAAATCTGCACAGCTAGGATAAGTGGAATTTCCGCCTGACTTCAGCTTAAATGCTGGGAACA
>NZ_JABXGB010000028.1:0-73800 GCF_022627935.1 Ochrobactrum sp. C6C9 | reverse complement strand
CGCAATTGTTTCTCTGTTCCATCTCGTCGCCGAGCCGCACACACAATTCGCTACCATCGCCTCGAAGCTTTCGATGCATGGAAAATTGCGGCCTGTTTCGCCTGAATATCTACGAGCCCCTGGCCTTTCCGGCCAGAGAAACTTAACGTGACAACACCTAGCGAGCAGCCATGGCAATGTCGGGAACGGTAGTAGTCCCGGCCCAACTTCAACGAAGATTGAGCCGGGGTGCTGTTAGTAGTCGGTGATCTTTTTCATGTAGCGGCGACCGTCCAGCATGACCTGTTCACGTTTCGCCGCCAACTTATAGGCAAATTTCCAAAGAGCATCGAAGAAAATCAACGGCACGAAATATCCCTTGAAAGTGTCATCTATGTCAGCGAGATCGAGTTTCGCTGCATCCAGCACCAACATATTGTCCGGCTCGCCGAAACGGTACAGGAAATCCCGGCCACGCTCGGCCAGCGCACGCGTTTCATCGAGCCCAATCATGACGACGAAGCAGGCATTTTTATCGACGACTTCGAATGGGCCATGGAAGAACTCATTGGCGTGGATAGCTTGCGAGTTGATCCACAGCATTTCCATGAGCACGCAGATGGAGAATGAATAGGCTGCGCCATAAACCGGACCGCTAGCCATGGTGTACACGACTTTTTCGCGGCCATAGCGCTCTGCATATCTGGTAAAGGTTTCATCAAAATGCTGCTGACCGCGTTCAATGGCCGGTTGCAGTGCCGGCAGGCTTTCCAGCAGTTTGGGCAGCAGGCTGGTCTTGTCGCGTAAATCGACAATGCCCGCCAGCAACATGTAAAGCACGCTGTAATTGCTGTCGGCACCATCGATCGGGATGCCGGTGGTGTAGGACGCCTGGTATTGCAGCACGTGGTCGGCGGCGGCGGCGAGCGGCGATTGCGGATCCAGCGTCAGGGAGATTACGCAGGCGCCCCGGCGACGGGCATGTTCTGCCGCCCGCACCGTTTCCTTGGTGGTGCCCGTCTGGGAGCACAGAATGACAATGGCATCGCTGTTGAGGCGACGCGGGTCGCGTGTGACGAACTCGTCGCCATTATAGACATCAGAGGTCAGCAGTCCCGAATGGCGATCCAGAAAATACTTGCCCGGATGCATGATTGACAGCGATCCGCCGCAGGCAACCAGAAACACATGCGAAAAATCCCGCTGCGCAAGCGCATTCAAGGTTTCAGCAATATCGGTAGGAAGTTGTTTGGGCATTCTATTCCTCTTTTCAGCGTCTTGAAGAGCCCGGCTGTGCCGATCGGCAGCCGTTCCGGTCCAGTGCAACATTTCCCGGTACCAATCCCGCGATACGTTGACAGTTCTACTTTAGTGTGCGAACGTTCTCACATCTTGTCAATTGGGAAAATAAGAATGATCAAAATCGCGGCGATGGGCGACAATGTCGTCGATTGTTACATTTCGCGTCGGGAAATGTTTCCGGGCGGTAACTGTGTCAATGTCGCTATCCATATGAGCCGTTTTGGGGCCGAGGCGGCCTATATCGGCGTGGTTGCCGCGGATGCGGCCGGAAGGGTCATTCAGACCGCACTGCGCGACGAGGGGGTCGATACTTCGCATCTGCGTATGGAGGCCACAGGCAAGACGGCCTATTGCATCATTGGTCATCGCGGCAATAATGATCGCTATTTCATCCGCTTTGATCTCGGAGTGTCGATGTTTGAGCCGAGCGCTGCCGATATTCAGTTTGCGCGCCGGTTCGATGCCGTCCATATCGGTCAGTCGAGTGGCCTTGACGGCTGGCTGGATGCTATTGCGCCGCAACGCCTGTCCTATGATTTCTCCATCCGTCGCGACGTGGAACACTATCGACGCATCGGCCCGAAATGCTTTCTGGCCGCTGTTTCGGGCGGTGAGCTTTCGCCGGACGAGGTTACGGCGACCATTGGCTGCCTGCGCGAGAGCGGCGCGGATTGGGTGCTGGTCACCCGCGGCACCAAGGGCGCAGTTCTTGCCGGTGCGCAAGGGGTTTTCCATGCCGAAGCAACGCCGATTGTGGCGGTTGACACGTTAGGCGCTGGCGACAGTTTCATCGCCCGCACCCTTTATGGCCTGGTGAAGGGCGAGGCGCCCGCAACATTGCTACAGGCGGCGTCACGCGTTGCTGCGGCGACATGTGGCCAATATGGCGGTACAGGTCATGCCGCGCCGATTGATCTCGGCGAGCCTATAGCCGAGTTGCAGGATTGAGTCGGCTGCGCATGTCTTTTTGAGGTTAAGGCCGGCCAGATCAACCGGGATGGTGGGCGAGCGAACAGCGCGGCTGCCATTCGGCATGCAGCACAATATCCTGCTGCGCCCGATCGGCGCTATCGAGCCGCTCCAGGACTAGACGCGCCGCGGCTTCGCCAACTTCGAGCAGTGGCTGCCGGATTGCCGTCAGTTTAGGGGTAAAGAACGACATCCAGTCCAGATCGTCGAAGCAGACCACGGACAGTTGCTGCGGAATGGAAATATCGAGTTCGCTGATCGCCAGCATGGCGCCGGCTGACATCAATCCATCGGTGGTAAACAGCGCTGAAGGCGGGTTTTCCCGGGTCAGCAACGCGATGGCGTGCTGGCGGGCAATATCGATCGAATAGCTGCCCACCTGGGCAACGAGACTCGGATCAAAGGCGATCCCGGCTTCCTCATGCGCTTCGATATAGCCGAGCAGACGTTGCCAGCTCGGATAAAGCGATGAAATATCGATTTTCTTGTGCTGGCGGTCGTGAAGAAATGCGTTGAGATTCTTGTAGCGGCCATGCTCGAGTTCCGCCAGTACGCCAATGCGACTATGGCCGTCGAGAATCATTTGGGTCACTGCGGCGTGGGCGGCCTGGCGGCCATTGACGGTCACCGAATCTGCCTTCAATCCCTTGACGCGGCGATCGATCTGGACCACCGGACAGCCGCTGGCAACGACATCGTGCAAGTGCTGCGCCTTGAGAATATCACAGGGCGCAATGATGATGCCGTCGGCCTGCTTTTCGCGCAGAAGATCCACTGCCTCCAGCTCACGATCGATCGATTCATCGCTGTTGGTGACGATCAGGCCAAAGCCGCGCGCACGAACCACATCGGAAATACCGCGCAGAATACTGGCGTAAAACGGGCTTTGCATGTCGCCCGCGACAACGCCTATGGTCTTGCTGCGCCCGGTGATAAGACTGCGTGCCAGCAGATTGGGGCGATAGCCCAGCGTATCAGCGGATTTCTTCACCTTGTCGCGGATTTCTTCGCTGGTATAGCCATAGCCGCCCAATACCCGTCCGGCGGTCGCGGTGCTGACGCCGGCCAGGCGCGCCACATCGGCAATGGTCGTCTTGTCGGCGCGTCGTTCACTCATGTCTGCGCGTTCCTTCCAAGCAGTTGCACGCTGCTCAATACCTGTACCGTTTCATAGGCGAAGTTGGGCCTGATCTCAACTTTCAACTTGACGGATGCGATCAATCAATGGCTATATTGTGAGAACGTTCGCATATCATTATCAGCAACGCAAGTAGAAGACGAGCCTCGCACGGGGATAAAATTCCAATCAAAAGGGGAGATAAATGACCAATCGTCGCAAAACCGCATCCCGGCGCATGATGGTAGCGCTGGCGGCGCTGGCCACGGCCGCCGGCATCACCTCGCTGCATGCCGCACCGATCAAGGCACTACAGGACGCTGTGCCGGAGAATTACAGGAAGGGCGTCAAGATTGCTGCCTTCAATGACTGGCCACCGGACGAGTTTGTCGAAGACGGCGTCCTGAAAGGCTGGAGCATCGACATGGCCAAAGCCATGTCGGAACGCATTGGCGTGACATTCGAATTTACCGCAACCAGTTTCGACGCCATCATTCCGGGCCTGGCCAGCAAGCGTTTTGACGCCGGATTTTCTTCCTTCGGTGTGACGCCGGAACGGCTTGATTCGCTTGATTTCATTCCTCAGCGTAAGGAAGGCACTGCCTATGCCTTCTTGAAAGGCAAGGACTTTTCCATCAAGTCGGAAAAAGATCTGTGCGGCCATAGCGTTGCAGTGATGACAGGTGCCTGGGACTACCAATATCTGAAGGAAAAGAGCGCGGAATTGTGCGAATCCGCCAGTGAGAAGCCGATTAACCTGCAGCAATTCACCACCCAGAACGCCGCCGAACTGGCTGTGTCCTCGGGGCGTGTTGAGATGGTGGCGGCCGGATCGGCAAAAATGCACTATATGGCCAAGATTACGGGGCGCTTCAGCGTATCTGAACTGGTCAGCAATCCGGTCTTCAACGGCATTGGCGTGCGCAAGGGTGATGCGCTTGGGCCAGTTTTCCGTGATGCCATCCAGTCCATGATCGATGACGGCTCCTACAAGGAAATCATGGCAAAGTGGGGCGTTGATGGCGCCGGCACCCTGGAAAAGGCGGTTCTGGTTACTAAGGACAATCCGGAGCCAAAATAGTCAGGGCCGATTGAATGAGAACGCCCGTCAGCCGGCGGCGGTGCGAATACAGCCGCGGTCCATTGCGCAAGGGCCGGCCCGGAACACGGGCCGGCGGGTTTGGTAAGTTCGAATACGAATTTCGCTAAACACGATACGGTAGTCTGGAGTAAATCATGGCAAGAACAGCAAAGACGGTCGCGCATCGGCCGGATATACATAGTGTCAAACCGATACCCGTGCGCCATCCGTCTCGATGGATCACCGGCGCCGTGCTCATTCTGATCGCATTGAGTTTTGTCAATATGCTGGCGACCAATGAGAACCTGCAATGGAACATTGTTGTGCGCTACATGTTTCATCCCGACATTCTCGCTGGCTTGGCGCGCACGCTGTTCCTGACTTTTGCCGCAATGATCTTCGGTTTTGCAATCGGCATCATACTGGCCGTGATGCGCCTTTCGGCCAATCCGGTGCTGCAATGGGCAAGCTGGCTGTGGATATGGTTCTTTCGCGGCGTTCCACCCCTGGTTCAGCTGATTTTCTGGTACAATCTGGCGCTTCTGGTTCCCAATCTGACCATTGGCATTCCGTTCGGGCCGACATTGTGGTCCTGGGACATGAACACGCTGATCACGCCGATGAGTGCAGCACTGCTTGGCCTGTCCTTTACAGAAAGCGCCTATGCCGCCGAAACCATCCGCGCTGGCATCCAGGCGATCAATCCGGGCCAGACCGAGGCCGCCGCGACACTTGGCATGACGCGGTTTCAGATCATGAAGCGCATCGTGCTGCCGCAGGCAATCCGTATTATCATTCCGCCGATCGGCAATGACACCATTTCAATGCTGAAATTCACGTCGCTGGTCAGCGTGCTTGCCTTGCCCGATCTGCTCTATTCGGCGCAGATGATTTATTCGCGCACATATCAGACCATTCCGCTGCTGATCGTGGCTACGATCTGGTATCTCATCCTGTCAACCGCCCTGACTATCATCGAACACCATATCGAGAACCACCTGAAATCCCGGCAGATCACCCGTTCCGCGTCATTCCTGTCCAGACTGCTGCCCTTCAAATTTGCGCTTGGATATCAAAAATGAATGAAACGCCCGCGAGCTTGCCACTGCTGCAGGTGGAAAGACTGACCAAATCTTTTGGCAATCACCGGGTGCTCGACGGCATCGACATAACGGTGGAAAAGGGGGACGTGACCTGCATTGTCGGCCCATCCGGCTCCGGCAAAAGCACATTGCTGCGCTGTCTGAACTATCTCGAAGTGCCGGATTCGGGTGCCGTGTTGCTGGAAGGCGAGCCGATCGGCATGCGTTGGCAGGGTGAGCGGCTTTATACGATGTCCTTCAACGAACTGGCACGCCAGCGCCAGAAAATGGGCATGGTGTTCCAGGGCTTCCATCTCTTCCCCCATAAGACCGTGGTGGAAAACATCATCGAGGCGCCTATGATCGTGCGTAAGATTAGCCGTCAGGCGGCCATTGCTGCGGCGATGAAGTTGCTGGAAAAAGTCGGCCTTACCGAGCGCGCGAATTATTATCCCGACCAGCTCTCCGGTGGGCAGCAGCAACGCGTGGCGATTGCCCGTTCATTGGCCATGCAGCCTCGGCTGATGCTTTTTGATGAACCCACATCAGCTCTTGATCCGGAACTGGTCGGTGAGGTTCTGGCGGTGATGCGCCAGTTGGCCGAAGACGGCGTGACCATGATTGTCGTCACGCATGAAATGAACTTCGCCCGCGAAGTCGCCGACCACCTGATTTTCATGGATGGTGGCGTGATTGTTGAATCCGGCCCGCCTAAAAAGGTTATTGGCAATCCACAACATCCGCGTACTAAAAGTTTTTTGAAGCGCGTGGCGTGACAGGAACGAATGATGATAATTCTCAATGCACAGCAAACCGAAGCCGCGCTCGATTATCCGGGATTGATCGAAGCCTTGCGTCAAGCGCATGCGAGCGGCAAACGACCGCAAAGCGACACGACCGTGCTTCAGGATCGGAAAAGCGCAGACAACCAGTTTGTGTCCCTGGTAGCTTGGCTCGAAGGGGAGGCGGTTGCCGTCAAGCTGGTCGGTGTTTTCCCTGCGAATGTCAAACTTCCTGTGGCCCAACCTTCGATCCAAGGCACGGTAACGCTGTTCAGCGGTCAGACCGGCGAAGCACTCATGGTCTGTGATGGCGCCATTGAAACCTTCAAGAAGACGGCGGCAGATTCGGCACTTGGCGCCAGCCTGCTGGCGCGCAAGGACGCCCGTACCTTGCTGGTGGTTGGTGCCGGGGGGCTAGCGCCCCATGTGGTGCAGGCTCATTGCGCCAGCCGACCGTCGATCGATCAAGTCTTTATCTGGAACCGCAACTTCGACAGGGCGGAAAAACTTGCCAGCCGACTTGACATTGCTGGCGTCGACATCGTTGCCGTGGAGAATCTCGATAACACAGTATCGATGGCGGACATCATATCGTGTGTCACCATGTCGACCAATCCGCTGGTTAAGGGAAAACTCCTCAAAGAGGGCGCTCATGTCGATCTGATCGGTGCCTATATGCCGGACATGCGTGAAGCCGATGATGACGTGTTCCGTCGTGCCGGACGGGTATTTGTCGATACGCGCCATTGCTGTGATGGTTCGGGCGAACTCGGAATTCCGCTCGCCACTGGACTGATCAAGCATGAGCAGATCGAAGCTGATTTGATTGAGCTATGTCAGTCAAAACATCCGGGCCGCAGCGATGATCGCCAGATCACGGTCTACAAGAATGTCGGTGGCGGGCATCTCGATCTGTTTACCGCGCAATATCTGTACAGCACTTTTTAGCGGCGGTGGGGCACGTTTAACACACACGATATTGAACACCGGATGGTTGCGAAGGCCCGTTGTTGACTGGCAATCAAAGCTCTCTACGACCGCTTTACGCATTCATCTTCGCATTTAAAACGTGTCTGTCTGTTTCCAATAGCAGACATTCCGCTGAGCAACTGAAATTAACATTCATTCTGAAGGATCTGTTGCAAACGTTTCGTCAACGAGCATTGATATAGGGTTTCCAGCTCTCTAGAAGCTGGATTATTCGATGTTCAAAGGCCATCATTTCGATAAGTCCGTCATCCTTCTGTGTGTTCGATGGTACCTGACTTACAATCTGAGCTTACGCAATCTGAAAGAAATGATGGCCGAGCGCGGCATAACGATGGACGAATTCGGTCTGCATGATTATGCTCCGCTTAGCGTATTCCCTGGGAATATTTCTGACATTAGATCAGCAATTCACCCGCATTATGCGAACATAAAGAAAACTTTTGCTTAATGCCATCACCGCCAGCGCTTAACTGTGTGGATATCATTACGACGCAGGAAGGCGAATTTTCGCTCATGTTCTGTTGAGAGAGCGGCTGCGTGCGGCACCGCTCCCATAAGGTGGCTAATGTTGGGCGCGGTTCTCTTCACGCTTCCATCCAGACCTGATTGAGTATCCTGGCGGCCAGCGCGGCCTTATCCTGGGGCAGAAATCTCCCATAGTGGCTCGCCACCATGTCCGGCGTATCCTGGATTGCATAGCTGGCCTGTTCGTAGGAGCCGGTTTGCTTCAGAATATGAGTAGCCGGGACGTCCCGGACATTGTGCGGACCATGCGGAAGCAATCCTCTTATCGCGCCGCGGTCCGTATAAGGATTATAGATACCGTATCGCTGAATTGTGAGCCGCCAAGCCTCGTAGAATGTCGTTTGATCATAGTCTGCATCCTTGCTGTTTGTCTTGACTGTTTTGACAAACAGCGTGCCCGGATCGCGGGCATTTCTCAACAAGACCGCCCGGTGCCGTTCAATGTATTCATTCAGGAATTTATAGAGGTCGAGCAGATCGGGTAAAACCAGACGAAACGGCTTCGCACCAAAGAAAGACGAATTTGAATTCTTGAACGCATTGGAAGGTCACTCCTCCGAGAGTGCCGCAATTCTTTCGAGAATAAGCTCGCTTGCATCCAGAATATCTTTAGCAAGCGCTGCTTCCGCGGCCTCCGCATCACGCGCTTGGATTGCTTTCACGACGATATAGTGATCTTCAATCATGTGACGGCCGCCATACTCATATATGCCTGCAATCAGCGGACCCATCTGGAGCCAAAGGGTTCCAAGGATTGTAATCAGCGACGGCATCCGCGCAATTTCTGCAAAAGCCGAGTGGAAAATCTGGTTGCACTCTAGAGCATCTTCCCAGCGCTGCTCCTTAATCGCGATCTCGTTGTCACTAATAATGGACCAGAGCCGGGCAATATCTTCGTGTGTCGCTGCAACAGCAGCGCGGCTGACCGCCAGCCCTTCCAGTCGCACCCGAATATCGCGTATCTCGCAATAGCGTTCCGGTGTCAGGATGGGCACGCGCACGTCGCGCGGTGTTTTCTGGATGAGGGCGTTGTCCTGAATGAGCCGAAGCAGTGCATCGCGAACCGGCGTGACCGATGTGCCCAGCGAAGCCGCCAGCTCGCGAATGGTCAGCCGCGTGCCGGGGGCAAACTTGCCACGCATCAAGGCTTCCGAGAGTTTGCGATAAACGACATCGCCTAGGTTCTCGTGCACTAGAGTCTGCAATTCAGCAATTTTGTGCATGCGTGCGCTCTCCACTAACATCCAATATGGCTTTTTATCATATTTGTAGTTTGATGCATCAAATATGTTGCACGAAGGTAAAGTTATCTATAGCTTCCTTTAAAAGAACGATCAGCCTCCACGATTTCGTGTGTCGACAGCATAAGCTTTGCTGTCTCGGGCTGCATCTGGAAATAAGAGGCCGTAATAGCCGGTCCACCGGCTTTGAAAGGGAATTACATGACGAGACAGCCCAATTCCGTTGAAGCTCGCGACATCGCCTATCATTTCCATTCCAACACCAATGCGCGTCGTCACGAAGAAATCGGCCCAGCGGTGATCGAAAAGGGTGATGGCATCTACGTCGAAGACAATAACGGCAAGCGTTATATCGAGGCGATGGCGGGCCTTTGGAGCGTCGGCGTCGGCTTTTCGGAAAAGCGTCTTGCAGATGCTGCGCACAAGCAGATGTTGAAGCTGCCTTATTCGCACACTTTCACGCACCGGTCGCATCCCCCCGTCATCGAGCTAGCCGAAAAGCTGATCAGCATCGCGCCGGTTCCCATGAGCAAGGTCTATTTCACCAATTCCGGCTCGGAAGCTAATGACACCATCATCAAGATGTTGTGGTTCCGCGCCAACGCCATGGGCCAGCCACAGCGCACCAAGGTCATCGGTCGCAAGCGCGGCTATCATGGTGTGACGATTGCATCGGCAAGCGCCACCGGCCTGCCGGTCAATCACAACTCGTTTAATCTGCCGCTGCCGGGCTTCCTGCATACGACCTGCCCGCATTATTACCGTGATGCACTGCCGGGCGAGACGGTCGATGAATTCACCACGCGTCTTGCCAAGGATCTGGAAGACATGATCCTCGCCGAGGGACCGGAAACGGTTGCAGCCTTCATTGGCGAGCCGGTGATGGGGGCAGGCGGCGTCGTTGTTCCGCCGGAAGGTTACTGGGAAAAGATCCAGGCCGTGCTGCATAAATACGATATTCTGCTGATCGCCGACGAAGTGATCTGCGGCTTTGGTCGTACCGGCAATATGTTCGGCTCGCAGACCTTCAATATGAAGCCGGATATTATGACGCTGTCGAAGCAGATTTCGTCGTCCTATCTGCCGATCTCGGCTTTCATGTTCAATGACCGCGTCTATCAGCCGGTGGCGGATGAAAGTGCACGCCTTGGTGTATTCGGTCACGGCTATACGGGCTCGGGTCATCCGGTTGCGGCTGCGGTTGCGGTTGAAAACCTCAAGATCATCGAAGAGCGCGATCTGGTGACCAATGCGCGTGAAACAGGCGCCTATATGCAAAAGCGCCTGCGTGAATTGGCCGACCATCCGCTGGTTGGTGAAGTGCGTGGCGTTGGCCTGATTGCCGCGCTTGAACTGGTTGGTGACAAGGCAACCAAGGCGCCACACGAAAAAGTCGGCACACTGGGTGGTCTCGCCAATGCGGCGATGTTCGGCAATGGCGTCATCACGCGCAACATGGCCGATGCGATTGCGTTTTGCCCGCCCATGATCATCACGCCTTCGCAGGTGGATGATGTTGTCGCGGCAACGAAGAAGTCGCTGGATGAAACGCTGGCCGCAATCGGTCGGGCTTAAAGGCAAAAATCTGAACGAGCGCACCGGGCTTTAATAGCCCGGTGGCGACATGCATTAAAATGTGATTGGATACATTTGAGGCTTATAAGTAGATTATTCAGCGTCAAATGAGAAAAAATAAAACATAATGTATCCAATCTCATTGACAGGGTGGTCATTCTATATAAGCGTTAACGAATAAAAGAAGGCAAAATCGCCTCACAAAATCAACCGCAGAGGGCAAAATGGGAGCTCGTCTCGATATGAATCTGAAATATGCTATTGGCTCGTCCATACTGGCGCTGGCTGTCTCGTTTTCAGCAACCGCACTTGCTGCAGATGGATCCGGAAAATGGTGGCCCTTCAAGATCCAGTCCGCGAAGGACGGTGATCTGAAGTCGGTCTCTGAAATTGAATACACGCCGCTGGAGAAGGCAGAAAAGCCGTGGAACCTCTGCGTTCTCTATCCTCATATTCAGGATGGCTACTGGGTGTCGGTCAACTACGGCATGGTAGAGGAAGCCAAGCGTCTGGGCGTCAATCTGACGATCTATCAGGCTGGCGGCTACACATCACTTCCCAAGCAAATCTCGCAATATGACGATTGCGTCGCGGCCGGCGCGGATGCCATTCTGATTTCGCCAATCTCGGAAGCGGGCGTCGCTGCGAAGATCACTGAAGGCATGAACAAGGGCATCGTCAATATCGCTGTGGCGAACCCCATTCTCGAAACGCCGATCACTGCCCGCGTCACACCAGACTTCTATCAGAAGGGCTATCAGACCGGCGAGTATGCCAAGAAACTTCTTGGCGACAAGGAAGGGAAAGCAGTTGGTTTCCCCGGACCTCAGGGTTCCGGATGGGCGGAAACCTACATGAGCGGCTTCCGGGATTCCGTCAAAGAAGGCAATATCAAGTTGCTGGCCGAGCAGTTTGGTGAGGCCAGCGTTCCAGCACAGTTGCGTCTGGTAGAAGATGCACTGCAGACCTATCCCGATATGAACGTGATCTGGGGTGGGGCCCCAACTGCCGAAGCTGCGATTGGCGCGGTGGAAGATGCCGGGCGTGACGATGTGATGATCGTTTCGTCCTATGAAAACCAGACGATGCTGGATGCGGTCAAGAGCGGAAAAGTTGTTGCTTTTGCAACTGAGTATCCGGTCATGATGGGTCGTATTGGCGTTGATCTTGCTGTTCGTGCCCTTGAAAAGAAACCGCACGAGAAGGTGCTGCTCGTTTCTCCTGGTATTGTCACGAAGGACAATATCGACAGTTTTGATACGACGCAGATCTTCGCCCCAGCCAATACGCGTCCGGTATTTTCGGTCAACGCCAAGTAGGCTGCGTTTTCAGGCAGTTTCGCCTTTCAACAATGCGACGTCGTCTGGCCTCGAAAGAGGCCGGGCGGGGATCATTGATCGGGAATGAACATGCTTCACATCAAAGGGCTGACAAAGAATTTCCGCAACATTGCCGCGTTGAGCAACGTTGAGCTGCACCTGAAGCCTGGCGAGGTCCATGCGCTTCTCGGTGAGAATGGTGCGGGGAAGTCGACGCTCATCAATTTGATCGTTGGAACTTTCGAGCCGTCGGCGGGTGAGCTGACGGTGAATGGAAAGACCTACAACAAAATGAACCCCGCACTTGCGCGTGAACTTGGTATCGCGTCGGTGTTTCAGGAGTTCAGCCTTGTTCCGGATTTGACGGTACTGGAAAATTTGTTTTTGGCGCGCGAAAAGAGTGGCAGGCTTTTCCTCAAGAAAGCGGCTATGCGCGCCGAGGCCCAGCAGTTGCTGGATGAGCTGGAGTTTAATGTTCCGCTGGATGCGATGGTCGGGCATCTGTCGCGTGCTCAGCGGCAAATGATCGAGATTGCCAAAGCGCTTCGGCTTGACCCTAAAATTCTCATCCTTGATGAGCCGACGGCATCGTTGACTGATGGTGAGGCGGAAAAGCTGTTCCGCACTATCCGGCGATTGAAGGAAAAGGGCGTCGGCATCATTTACGTATCCCACCGCATGGCGGAACTACGCAATCTCTCTGATCGCGTGACAGTTCTGCGTGGCGGTAAATATATCGGAACGGTGAATACCGGTGAGATCAGTGACGAAGGTTTGATCGAGATGATGATCGGACGCCCGGTCTCGGAACTGTTTCCAAAGATCACAACCAGTCCGACCGAAGTTGCTCTGAAGATCGACAGGCTTTCGGTTGAAAACGGTACTGTCGTCGATGCCAGCATTTATGCGCGAGCGGGTGAGGTTGTTGGTCTTGCCGGTTTGGTCGGTTGTGGGCGCTCGGAATTGTGTCGCGCCATCTTTGGTCTCGAAACGATATCGTCCGGACGCGTTGAACTCCATGGCAAAGTGGTAGAGCGTCCGACGCCTCCAGTCATGCTGGACAACCATCTTTGCTATTTTCCTGCAGACCGTGGCGAGGAAGGATTGGCCTTGATCCGCCCCGCCCGCGAGAATGTAACCATGGCTGGCTTAAACCTGCCAAGTCTTTCCATTGGCCCATTCTTCAAGCACAGAAAAGAAGCGTCAGTGGTCGCTAGTCCGCTGAAGGAACTGGCGCTTAGCCCCTTCGATCCCGAAAGGCGTGCGCGAGCATTTTCGGGTGGAAACCAGCAGAAAATCATGCTGGCGCGCGGTCTGATGAAGGATTTCGACGTCTGTATTTTTGATGAGCCCACGGTGGGGATCGATGTGGGCGCCAAGGCCGATGTCTACCGATACATCAAGCGTCTCGTGGAGGGCGGTGCCTGTGTCATTGTCTCCACTTCGGAATTGCCCGAGCTGATCAATCTGTCGACACGCATTTATGTCATGCATGAAGGTCGGATCATGGCGGAAATCCAGGAAAATGAAAAATCCGAAGCGAGCGTATTGTCTCACTATTTTGGGGAAAGCGCCGGGAAGGAACTGATAGCATGACGGATACCGTCGCCCGACAAGCTGCCCCTCATAGCGGGCCGCATTTTCTCCAGCGGTTTATCGCCAGTGGCGGTATCGTGTTTACGTTCCTGGCATTGTCCCTGATCATTACCTCGCTGATAGCGCCGAGCTTTTTGAACCGGCTCAATCTGATCAATGTGATGAGAAATTTCTCATTTCTGGCGCTGCCTGCTCTCGCGCAGATGCTGGTTATGACAATCGGCGGCTTCGATCTCTCGGTTGGTGCTGTCGTTGCCGGAGGAACATTGGTTACAGCCACGATCATGCTTGTCGTGGGACCCATGTTTCCGGGAATGGAACTCTACGTAACATTGCTTGTATTATTGGCTGTCCTCGCACTTGGTGGACTGGTGGGGCTTATTAATGGTGCGTTAGTTGCGACCTTTAACATTTCGCCCTTCATGGTCACGCTGGCGGTGACTTCCATCATCATGGGCGTCGCGCTTTATTTCACGCAAGGTATTCCTGTTTACGGCGTGTTTGACGGCTTTATCAAAGGCATCGGTCGAAATCAGATCATGAACATACCAGTGATCATGATCATCGTTCTTGCCGTCGCGATACTTTGTGTCGTGATGCAGCGTCATACAGCTTTCGGACGTCATATCTATGCGGTTGGCAGCGATCCCCGTTCAGCACTTCTTTCCGGCATCAAGGTCAAGCGTGTGATCGTATCCACTTATGTGCTTGCCAGTGTTCTCGCGGCTCTGACCGGTTTTCTGATGACGGCTCGGCTTGGGTCCGGGCAGGCTACCATCGGCAGCACGCTGGCTATGGAAACAATCGCCGCTGCTGTTATTGGGGGCGTGTCACTGCGTGGCGGGGTAGGGCGAGCGGAACTTGTTGTTCTAGCAGCATTGTTCCTGACGGTGATCGGCAATGCGATGAACCTGCTTCAGATAGACAGTAAATTTCAGACGTTGATGCTTGGCGCGGTGTTGATCGGCGCTTTGGGGATCGAACGTTTGCTTCAGGTGAGGAAATGACCATGTCCGACACCACGACTTCCCGGCCTGTCATCAAAAGATCCATGTCGATTTCACATCGCCTCACCAGCCTGGTTTTGCCGCTTGCAATCCTTGCCACTCTCCTGTTGTTCGGCTTGGTGGAACCGCGCGTCTGGTCGCTCGGCAACATCCAGAACATCGTCGTGCAGGCGAGTTTTCTTGCAATCTTTGCGATGGCGCAAACCTTCGTCATTTTGACACGCGGTTTCGACCTTTCGCTTGGCTTCAATATTTCATTGATCAGCGTGGTTTCGGCCATGGTGATGGTCAATGGTGGTGACGGCACGTCCGTATTGCTTGGAATGGGCGCAGCGCTTCTTGTCGGAGCAGCAATCGGCCTGACGAATGGCGTGCTCATCGCCGGGTTCCAGCTCAACGCTTTGGTGGTGACGCTGGGTATGGCCAATATCATCCTTGCTCTGGCTTCGACTGTCAGCGGTGGCTTCCCGATTACTGGCTTGCCTCCAGTCTTCAACGCTGTGCTCTCGCAAGGAAAATTCCTTGGTCTGTCCGCGCCCATATGGGTGCTTGCATTGGTCTTCATTGTGCTCGGTTTTATCCTGACCGCCACCAAATTCGGTCGTAGTCTCTATATCATCGGTGCGAACCCCAAGGCTGCGCGGGCGGCCGGTATTCGGGCAGCGCCTGCTGTCATCTTGGCCTACACCGTTTGTGGGCTGCTGACGGCCATTGGAGCGATTATGCTGACGGCACGTACAGGCTCTGGCGAACCCAATCTTGGTGGAAATCTCACACTGGAATCCATCGCAGCGGCAGTTGTTGGTGGTGTGCGCCTTACCGGTGGTGAGGGCGGCGTGACCGCAGCCCTGATTGGAGCACTTTTCATCACGGTTCTTTCCAACGGTATGAACCTCATTCAGGTTGATGGCTATCTCCAGCAGATATTCCTTGGCCTCATCATCATCGTTTCTCTGGTCGTCGTACAGCTGCAGACACAGCGTTAGTCCAGGGCTTTCGTATTCGCATTACGGGCGGCTTCGCCGTTCATTTATCGACCCCAAAAGAGATATCTTGAGGATCAAATGACATATCAGGTTTGCATCGATATTGGTGGTACCTTCACGGACTGCCTTGTTTCGAACGAAAAAGGTGAAATCTCGATCTTTAAATCGCCGACGACACCGGGCGAATTCGAGAAGGGGTTTATCAATGTCCTCCATGTTGCCGCCGAAGGTTATGATCTAACCCCTGATGCCTTCTTCAAGCAGGTCGACCTTATTGTGCATGGTTCCACCGTTTCGACCAACGCATTGGTTGAGCGTAAAACCGTCAAGGTTGGACTGATCGTTACCGAGGGCCATCAGGATGTACTTGTTCTGCGCGAAGGTCCACGCAAGGGGGCGTTTCAGTGGCGGCTGGATTATCCCGAAGCTTATGTGCCGCGTCACCTGACACGCACCGTCAGTGAACGCATTGATGCGCGTGGACGCGTAGTCACGGCGCTCAATCGCGATGACGTTGTGAAAGCAGCGGAAGACTTCAAGAAGCTCGGAGTCGAAGCGATTGCCGTAGGTCTGCTGTGGTCCGTGGTTAATCCGGAACATGAGTTGGAAATACGCCAGATATTGGAAGAGAAGCTGCCGGGCGTCGCCATCACGCTCAGCCATGAAATCAATCCGATGCCGCGCGAATACAAGCGCATCATCGCCGCTGCAATCGATGCTTCGATCAACCCCATCGTCAAGCGCTATATCGAAAAGCTGCGCCTTGCACTGGACGAGACCAACTTCGGCGGTGAGTTGCTGCTGGCTAATTGTGTTGGCGGTATGATGCCGGTTGCAGAAATGATCCGGAAGCCGATTTACTCGGTCATGTCGGGTCCGACTCTTGCTCCAATGGCCGCGCTTGCCCTTTCCGACGAGCCAGACATTATTGTGGGTGACATGGGTGGAACGACATTTGATGTTTCCGCTTTGCGCAACCATCAGATCATTGTGACGCCTGACAGCATGATCCATCATGACAGTCTCGGCATTCCCAAGGTTGACGTGCGCTCGGTGGGTGCCGGTGGGGGGTCAATCGCGTCGGTAGATGCTGGCGGTCTCTTGCATGTTGGGCCCCATAGTGCAGGCGCGCGTCCGGGGCCTGCCTGCTACAACAAGGGTGGCGAGTTGCCGACAGTTACTGACGCCAATGTCGTTCTGGGGATTGTCGATCCAGACTATTTTCTGGGCGGCAAAATGCAGTTGCGGAAGGATTTGGCCGAACAGGCCTTGTCGAAGGTTGCAGGCGAGCTTGGGGTTTCCAATGAGGAAGCTGCCTATGCCATCTACACGACCTCGAACCACAACATGGTGGCCGCAATTGAAGAAATCACCGTGCGCGAGGGAATCAACCCGCGTGACAGCTTCTTCGTTTGCGGTGGCGGTGCAACCGCTATACATATAGCGGAGATGGCCGATATTCTCGGTCTGAAACGTTATATGATCCCCCGCTTCATGGCCGGTCTTTCGGCTTTTGGCGGTCTGATCTCGGATATCCGTCGCGAGGATACCGGCGTGCTTTTGACCTCGAGCGAACGCTTCGATCCGGAAGGTGTCAACGCAATCCTGTCGCGGCTGATGGAGTCCGGCGACGGGTTTCTTGATGAGGCCGGTGTTACGCGTGAGAACCGGCGCTTCGAATTCAGTTTCATGGGACGGTATGAGTATCAATCCTTCGAGATTGAAGTTCCGTTCACGCCTGAAAATGGCCAAGTCACGCAGGCCCAATTGGCAGAATTCGTTGAAGCATTTCACAAGATGCATGAACGCATTTATTCCATTCGCGCGGATGGTGATGTGGTCGAGTTCACAGCCTGGAAATTGCGTGCGATTGGCAAGCGTACCGGACAGGACGTTTGGCTCAGCCATACGCTGCATAGTCAGGACGGTGCGGTCCAACCGAAGGGTTTCCGCAATGTGTACAGCCACGAAATCAAGGCGAAAGAGGAACTGCCGGTCTACGAACTGGCGGGACTTGGCGCTGGCGCGCAACTTGCAGGGCCGTGCATCGTCGATGCCGAAACCTTTACCGCCTACCTGAAGAAGGGGCACGACGCCACCGTGGATACATATGGCAACCTTGTTGTCCAGGTAGCCTGATCAGAAAGGTTCAGTGATGAATATGAGCACAAAAATATCTGATACGGGTGCGGCCCGTCGCGTAGATCCGTTTCTTATGTCCGTTCTCAAAAGCCGTTTTGAGGCTGTGGTGCGCGAGATGACGCTTGTCGTCATGCGCGCGAGCCGGTCGGCTGTTATCAAGAACGCGCGCGACTTTTCCTGCGCTATCCTGACCTATGATCATCGCCTGGTATCGGTTGAAGACGCTTTGCCTATCCACGTCATGTCGATGGATTTGGCGACACGCCCGATCACTAAACTCTTCGACGATATCAAGCCGGGTGACATCTTCTTCAACAATTGTCCTTTTACGGGCGGCACGCACCATGCCGACTTGATTGTGGCTATGCCGGTTTTCTATCAGGGCAAACCGCTATTCTGGATGATGGCACTGTCGCACCATGCTGATACCGGTGCGCCGACGCCATCAACCTATCTCCCATTCGCGAAGAACATCTTTGAAGAAGGGATGCACTGGCCCTGCGTGCGCATTGCAGAAAACTACAAGGAAAAGGCGGATATTCTGCGCATTGGCTCCATGCGCAATCGCGTGCCGGAAATGTGGCTTGGCGATGTGCGTGCACAGATTGGAGCCTGCCGCACTGGTGAGCGTCGAATTCACGAATTGCTGGAACGCTATTCACCGGAAACGGTGATGGACTTCGTGGAAGACTGGTTTGATTATGGTGCGCGATGCGCAAAGGCCGCCATTGCGAAGCTTCCTGCTGGTCAGTACAGCTACGAAATTCGTCACGACCCGGTGCCCGGCGTTGCCGACGAAGGCATTCCCGTCAAATTGACCATCAATGTCGATCCTGAAAAAGGCGAGATAGTCGTTGATGCGCGAGACAATATCGATTGCGTTCCAGGCGGCCTTAATCTGTCAGAGAACACAGCGACCGGATCATGCCGCATTGGTGTGTTCAACAATCTTGATGAAAGCGTCCCACATAATGAGGGCGCGAAATCCCAGATCAAGGTATTGTTGCGAGATGGTTCCGCAATCGGCAGGCCCAAATATCCTGTTGGAACTTCCGTTGCCACGACCAACGTCAATGACCGGTTGATGATTGCTGGCAATGCGGTGTTCTCCCAGATGGGCGCGCCATATGGTCAAGCCGAAAGCGGCTCGCATCTGCCAGCAGGTGTTGGGGTCATTTCAGGCCAAGACCCGTACAAGGATGGCAAGGGCTATGTGAACCAGGTCTTTGTCGGATATGCCGGTGGAGGCGCTTTGCACGGCCATGACGGCTGGCTAACCTATTGCGGCCCGGCAAATGCTGGTTTGATCCAGCTGGACTCTGTTGAGGTCGATGAATCGATGTATCCCATCATCATCGAGCGGCGCGGTGTTGTTCAGGACTCGCAGGGTTATGGTGAGTTTGAAGGGGCACCGACAGTTGGCGGCGTTTTCTACCCGCTCGACCATGATATGACGATTGTCTACGCCGCCGATGGCACGACCTTCCCGCCACGTGGCGTCTTGGGCGGCGGTACGGGCAAGGCTTCGGAAACGGTCAAGATTGTGGGCCAAGGCAAGGAAGAAACGCTGCCCGCTTTTGCGGAAGTCGTCATTGAAGACGGAGCGAAGATTGCTTTTACAGCTTCGGGCGGTGGCGGTTACGGCGATCCGCTGAAACGCGATCCAAAGCGCGTGCTTGCAACCGCAAACCGTGGCTGGTTGTCCCCGGAAGCTGCCGAAAAGGTCTATCGCGTTGCTTTGGTTTCCAATGATGAGGAACCGGGCACCTTCAAGATCGATCTCGAAAGAACGGCGAGCCTCCGCGCTTAGAGCATCAGCAGACTATAGCGAAGATAGGCCCCCGCATTGCTGACTGTGATGCGGGGGCTATTGTTTGAGCTAGAGCATTTCCAGCAAAAGTGCTTAGCGTCTACACAGGGAAATCAGTCCACTGGACTGATTTCTGATCTTGCTTCGATGCGTGGGATAATGCTTAAAAACAAATAGATAGAGCGGTTCCGCGATTCCGTTTTAACCGGAACTGCTCTAATGACGGCGCAAAAAAGAAACGGCACTCCAACGGAGTGCCGTTTTATAATGTCTGTTTGGTCAGTACAGATTACACCGCGTGTCGTTCCGTGACGAATTTGGTCGTGAGATAAGGTTCGATGGCTTCGCTACCGCCTTCGGAACCATAGCCACTGTCCTTGACGCCACCGAACGGCACTTCCGGCAGAGCCAGACCAAGGTGGTTGATGGTCAGCATGCCAACCTCGACGCGGTGTTCGAGTTCGGCAATCCGTGCTGCCGATTGCGTGAACGCATAAGAAGCAAGGCCGAATGGCAGGCGATTGGCTTCGCTAAAGGCTTCTTCCGCATCGGAGAACGGAATGATCAGTGCCACTGGGCCAAACGGCTCATCATTCATGATGTTCATATCGCGCGTGATATTCGTCAGAACCGTCGGTTCATAGAAATTGCCGGAATTGCCGATGCGTTTGCCACCGGCAGCAAGATTGGCGCCCTTGTCTCGGGCATCGGCCACGAGCGCTTCAATTGCTTCCACGCGACGTTGCGAAACGAGCGGCCCCATGGTGCTGTCGGCTTCGAGACCGGAGCCAACCTTGACGCGACCGACTTCCTCAAGAAACACGTCGACAAACTGATCGACAGCCTTGTCCTCAATCAGGAAGCGGGTCGGAGAGACGCAGACCTGGCCGGCATTGCGGAATTTCGAGCGACCCATCGTGGTTGCTGCTGCCGCGATGTCGGCGTCACCAAAGACCAAAACCGGTGCATGGCCGCCAAGCTCCATCGTGGCGGGCTTCATATGCGCACCTGCCAGCGAGGCAAGGTGCTTGCCGACCGGAACCGATCCGGTAAACGAGACTTTGCGGATGGCCGGATGCGCGATCAAATAGCTCGATATGTCGGCTGGTACGCCATAGACGAAGTTGACGACGCCAGCAGGAAGACCAACCTCATGCAGCACTTCGGCCAGAACAGTTGGGGAAGCGGGGGTGTCTTCCGAAGGCTTGACGACGAGCGAGCAACCGGCGGCGAGCGCAGCGCCCAGTTTGCGGGCCGTCTGTGAAACCGGGAAGTTCCACGGTGTGAAGGCAGCCACCGGGCCGATCGGCGTCTTGAACACTGTCTGGCGAACGAAACGGTCGCGCGCAGGGATGATGCGACCGTATGCGCGCCGGGCTTCCTCGGCGAACCAGTCGAAAATATCGGCGGAGACGTTGATTTCCGCGAGTGCTTCGGCGAGCGGCTTGCCCTGTTCGAGCGTCAGTAGATGCGCAGCGTCCTTGGCACGCTCGCGCAGCAGTGTGGCGGCCTTGCGCAGAATATTCGAGCGTTCGAAGACGCTCATATCGCGCCAGATGTGGAAGCCGCGTTCGGCAGCTAGTGCTGCCGCTTCAAGTTGGGCTTTCGAGGCAACGCCAACCGTTCCGATGGTTTCATTATTGACCGGATTGAGTACGGCGATGGGCGTGCCGCCTTCGCCTTCTACCCATTTGCCATCGATGAACAGTCTGGTGTCGCGGTAGTGAGAATTGGTCATGACGTACTCAATTGCCTGTTTGCAAGCGTTGAAAGATCAGGTTTCCGATAGGTATGGCAGACGTGGCGGCAGGTGATGGTGCATTGCACACATGCAACACACGTTTTGTCTGGTGGAACTTGAAGTCGTGAATAAGCTTACCGTCTCTCGAAACGGCTTGCGCCCTTATCCCTGCCCGGTAAGGCCGAAGGTCGCTTTCCTGCAGGGATGGGCAATATTTCCGGCACTTTTCCAGATAGCTCTTCTTAAACAGGCTATCCTTCATTTCTTCCAGGCCGGACGAGAGATGGGCGGTGATTACCTTCCAGAAACCCGGAAAGGCCGCATAGGTCGCAATATCGCGCAAGTTGGCCGAGAATTTTGGATAACCCTCGCGGGAAAGACCCAAAACGGCATTGGGACCGACGGTCAGGCTGCCATCGATCATCGGCGTCAGATGTATGCCGAGAAACGGCATTGAAGGATCGGGCACCGGATAGATCATGCGTTCGACAAGCTTGTTCAATTCGGGCCGCAAGGCGTAATATTCGCCGCGAAAAGGCACGATCTGGAAATCGATATCGACACCGGACCGGCGGGCAAGGCGGTCGGCCTGCAGACCGGCGCAGGCGATAACCTGCCTGCTTTCCCAAACCTTGTCGCCTGCATGAACGCGCGCGTTATCCGCCCGTTCTTCAATGCGATCCACACTGATATTGAATTCGATATCGCCGCCCGCGGCGCGAATGAGATCGGCCATGGCGCGGCAGACCGCGCGATAATCAACAATACCGCTTTGCTCGACCAACAAAGCGGCAAGTCCGGTCACAGCGGGTTCGAATTCGCGTAATTCACCGCCACTGAGACGGCGGCAGGTGATGCCGTTTGCGGCGGCATTGGTTTCAAGGGCTGCAAGGCGCTGCACTTCCAATTCGTTGGTCGCCACGACAAGCTTGCCCGGAACGCGATAGGCTATGTTGTTTTCGTCACAAAACTGCTTCGTCATGCGTTCGCCAGCGCGGCAAAGCTCTGCCTTGAAGCTGCCGGGCTGATAATAGATGCCCGCATGGATCACACCGCTATTATGGCCGGTCTGATGCATCGCAACGGCGTTTTCCTTTTCCAGCACCAGAATGCGGGCTGAAGGCTCTCTCCTGACAATGGTGAGCGCCGTGGCAAGGCCGACAATACCGCCACCAACGAGACAATAATCATACATGCGAAGAACCGATGTTTGTTGTATGATGCATCATGAATTAATGGCACGAAGCGACATTGGCGTCAATTGGTTTACTGAGAGGACGCTCGTTATGTCTCAGCTACCAATGAGATGGCTCCGTGAAGCCAGGTTCGTGACAGGGATATCTAGAAAGAAATGTCAGTAAAGGCCGTGCGGTTCCGTTCCAGTTCCATGCGGGTGCGGCGAATGTGGCTGTAAAGGGCTCTTTCTGAATCTTCGACATCTCTTCGCTTGATGGCTTCCATCAGAAGCCCGTGCTCGCATTGTATGATCCAGAACCGTTCACGGCCCAGCAGCGTTGTGTAAGCGCGCCGATAATGCTGTGTCGTATTCCAGATGCGCTCGATCATTGGAATGAGCGTAGGCATGGCCGTCGCACGATAGCTCGCAAGGTGAAATTGACGATCAAGCCGCAGGAATTCTTCCACATCCGTCGTGGCGTCTATGGCGCGACAGATCTCTTCAAGGCCGAGAATATCCTCATCGGTCAAGTGTGGGAGGCTTTCGCCAAGCGCAAGCGGTTCGATCCGCTCGCGAATCTTCCACATCTCCACACACTCATTGATGTCGACACGCGCAATCCAGACACCACTATTGGGAACGATGACGACGAGGCCTTCGCTTTCGAGCTGCTTGAGAGCCTCCCGAACGGGGACGCGGCTCGTGCCGAATTGTTCGGCAAGTTCCTCTTGCCGGATGCGCAGTCCGGGCGCGAACTCGCCGCTCAGAATCTTCTGGCGAATTTCACCCGTTACTCGAAGACCCAACGTGGTTTCATTCATAAAATGGCCCCTTCTATGTTCTGACCGTGCATCAGAGACGCCAGATATAGCAGACAATGTTCGGCGCTCGTCTACTACTTTCACTGTCGGACGAAGAGGCGATCACGACGTCGTGCCAACCGAACTCCAAAGTCGACGCGTCAGACCTTTTTTATAGGCCTTGCCATTCGGGAAGGATACGAGCTCGAGTTGCATTCCCCAGGGTGTCAGGAAATAGACCCAGGTTTGCCCTGCACTCGGACCATCTCTCCGCACAACGGCTCACCGAGAATGCGGACATCATGCATGCGCAAATACTGCACAGCCGAATCAATATCGTCGACATAGAAGGCAAGGTGGTGTCCTCCGACGTCGCTATTTGCGCGGCTGGACCGGGTTTTGGTCTGGTGACGAATACTCAAATATCTCGAAGTTGGAGCCATTGCCGCAGCGCAAGAACTGTAGCTTCTTCATGACCGCGCGTGGATGCACGTTAAAGATGTTGTCGCGTTAACTGGGCTGCAGTTGCCTGCCTGACGGGTTGGGCGTAAATTTTGGTGATGCAGACATCAGATATCATCTTCAAGCGCCACCGTTTTCCGCCACAGATCATTGCTCATACGGTATGGCTTTATCTGCGGTTCAACCTTAGTCTGCCTTAAGTTGAGGAAATGCTGCTTGAGCGTGGAATCGACGTATCATACGAGACAGTTCGTCATTGGATCGCCAAGTTCGGACCCCAGATCACACGCAACTTGCGGCGGCGTCAGGCGCGCCCTGGCGGTATTTGGTATTTGGACGAAGTGGCCGTCAAATGCGCTGGAGAGAAATTCTGGCTCTGGCGTGCAGTGGATCAACATGGCTTTGTTCTCGAAGAAATCTTACAGAAGCGTCGTGATAAAAGGGCGGCAAAGCGACTGCTCGTGGTGTTAATGAAGCGCTATGGCTTTTCTCCCCAAAGGATCATCACCGATAAGCTCCGCTGCTACGGTGCAGCAAAGGCAGAAGTGGCACCCGGCCTTGACCATTGGTCGCACAAGGGCCTCAATAATCGGGCCGAGAATAGCCATCTGCCGTTTAGGAAACGGGAACGAACCATGCAAGGCCACCGATGTCAGACATCCGTGAACCGGCGGAGTGGCCCAGAAAGTGAGGGACGGATCAAGATTATAAAGTCCGATGCGGCTCGGCCGGCTCGCAAAATCAGGGACGCCCGGCTCAACGCAGACTCGGTCGCCCACCGTAAGATTGTGAACATTTGCACCACAGGCAATGACAGTGCCAGCTCCCTCATGGCCGAGGATCATCGGTTTCTTAACGATGAATGGACCGATGCTGCCATGACGATAATAGTGAACATCGTTGCCACATATGCCAACGACATCCGTCGCGATGCGCACATCGCAATCGCCAAGCGTCAAATCGATATCGATATCGCGCAAAGCCAGTTCGCGTGTCTTTTCCAGAACAAGTGCGAGAGCCATGTTAATCCTAGATACTTGTATAGCCAGCGTCTGCAGTGACAATCGAGCCAGTCATCAGGCTTGAGGCGTCTGAGGCAAGGAACTGGACGATGGAGGCGATTTCCTCCGGTTTGCCCATGCGACCAGTGGGGGTCAGGTCGAGCCAGCGCTCAACCAGCCCCGGCTGATTTTCAAGTCCATGCAGCAATGGCGTTTCGATATAGGTTGGCGCAACCGCATTCACCCTGACACCTCTTTTGGCCCATTCGACTGCGAGTGAGCGTGTGAGGTGGTGTACCCCCGCTTTCGAGGCGTTGTAGTGGCATTGTGGCTGCGGTACATTAACGATATGTGCCGACATCGAACCGATATTGATGATTGAACCCTTGCCGTTATCCAACATTCGACGACCAAAGGCTCGACAGGTGCGGAATACGCCGCTGAGATTGACCTCAATGACACGATCCCATTGATCGTCCGTCATGTCTTCAGCGGCGACATTGTTGACGATACCTGCATTGCAGACGAGCACGTCAAGTGGCTGTATGTTATTCGCCAGCGCGTTCAACTGAACGCTGTCAGTAACATCGAGCTGCCGGGCGCTTGCAGACCCACCGATTTCTCTTGCGGTGGTCTCGGCGCGTGACAGATCAATATCGGTGCAGACCACCGTCGCCCCGGTTTGCGCCAGGGCTTGCGCACAAGCTGCACCTATTCCCTGACCGGCCCCTGTTACCAGTGCCAGCCGACCGCTCAAATCCATTCTTGCACGATAGGACATTTTTGTTCTGCCGTTCCTAAATCAAACCGCGTTTGGCCATGTCTCGCATCAGCGAGCGCATACCGTAAGCCCATGGATACGCCTTGTCCGACGTCGTGACGACATTGCGCAAGGTTCCAAGTGTTGGCGTCGAAATCTCGACGACGTCACCTTCTTTGTGGGTGAAGCCACTGCCTTTTTCCGCACGATCCTGCGTGGGAGCAAACATGGTTCCCAAAAATAGCAGGAATCCATCAGGATATTGATGGCTGGCATTGATGGTCTGTGCGACCAGATCGGCAGGTCTCCGGCTGATCTCGGCCATATTGGAGCGCCCTGACATTTCAAAGCCGTCTTCTCCTTTGACGGACAGTTCAAGTGTTGCATTCTCAATGTCACCGAGCGTAAATCCAGCGTCAAACAGGCGGATGAACGGGCCGATGGCGCAGGAAGCATTATTATCCTTGGCCTTGCCGAGGAGGAGCGCTGATCGACCTTCAACGTCGCGCAGATTGACGTCATTTCCAAGTGTAGCGCCACGTATATTGCCGTTTTTGTCTACCGCTAGCACGATTTCGGGTTCGGGGTTGTTCCACTTCGAAATCCGGTTGACGCCGACTTGCGCGCCATGGCCAACGGCAGACATGGGCTGCGATTTGGTGAAGACCTCAGCGTCAGGTCCAATACCCACTTCAAGATATTGCGACCAAAGCCCTTCTTTCTCCAAGGCAGTCTTTACCTCAACGGCCTGCTCAGAGCCAGCGCGTATGTTGGACAGGCTTCCGCCGATCAGTTCACCGATGCGCTTGCGGATCGCGTCGGCTTTTGCCGGGTCGCCTGACGTCCGCTCATCGATGACGCGCTCGATCATGCTTTGCGCAAAAGTGACCCCACATGCCTTAAGCGCCTGGAAATCACAAGGAGCAAGCCATGAATGGCGAGGTGATCCGTAACCAGTTTCGTACGGAGAAAGAACGAAATCATCAGGCTTGCCGAGCTTTTCGCCCTGTAGACCATCAAAGCGTACTGCGGGATCATTGTCGAGGAAGTCGCTAACTGAGATCACCGAGTTTGTGACATCAATCACTTCACAATCGCGAATGATGACAACACTGGGCGCTGACAGATCGGCGCGCCATACACGCCCGACCAGGCGGGCCTTTTCATGAGAATCGGGAAGCATGCTTCTCCTCCTTATATGTAGTAAAACTATTTAATTTGTTACTGTTTCGTCAAGGTGTAATCAGCCTTTGATGCGGACATCCTTGCCGACTTCGACCGGAATCCACAGCGAATATCGTCGGAAAGTCACTATATTCAACTGTTTTTGTCACCTAAAATGTTTTCCTGCCGCCGGTCTCTTTTTTCGGATTGGCAAACCAGGCACAACGCGATATGTAGTTATGCTATATCAACGATCCTTGTGAACGTTGACGGCTCGGAATTGGGTGGAGAAAATCATGACCGATGCGATCCTATCGCGGATCGATGGCAAGCTGTTCATCGACGGAAAATTCATAGAAGGACGCGGCGCACGTATCGACGTCGAGAATCCGGCGCGTGGCGAAGTCATCGGGCAGATTGCGGCAACGACGCCCGAAGAAATCGAGCAGGCAGTCGCAAGCGCGCGGGTTGCATTTCGTTCATGGTCCAAGGTTCCGGCCAGGGAGCGGTCACAAGCTCTCCACAGGCTCGGCGACCTGATATCCGCCGATGCCCCGCGCATGGCCCAGATCATGACGCTCGAACAGGGCAAACCGCTCAATGAAGCCAAAGGCGAAATCCTCAAACTGGCCGAAGCGTGCCACTTTTATGGCGAGGAGGCTGTGCGCGTCCTGGGCGAAATCGTACCCAACGATCAGAACGGTTATCAAAGCCAGGTCATCCGCGAACCGATCGGTGTGGTCGGTGCAATTACACCCTGGAATTATCCTGCCGAACTTGTTGGGTGGAAACTTTGCGCAAGCCTTGCTGCTGGTTGTACGATCATCATCAAGCCGGCAGAAGTCACACCCTTTACCGCCTTGGCCATTGCTGAAAAGGTGGCGGAGGCCAAGATTCCAGCAGGCGTCGTCAATGTCTTAACCGGCAAGGGCTCGCTCGTTGGCCAGGCACTCGTCGAGCATCCAGACGTTGACAAGATCGCCTTTACCGGCTCAAGCGCGGTTGGCCTTCATATCCAGAAGTCCTGTCCAACCGTAAAGCGCCTTTCTTTGGAGCTTGGTGGCAATTGTCCGCTCATCATAACCGCCAGCGCCGACATTGATGCGGCAGTGAAGGGGGCAGTGCGCCGTTCCTTCCGCAATATGGGGCAGATTTGCATTGCAATTAATCGTATCTATGTGGCGCGCCCGCTCTACGAGACTTTTCTCGAAAAATTCGCGGTTGCCGCCAACGCATTGACCATCGGCGACGGTCTGATCGAACCGGCTGCCGATATTGGGTCCATGGCTTCGCTTGCGCCCCTTGAAAAAACGCGCGAGCACCTGGCTGATGCATTGCAAAAAGGTGCAAGGCTCCTCGCCGGCGGCAAGGCGCCGGAAGGTGAAAAATTTGCCAGGGGGTTCTTCTTTTGCCCAACCATTGTCGCCGACTGTACTCATGAAATGAAGGTCATGAGTGAGGAAACCTTTGGTCCGCTTGTCGGTGTGGCGCCTTTCGACGGGCTGGAAGAGGCTGCGGCCCTAGCAAATGATACGCCTTATGGGCTTGCATCTTATGTCTATGCGCGCGACTTGCAGGAGATCTATCAGCTATCAAGCGACCTTGATTACGGTAATGTCGCCATCAACAATGTCGACGCGGGTATCATGAACGCGCCTTATGGAGGTCGTAAGCAAAGCGGGATCGGCTATGAGCATGGCCGGGAAGGCTTGCTGGAATATTTCAATTTCAAGCATATCCGCCTGCATCACGGCGTCGGAGCCTGACTTCATGACGTCCGCACTTCTAGGTATCGACATCGGAACTTCGGGCTGCAAAGCGCTGCTAGTGTCCGTCGAAGGCGATATTCTGGCCTCCAGCACCGCCACCTACGCGCTGTCGCAGCCTCGTGCCGGTTGGACCGAACAAGATCCCGCCCTTTGGATTGAGGGTGCGCGCAAGGCAGTGGCAAGCGTGATGGCGCAGTGCCCGGAGATTGAACTTCTCTGTGTCGGCCTTTCAGGTCAAATGCATGGCCTTACACCGCTTGACGAAAATAGAAAAATTCTGCGTCCGGCAATCTTGTGGAACGATCAGCGCAACGCTGCTGAAGTGGAGGAAATCACAGCAAAGGCTGGCGGGCTGGATGCTCTGATCGGCCAGACAGGCAATCGCATGCTGGTCGGTTATACCGGGGGCAAAATCGTCTGGATGAAAAATCATGAGCCGGATCTCTTTGCAAAACTGCATCATGTGCTCAACCCCAAAGATTATCTGCGCCTGGTGTTGACGGGAGAACTTGCAACGGAAGTATCGGATGCGTCTGGCACCGGGCTTTTCGATGTGCAACAGCGCAAATGGGCATCGGGGCTGATCGAGACGCTCGATATTGACCCTTCTTTCTTACCCGACTGCCATGAATCTCATGAGATTTCCGGTCGCATCAACGCTTCTGGCGCAGCACTCTTCGGGCTTCCGGTAGGGGTACCTGTAGCGGGCGGCGGCGGCGACAGTGTCATTCAGACCATTGGTTCAGGCGTGATCGAACCTGGTCAATTGCAAACAACAATCGGTACTGCTGGTATTCTGGCAGCGGCCCTGGATAAGCCCGTTCCAAGCGCGGACGGTCGCATCCAGATGTTCTGCAATGTCGCCCCTGCAAAATGGCATGCCATGGGCGTATCACTGAATGCGGGCGGAGCAATGGGTTGGTTCCGGTCAATCCTTGCCGATACCGGGCATGGTGACGATCTTACCTTCGATGCGGTAGCAAAAGCTGCCGCCTCCAGCACTCCAGGTGCGCGCGGACTATTATTCCTGCCTTATCTCAACGGTGAACGTTGTCCGCATCCAGATCCTGCAGCACGCGGTGCCCTCATCGGTCTCACAGCACGCCACACACTTGGCGATGTCTCGCGTAGTGTCATGGAAGGCGTTGTTCACGCCTTTTATGACATGCATGCGCTGATGAAATCTATGGGGATCGAGGGCCGGGTGATCAAGGCATCTGGCGGCGGCGCCCGATCACTATTGTGGCGACAAATTCAGGCCGACATGTTCGGTTGTGATGTGGTGACGACAGAAGGTGCTGCGGAAGGCGGGGCTTTTGGCGCGGCACTGGTGGCGGGAGTGGGAGTGGGCGTATGGAAGGACACGACTGAGGCAGCTGGCATCTTGCGCGAATTGACGTGTCAGAAGGCTGATCGTGCTGATAGTGCTGTCTATCACAAGGCACATGAAATCTATCGAGGGCTTTATCCTGCACTCTCCCGGAGCTTCCACGCTCTCGGCGATCCCGTTTTTGCTGGCTGACCGTCGAACAGGTCCAACCAAAGGATTTTTCCAGTTATGAAACAATATTCAGCTTTGATCTTCGATCTGGATGGAACGCTGATCGATAGTGCGCCGGACATCACCGCAGCGGTGAATGTCTATATGGTATCCAAGGGCTGGCCAGCACTATCCGTCGAATATGTCGAAACCTTTATCGGCAATGGTCCACGCCGCCTGTTGAAGGACATATTCATTGATCAGGGCCTGCCCTTTGACGATGCAACCGTGGATGCTGCGGTTCAAAGCTATATTGAAAACTATCATCGCAACCCGGCCGAGAAGACACGTTTCTTCAGCCACGTTCGCGAAGATCTGCAAAGCCTGCATGCTGCCGGTTTCAGGCTGGGCATCTGCACCAACAAGCCCCACGCCTTGACTCAGGAAATTTTGAAAATCCTCGAGCTCGATCGCCTCATCGAGGTGGCGCTTGGTGCAGACGCGGTGCCAGCCTGCAAGCCCGATCCTGGCCATCTGCGCGCCGTTGTCGAGCGCATGAATCTTAACGGTGCCAACTGGGCCTATGTGGGTGACACCAATGTCGACAAGGCGACGGCGGAGGGCGCGGGGGCCACTTTCTTCGTCGTGCCGTGGGGCGGTGGAGCGGATGTAAATGTCGAGCCGCATCAACGGCTTGCGCGTATCGCCGATCTCATGGAGTATCGTTCACATTAAATAGTGGGACGACGAAGGAACCAATTTCATGACGGTTAGCCTGTTACAGCGCATATTCCATGAAACAGACGGAATGGGGGCCGCCGAACGGCGTATCGCCGAATTTGTGAGCACGTCTCCTGGCGAGGTCATTCATATGAGCATGGCCAAATTGTCCGAGCGCTGTTCGGTCAGTGATCCGACCATCATGCGCTTTTGCCGCCGATTCGGTTTCGATGGCTATCAGGATTTCAAGCTGCATCTGGCACAAAGCCTCGTTCCTTCTGCACCCTTCGCCTATGAACAGATCATCCCCAATGACGGCATAGAGAATATTGTCCGCAAGACCTGTCGCAATTCCCTCAACGCCATCCAGCGTGCTCTGGAGGATCTCATTCCCCAGCAGGTTGAACAGGCTGCCCTGCTTTTGCGCGATGCCGCATGGACCGGTATCTACGCCAGCGGTATTTCTGAAGTCACAGCGATTGATGCCGAACACAAGTTCCAGCGCCTCGGCATGCGGTGTGCGGCGGTCATGGGGCGCAAGAAGCAGTGGATGCATGTCGAAGGTTCGCGACCGCACGAAGTCGCGCTGATCTTTTCGCAGTCTGGTCACACCAAGCAGATGGTGGAGCTGGCCATTGCAGCAAGAGCGGGGGGCGCGCGTGTCGTGTCGATCACCGCAGCCGAAAGTCCGCTCGCCCGTGTCACGGACGCGCTGATTGCCGTTCGTCCCTACGATCAGACCGAGTTGATGACACCGCTCGCATCGCGCCTCAATCATCATCTCGTCGTCAACATGCTCGTCACGGCAATTGCAGTGTCAAGCGGCAGCGAATTTCCCGATCAACTGCCAGCCCTCGATTCCTGGCTGACAGACAAGATACGGGACTAATGATCTAAACAACCGCCGCAGTCGTCCACAACGGCTCCGGCCAATCGGCAGGAAAGACAAATGTCCGCAGAGCAAAATGAAGCCAAGAAAGTCGCAGGTCGCCGGGTCATTGAGGAATTTGTGCGAGACGGCATGAAGCTTGGCCTTGGATCGGGAACCACCTCGCATTTCTTTGTGCGTGAGCTAGGGAAATATGTGGCTGATGGCATGAAGCTGACCTGCACCACGACGTCACGTTCGACGATTGACGTCGCGCGGGAAGTGGGTATCGCCATTACGGATCCAAACGAAATTGGCGAGATCGATCTCACCATCGATGGGCCGGACGAGATCGACCGCCAGTTCAACATGATCAAGGGCGGCGGTGCGTGCCTCTTGTGGGAAAAGATCATCGCACATGCATCAAAGCAGATGATTACGGTTTGCGATGAAACAAAAATCGTCGACACGCTCGGGGGCTTTCCTCTCCCCGTGGAGGTTGTGCAGTTTGCGTGGAAACAGACTGAGCGGATGGTGGATCGCATTTTGCACGAACATGGAATTACTGCCGAGATCGCCCGCCGCATGCGTGACGGTCAGCCTGTGGTAACCGATAGCGGCAATTTCATCCTTGATTGCAAATGTGGCGCGATCACCAAACCGGCTCCCCTCGAAACTGAACTCAACCGCATACCCGGCGTCGTCGAAAATGGCCTGTTTACAAGAGAATCCGCCGGTATGGTGGTCGGTTGTTTCGACGGCACATCCTACGTCAAGTTGCGATAATCTAGTAAAACTTCAAATGGACTGACGTGGCTGGATCCTGTCTGGGCTCCAGATAATCCTAATTTGCGCCGAAAATTGGCATAAGATGACGATTCTTCGGTCTGGGAGGTGCCGTTTAACCTGAATTTTCCTGAATCAGCTTGACAAGCTTGCTGAATATGTAGTGAAACTATATATATGCACTTTGGGAGGTGAATATGGGTATCGATCTTAAACTCAACCGGCGCCACGTTCTGGCAGGGGGGCTCGCACTTGGAGCGGCGGCATTTGCCGGCCGCGAGGCATTCGCGCAAGACCGGGTCTTTCTGCCGTTCAGCAACAAAAGTCTTGACTACTATTTTTTCGTTATCGAGGAAGAGGCGGTAAAGCGTGCTGTCGAAAGCCGCAAATGGTCGTTCCAGGCAACCAATGCCAATTTCGACAATACAAAGCAGCTCGAACAATGGCAGAGCCTGATGCTGTCCCAGCCTGTCGGTCTGGTTGCCGATCCGATTGATAGCCAGGCGATCGTGAGCGCGATCCGCCGCTACAATCAGAAAAAGATACCCGTCGCCATCATCGATACGCCTGCAGATGGCGGGGATGTCGCTATCACCGTCAGCTTCGACAACTATCAGGGCGGTGTCATGGCCGCACGCGAGATCATCGATCGGTTGACCAAAAAGCACGGTAGCCCGCGCGGCAAGGTCCTCAATTGCTATGGAGCACTTGCGAGCGTCGCCTGGCGTCAACGCAAGGAAGGAATGGACGCCGAATTCGCCAAGTATCCTGACATAACCTATATCAGCCGACCCACCGAAGGTCAGCTTGATCAAATGCTTTCCGTAACGTTGTCGACGCTTTCCGAACATCCCGATCTTGATGCCGTTCATGCTCCCAGCGACTCGCCCGCACGCGGCATCACAACTGCCCTGCAGCAAAAGAATCGCTGGAAAAAGGTCGGTGAGGAAGGCCACGTGATTTTCGTCACCATCGATGGCGAGCCGGTTGCAGTCAGAGGCATTCAGGACGGTTACATGGACGCCTGCGTGTCACAAGACCCTATTGCCTATGGTGAGATTGCCGTGGAACTCTTGGAAAAGCACGCAATGAAGGGCGAGGAAGTGCCGCTTGGCGCGTATGAAAATAAGAAATATTTTTGGGAGAAGGGCGAGATCGTCAAGGGTGATACCGGTCCAACCCTCATCATTCCACCTTTCGTCATCAATGGCGACAATGCTGCCGACAAGCGCCACTGGGGCTACGTCGCAGAAAAGGAATGGGGCGTTCCTTATACCTGATCGTGACATACGACGCCCGCGCAACAAGGGTGGGCGTCGTTTCGCATGTGATTGGCGTGCGGTCGCAGGCGGCGGAGAAGTATCATGACAAATATCCAGACAAATGGGCGCGAAAAGGATGCTGGCAAAAGCAACATTGCCTTGCGTGTCGACAACGTTACCAAACGATATGGAACCTTTACGGCGTTGCGCTCCGTTAGCCTCGATATTAATCGCGGCAGTATCCACGGACTGCTCGGCGAAAACGGCGCCGGCAAAAGCACGCTAGTTGGTATCATCTCTGGGCAGCGCGCACCCAGCAGCGGAACGATCTATCTCGATGATAAACCGGTGCATGGCGCAGACGTTAAGGCCATGGAAGAAGCCGGCGTGTTTCTGGTCACGCAAGAGCCTATGATTATCGATCACATCTCTGCCGCCGAGAATCTGATGCTAGGCATTTGGCCTTCCCGAGGCGGCTTTGTGCGTTGGAAGAAGCTGAAGACAGATGCCGCACGAATGTTGAAAGATTCGGGAATTGATCCAACCGTCAATGCCGGCAGGCTCAACGCCGTTGCAAGGCGCAAGCTCAATATCCTGCGCGCCATGTTCTCAGGCGGTAAAGTCATCATCCTCGATGAACCGACTGCCGCCCTTACCGTTCCCGACCGCAGGCAACTGTTCGATTTCATGCGTCAGTTGAAGAGCGAAGGCGTCACCTTCATTTTCATCTCGCATTATAATGACGAGATTCTCGAAATCTGCGATGCGGTTTCCGTCCTGCGCGACGGCTTTCTTGCCGGTGGCAGCCAGGATGTGCAGGCGATGACGTCCGAGCAACTATCCGAACTGGTGCTCGGGCGCGGCCTCGACCTGTTTCAGCGCGAGCGCAAAATCTTCGGTTCTCAAACGTCGGCAATCAGTCTGCGCGGTGTTATCGCCCATCATGTCGATCTCTATGAACTTGATATCCGGCCAGGCGAGATCGTCGGTTTTACCGGCTTGCCAGGTGCCGGCGCAAAAGAACTTGCGCGGGCGATATTCGGCCTCAACCGTGCGAGGGCTGGAACGATCAGTTTTGACGGTGGACCACAGGAAAGTCTACCGCAGCATCCAAAGGCAGCTTTCAGCAAGGGTGTCGCCTATCTGTCCGACGATCGGCGCAAGGATGGCGTTGTTGGCCATTTATCGATCGCTGAAAACATCGCACTGTCCTCACTCGATCGGCGTGCGTTCCTGGGTTTTGTCAAACGCGACCAGGAAGCGCGTCTTTGCGGCGGATATTTCTCCAGTATGGGTATCAAGGCGCAAAGCGCTGCCGCAGCAGTGGATACGTTGAGCGGTGGTAACCAGCAGAAAGTATGCCTCGGTCGTGTTCTTGCGACACAACCAAGGCTTCTTATCCTCGACGAGCCGACACGTGGTATCGATGTCGGCGTCAAGCAGGACGTTTTGCGCATCATCGATGAACTCAGCAACAAGGGCGTCAGCGTTATCATTGTCTCGACCGATACGGACGAATTGGTGCGCGCAGTCGACCGTGTCTGCGTATTCCGCCAAGGCTCCATCGAGGAGATCGTGACCGGCGACTACATCACCACCGACAATCTGCGCCGCCTTTCACAGGCGTGAGCGCAACATCGGTAAAGGAATAAGAGAAATGAGCACTGTCATGACAGCCACTGCGGCCAAAGAGGTCAAACCTAACGAAAAAGCGACACATAAAATCGTCGGCTGGGTTCTCCACAATGTGGTGTGGATCTGGCTGGTGGCGCTAGTCCTCGGTTTCGGGCTGTTCAATGAGTTCTTTCTGACCCTGATGAACATGCAAAACATCACGGTGCAGGCGACGGTTCTCGGAATGCTGGGACTGGCCGTAGCCCTCCCGCTGCTCGTGGCGGAGATTGACCTGTCGATCCCAGCTAATCTCGGATTTTCGTCTGCAATTGGAGCACTGGCCTATTCCTATCTCGGAATGCCCTGGTTTCCCGCTATGCTGGTTGGTGTCGCGGTTGCAACGCTCATTGGCTTCTTCAATGGCCTTTGTATCACCAAGCTGCGAATGGTCTCGCTCATCCAGACGCTATCGATGATGATCATCCTGCAAGGCGCGCTCCTGGCGCTGACGCAAGGCAAGACCCTGACAAATCTGTCCGACGGATATGTCTGGATCGGTCAGGCATCGGTTGCCGGATGGCCCGTTATGCCGTTGATTTTCGTTGTCGCTCTGATCGCGATCGGCGTCCTGCTACGCATGACCATTCTTGGACGTTCCATCTACGCAGTTGGCGGTAACCCGCAGGCATCCAATTCCGCAGGTATTCGCGTGGACCGTATCAAGATTATTGCCTATACGATCTCCGGCTTCCTAGCAGGTGTGGCTGGATTCCTACTTGCCTCGTGGCAGATGGCGATCACTTCGAACCAAGGCTCCAGCTATCTTCTTTATGCGATCGCCGCACCGATCATCGGTGGCGTCAGCGTTTTCGGCGGACGGGGAAACGTGGTTGGGATTCTTGGAGGCGTTCTGCTTCTTACCGTCATTCAGGTCGGACTGGCGATCATCAATATACCCTCCTTTTATGTCGGCATGATTGGCGGCTTCATGATCTTTATCGCTGTTGCCATCGATGCAATCAGGGTGCGCTACTTCGCCTGACCGGCCTCGATACTGCCTGCAGGAACTAAACAAACATGCCTGATCTCGTCGCAAAACTCCGCCATATCGTCGGTCGTCGCCATGTCTTGATCGGCGATACGCAAACCCGGCGCTTTCGCCAGGGATATCGGTATGGTGGAGGCAAGGCTCTTGCAGTCGTGCGTCCGGGCACGCTTCTGGAGATGTGGCATGTGCTTGAAGCATGCCACAAGGCGGGAACGATTATCATTTGTCAGGCCGCAAATACCGGACTGACCGGCGGTTCCACGCCGGTACCGGAAGGCTACGATCGGCAAGTTGTCATCATCAATACGATGCGCCTACGCCGCCTTGATCTTATCGCCGAGGGCGCGCAAGTCATTTCGCAACCCGGCGTCACTCTTGATCAGCTTGAAAAGTCACTGCGTCCCGTCGGAAGAGAGCCGCATTCGGTGATCGGCTCTAGTTGTATCGGTGCTTCAGTTACTGGTGGCATATGCAATAATTCTGGCGGGTCACTGATAAGACGTGGACCAGCCTATACGCAACTTGCCCTGTTCGCCCGAATTGATGCCAATGGCGATTTAAAACTGGTCAATCATCTGGGCATCGATCTGGGGAAAACAGCTGAGGAAATACTGAGCAGACTGGATAAAGGTGATATTCCTGCTGCCAACGTAGACCAATCCTCGAATCTTTGTGCCTCGGATCACGAATATTGCAATCATGTGCGCGATATTTCGGCCACCACGCCGGCGCGTTACAACGCCGATCCACGTAGGCTCTATGAGGCCTCGGGATCGGCAGGCAAGCTTGCAGTATTCGCATTGCGGATCGACACATTCCAAGCTGACGACAAGACACAGGTTTTCTACATCGGTTCCAACGATCCAGGAGAATTGGAAAGCATTCGTCGCGATATGCTTTCAACCTTTGAAAATCTCCCCGTCGCGGGCGAATATATGCATCGCTCAGCTTATGATCTGTCACGACGCTACGGCAAGGACCTATTCCTATTCCTTCAAGCTTTTGGTACAGACAAGATCCCCTTGGCTTTCGGCATCAAAAGTCGTTTTGACGGCATAATAGAAAAGCTTCGTCTCGGCAGCGCAATCAGCGATCGCATCTTGCAATTCGTAACCGGTCTGTTACCCGATCATCTGCCAACCAGGCTCAACAGTTTCCGAGATGGTTACGAACATCACCTGCTTTTGAAAATGGGAAACGAGGGTATCGATGAAGCGCGCCGCTATCTGGCCGAACGCTTTCCAACCTCACATGGAAATTACTTTGAGTGCACCGACGAAGAAGGCAAGGCGGCTTTCCTCAATCGGTTTGCTGTCGGCGGGTCGGTAGTTCGGTATCGCGCTGTTCATGCAAAGACAGTGGAAGATATCGTAGCCCTCGATATTGCCTTGCCGCGCAACGCGCTCGACTGGTTCGAACGTCTGCCTGCCGAACTCGAAAATAAAATCGATGTCACCATGTACTGCGGCCACTTCTTCTGCCACGTTCTGCATCAAGAATATCTGGTCAAGAAGGGGCAGGATTGCCAGGCTTTGAAAAAGGACATTCTTGCCCTGCTGGAGCAACGCGGAGCGAAGTACCCCGCTGAACATAATGTGGGGCATATGTATGAGGCTGAGGAATGCCTCAAGCAGTTTTATCGGGACCTGGACCCCACCAACACCTTCAATCCGGGGATAGGCCAAACAAGCCGTCTCTTAAATTGGCAGGAAGCCGGACATCATTCGCGCTGTTAGTCAGTTTGTTGAATGAAAAGGTAAATCCGCGCCAATTGGTCGAATGCTTTCCTTTAAGAAAAGCAAATTCCTGATGCGGCTATTTTCGGCCTCACAACACCTGTCTTTAAGCGAAGAATGCAATGCGACGTCTCATGCTGTTAGACGATCGGCGGTCGCTGGAGAATCGTAACATTTTTGCAGTCGAAGTATGACTGCGCGCCCATCACAGCTAAACGAACAGGAGAATGCGTTACGATTCTTGACTGGCAATCAAATTAGCTGCGACCGATAGGGGAACTTCTTTCTGTTGCCAGACAATTCAACCTCCCTTACCAATGTAGGAGGACACGCCCGCCAATCATGCCGAGAAAGCCTGTGATGGCGATGCCGAGCGTGTACCAGATTGCAATAAACGGCATTCCGGATTCTGGACAGTGTAGTGAATAGATAAGAACTCCTACTGCGCCAGCAACGATACCGGCGACAAGACCGGTCAGAGCAGGATCGGCCGGAGCAAGCCGCCGCATGGCAGTAAGCAGAAATCCGAGCATGGGAAGAGCTATGAGAACAATCAACCACGGACAGACCAACGCTGTCCGCCCCCATATCAACACCTCTGCTTGTCCGGGCTCGGCGTTCAGCAGCTGGATTGATGCAACGCCTGCAAGACAAGCCAGAAGTATCGCCAGCGGCAACCAGTGCAATCCCGTGCGAACGGGCCGCGACAAGGTGAATAATGCGGGCATCAGTATCAATAAAAGCAGGACTGCGTAGCCGAATTTCATCCAATAGGCTGCCGTCGTCATCGCCAACAACAAATCCTGACGCACGCCAAGGAAAACCAGCATAATCGCAAGCCCGCATACAATGCCTCCCGTCGCATAGCGCAAGAAAAGCTGGCGCATTGCATGAGGGCCAACCGGTTTGACATCTGCTGTCAGCTTGTCGATCAGATCATCGGTCATGCCCTTTGCCTCCAAATCTTTTCGCTATTGTTGCAAGACCGCGGTGGATGGCGACTTTGACCGCGCTCTGGCTCAAGCCGGTGTCACGTGCGGCTTCATCTATGGATTGTCCCTCGATTTTTACTTTGCGGATCAAACCTGCCGTGCGTTCGGAAACACCGCTCAACATCCGGTCCACATCCATGCGCGCATCGGCGGCTTCAGCATCATCGGACACAGGAACATCCTCTTCCAGAGGTGTAGCAGTCTCGCGCCCGTGACGGCGTAGATGATCGACAAGCTTGTGATGTGCAATTCCATTCACCCAAGGTAGAAACGCCATGCCTCGATCATAGGTTATGCGTCGGGTATGGATCGCCAGCAAAGTCTCCTGAATAAGGTCCTCCGCTTGCGATTTATCGCCGAAAAGACGCCGTAGAAAATAAGGTTTCAGTCGGCGCGACAAATCCTCAAGCAAGGTCCGATAGGCTGCCTTGTCTCCGTCGAGCGCCAATATCATCAGTTTTTTCAACCTCTCTTCGTTCGAATAGGTCAGGTTACAACTCCCAATCACCGGCATATTCGTGAAAGAAGCGGAAAAGGTTACATTTTCCAATGAGGTGATCACATCGCCGTGATCGGTGTAACCATTTGCCTCTGCCTGTCGAAACTCCTCCTGTTACGCGCCGCTGGCGCCCAGATGAACAGGAGTATCGTCATGACCATCAAACAGAACATCATCGTCCTCCCTGCGCTCGCCCTGCTTGCCGCTATATCTTTCACGCCGGTTTCTTTCGCGCAAGACGCGATGAAAACCGACACCATGAAGTCTGACACTATGAAGAAGGATTCCATGGGCAAGCATGACGCCATGAAAGGCGACGCCACGCATAGCGATACAAAAAAGAAAATGAAGAAACATGACGACAAAGCGATGAAGAGCGATGCCATGAAACAGGACGCGATGCAGTCCGACTCCATGAAGAAGCCACAGTAATTGTTCTGGCCCGCCAGTCTTCCCTCACGATTGGCGGGCAAATTACCGGAGCGCAACATCATGAAACAGCTCGTCTATCGCCAGCGTCTGCTGACGCGCCTCACACACTGGATTTGGGCTGCAAGCCTCTTCTTTCTGCTGCTGTCCGGGCTGCAGATATTCAATGCGCACCCTACGCTCTATCTCGGCAACGAATCCGGTTTCGACTATGATAATGCCATTCTGGCAATTTATGCCGTCGATGGCGAAAGCGGCCCTGAAGGTCGTGTCGATATCTTGGGTAAAAGCTTCCAGACAACCGGTTTTCTCGGCGTATCGGGAGCCACAAGCGCTCCCGACTATCAGGCATTTCCCCCAGCGTTGACCATTCCATCCTATCGCGATCTGGCAGCCGGACGTGTGGGTCACTTCTTCTTCGCCTGGGTTCTGGTGGGCACGCTCATGCTATGGCTGGTCGGCAGCATTCTGAACGGGCATTTGAAGGACGATCTGTTGCCATCTGCATTCGATATACAAAGCCTACCCCGTGATTTTCTCAACCATCTCAAGTTTCGCTTCCAGCATGGGAAAACATACAATCCTATGCAGAAACTGACCTATTGCATGGTGTTTTTCGGGCTTTTCCCGATGGTTATAATTACGGGGCTGGCCATGTCTCCCGGCATGGATGCCGTACTGGCGCTGACGGAATGGCTCGGCGGACGCCAGACAGCCCGCACTCTTCATTTTGTAGCCGTTTTCCTGCTTTGCGCATTCGTCGTCATTCATATCGTGATGGTGCTTGCGGCAGGTCCGTTCAACGAAATGCGATCGATGATTTCTGGTTGGTATCGCGCCGATCTTCCGAAAAAAGACGAGGACAGGCACCCATGAGCAAGCTGAATCTTTCCAGGCGAAAGTTCTTAACTTTTTCCGGAGCCGCAGCTTCTTCCATTATGTTGAGCGGTTGTGATGCTTTCGATTTTGTTGGCAACAACGAAAGCGCTACACGGCAAGTCCTCGAAAAGGCGAACGATCTGACCTACCTCATTCAACGGCAACTGCAGGGACATAATGCACTTGCAAGGGAATATGGGGAAAGCGAGCTGCGTCAGGGTCAAAAACCGAATGGTGAAACCAATCCTGCAACGGAAGAATATGAAGCACTTCGCGCAGCCGATTTCTCAGACTATGTTTTGCAGGTTACAGGTCTCGTGGAAAAACCGACAAGTTTTTCGCTAGAGCAACTGCGCAACATGCCAGGGCGCACCCAGATCACCCGCCACGACTGCGTGGAAGGCTGGAGTACAATCGCCAAATGGACAGGCGTCCCCTTGAGCCAGATTCTCGATGTGGCACGCCCCACGTCATCCGCGCGCTTTGTCGTCTTCCACTGCTTCGATAGGGTAGACGGCGCGAAAGGGGCAGCGTCATGTTATGGCAGCATAGATCTCATCGACGCCCGCCATCCGCAGACTATATTGGCCTACGGTCTCAACAATCAGGCCCTTCCGGTGGAGAACGGAGCTCCGCTTCGTCTGCGCGTAGAGAGACAACTTGGATACAAGATGAGCAAATACATCAAGTCGATTGAGCTTGTCTCGAGTTTCGCAAATATTCAGGGTGGGAAAGGCGGATACTGGGAGGATTATGGATATGATTGGTACGGTGGGATATGAAGCGTTGAAACCGCCCGAGCCACTAGTCAATAGAAGCTGTTTTGAAAGGCCCAATTGGCACCACTAGCAGGTAATTCAGGCCCATATCGATCTGTGCGGAACCAAGCCAAATGGCGCTGTATTTGATCCATAATTGGGTCGAAAGATGTGTAAGGCCGCTTTTGAGCTTATACTCCAAAAGTCGCCAGCCCGTTCACGGTCCCGTTCCAGTCATTCAAAGGCTGATGGCCAGCGGCTCATGTCCGTTCGCTGAAATACAGTGAACAGAACTACTTGCAGATTTGTATATGTATGGGTTCTTCTTCGCTGCTACCCAGTTCCATACATTGCTGTTTCGAACAGAAAGTCCAGCCTCCACTCGTCTTGCCAGACGCAGCAAGAAGGATTTCCGGCCTAGGAGGAATGGCCGGGTGATAAACATACCAACCATCTTTCAGAACCGCATCCGCTGGCGGATCCATCCCCGCGCCGGAGCCCTTGATGCGGGCTTCCGACAAGACCAGCCCCTGAGATGAGACATTCCAGGACTCCTGCCATGGCACTTTCTCGACGCTGTGCGTCCATGAGAGAACAAAGCTCGTGGCGGCGATTTTCAGTACGCCGCCAGCCGTTGCAATGCATACCGCCATCAACCGGATGTCGCGACAACGGAAGGCCGCGACCTCCAGAAATGCCACGCAAGAAAGGCCGTACAGGCAGCAAAGCCGAGTTCATCGCTATACGGATATGTCGCGAGCATGAGCGCAATAGCAGCAAACGCCCATATGCGCTCCCATATGTTCAGCGGCGTCCGAAGATGACCGATCGCGGCTGCGCCCCAGAGCACGATACTAAGAAGCGCCTTGATGAACATATAGGCGAATGCAGGCCAGAAGCCGAATTTTTCTGAAAGCGGTCCGCCCTCTTGGAGCATGATGACCGGTTCATACACCGCCATGAAAGGCACGGCGAATCCCGCGACTGCGATCCGGATCGCCTGCATGCCGATCTTCATGCCGGACTCGCGCGCAATCGGCGCTGCCGCAAAAGCAGCAAGCGCTACCGGTGGAGTGAGATCCGCCATGATGCCAAAATAGAAGACGAACATGTGCGACACCAGAAGTGGTACTTCAAGGTGCAGAAGCGCAGGCCCCGCGATCGACGATGTGATGATGTAATTTGGAATGGTCGGAATGCCCATGCCAAGCACAAGACACGCCAGCATGGTTAGCACCAGAGAGAAAAACAGTGAGTTTTCTCCAACACTGACGATCACGCGCGCGAAAGTCGACCCGGCTCCGGTAAGCGCCAGAACACCGATGATGACGCCAACAAGGGCGCAGGCGATACCGACGGGGAGCGCGTTCTTTGCGCCTTCAGCGAGACTTTGAAGACAAAGGCTGAGCGTTTCGCGACCGCCTCGCACTAGAAAGTTAATCGCTACCAGAAGCGCGACAAGCACAATGATAAGCGTTATCCCGCGCAGACTGTAGCCGAAAATGTTGAAGGTTGTACCGAAAGCCGCTCCCGACATAACGCCGAGTGCAACCCAGAACAACACGCGCAAAGGCGTCGACATGGGGCCGGAAATCGGCACGCCCAGAATGATAAGGGCGGTCAGGCTGAGGCCGACAGTGCCAGCAAAAAGTGGCGTATAACCGGAGAAAAGCAGCCATACCAAAGCGATCAGTGGTAAAACAAGAAACCAACGTTTTCGGATCGCCTCAAGAGCGCTGGGCATTTCGCTTTTGTTGAGACCTTTCATCTTGAGACGCCGCGCTTCAAGATCCACCATCACGAAGACAGTGATGAAATAGAGAATTGCCGGAACGATTGCTGCTTTGACGATCTCGACATAGGGCAGACCAAGCGTTTCGGCCATGATAAAGGCGACTGCCCCCATGACCGGCGGCATGATCTGGCCACCCATTGACGCCACCGCTTCGACGCCACCCGCAAAGGCGGGGCGGAAACCTGAACGTTTCATGAGAGGAATGGTAAAGGCGCCGGTGGTCACGACATTGGCGACGCCGGACCCGTTGATTGTTCCCATCAAAGCTGAGGAGATGACCGAAACTTTTGCGGGGCCGCCTCGCGATGCGCCGACCGTGCCCATCGCAATGTCGTTGAAAAGCTGGATCATGCCAGCGCGTTCAAGAAAAGCCCCGAACAGGATGAACAGAAAAATATAGCTCGACGAGACATAGATCGGCGTGCCGTAAATTCCCTCGGTTCCCAGGAACAGAACCTCGACCACCTGCTCGAAATCATACCCGCGATGATTGAATGGCTGCGGCAAATATTGGCCGAACAAACCATACGCCAGAAATATCGCGCAGATGAGCGGCAAGGTCCAGCCCATCATCTTCTTTCCCGCCCAAAAGACGAGTGCGATGACCAGAATACCGATTACAATATCCGGCGTGTTGGGTTCGCCCGCCCGGATCACAAGGTCGTCGTAGAAAACCCAATGATAAAGGCTAAGCGCGAAGGCGAGGATTGCCGCCAGCCAGAACGCCGCCCGTTTCGCAGCCGTCGTGCTCGCATTGGCGTAAAGGCCGAAGAGAAGCAGCAGCAGAAATCCGACATGGACCGAGCGGACCACCTGACTGGGCAATGGGGAATAGGCGGAAGTCCAAAGCTGAAAAACCGAAAAAGCCACGGCAATGGCAAAGAGGACTTTTGCTCCGGTGCCTGCACCCCAGGCAGGAATATGTTCGGCCGATTCTACGGCGCTGTTCTCGCTCTGCGTCATGGACAAACCTTCATCCGTTTATGCATGTTGGAAACAACGGTTTCGGAAACGACGCCATGAAGAAGAATCGGGCCTCAACCGCCAAAAAGGGGGACGGCGCCCGAGATTGTTACGCGGGCGCCAACCGACGAAAGAGCTCAAACCAGCCTATTCGATGCCTTTTTCCTTGTAGTAACGCAATGCGCCGGGGTGGATCGGGACGGGTGACACAATGGTACTTTTGTCGAGCTTGATCGACTTGGCCGAAGAATGGGCGGCAGCCAACTGGTCAAGATTTTCAAACAGACCCTTGGTCATCTGGTAAACCAGCTCTTCGTTCAGATCAGGGCGAACGATCAGATAGTTGATAACAGATGCGGTGGTGACATCCCTGTCCTGTCCGCTGTAGGTATCCGCCGGTATCGTGTTGACCTGATAAGGCGCGCCGATTTTCTCGATGATGTCGGCGGGAACCTCAACAACGTTGATGTCCACAGAGTTGGCGAGGTCGCGCAGCGAGGCGACGCCAAGTCCGGAAGATTGCAAGGTCGCATCCAATTGGCGGTTCTTCATCAGCTCGACAGATTCTGCAAAGGGCAGATATTCAATCTTGCCGAGATCGTCATAAGAAAGTCCGGCAGCCTCCAGAATGGTGCGCGCATTCAGTTCGGTTCCCGATTTGGGCGCGCCGACGGAAAGACGTTTTCCTTTGAGATCGGCCAATGTCTTGATGCCGGATTCCTTGGAGGCGACGATCTGGACATAATTCGGATAGATCGCGGCAAGGGTGCTGAGATTGGTGAGCTTCTTTTTAAAGCCCGCAGCTTCATTGCCTTCATAAGCGTCGCGCAGGGAATCTCCCAGCGTGAATGCGACTTCCCCGCGACCGCTATTAATTAGGTTGATATTCTCGATGGACGCCTTGGTCGCCTGAACCGAGGGGCGCACATCGGGAATGCTCGAATAGATTTTTTCCATCGCAACCCCGAGCGGATAGTAGACGCCGCTGGTGCCGCCCGTCAGAATATTTACAAATTCTTCAGCGCGTGTTTGCGTTACACCGACGGCTAATCCTAGAGCCATGGCCAGACAAACAGTAGGTTTACGATTAAAAAATTGCATGCTTCCTCCTCACCTCGAAAGATACCGCTGGACTTTCAGTTCAGCGGTCAGACAAAAGTCTATGCAGAATGCTTTTCTGCCATATTCGAAAATGTCCTCCCACAGACTTGCCGAACGCTACAGCATTCTTTTTAAAATCCCAAACTGTTTTGGAAATCTGACGTCATCTGGTCTGCCCCCTGAAAAGTGATCCTTCATGAAGTATGGCTTATGAGCCTCAGAAGGACATTGAAATGGCAGCGAAAAGACACAAGGCAGAAGAGATAGTCACGAAGCTCCGTCAGGTTGACGTGTTGAATGCACAGGGAAAATCGATGGCGGAAGCGATCCGTTCGATAGGCGTGACGGAAGTTACATATTACCGTTGGCGCTCTGAATATGGGGGCCTGAAGGGCGACCAGGTGAAGCGGCTGAAGGAACTGGAGGCGGAGAACGCCCGGCTCCGGCGTGCGGTTTCCGATCTCACCCTGGACAAGATGATCCTTGCCGAGGCCGCCAAGGGAAACTTCTAAGCCCCGCCCGTCGCCGTGCTTGTGTGGATCATGTCATCGAAGAATTGGGCGTGTCCGAACGTCGGGCATGCCGGGTTCTTGGTCAGCATCGTTCCACACAGCGCAAGATCGCCAAGACACCGGATGACGAAGCGGCGTTGACCGCCGACATCACGGCGCTCGCTCTCCAGTATGGCCGATACGGCTATCGCCGCATCACTGCGATGCTGCACCAGGCTGGCTGGATTGTGAACGTCAAGCGGGTCGAGCGTATCTGGCGGCGGGAGGGGCTGAAAGTGCCGCACAAGCAACCGAAGCGCGGTCGGCTGTGGTTGAACGACAGTTCGTGCATCCGGCTTCGACCGGAATATCCCAACCATGTCTGGTCCTACGACTTCGTCGAGGATCGCACGCACAACGGTAGGAAAATCCGCATGCTCAACGTGATCGACGAGTTCACGCGAGAATGTATCGCCATCAGGGTCGAGAGAAAGCTGAAGGCCGTCGATGTCATCGACGTGCTTTCTGACCTCTTCATCTTAAGGGGCATCCCGACGCACATTCGTTCCGACAACGGCCCGGAGTTCATCGCCAAAGCACTCCGGGAGTGGATCGCAGCAGTCGGTGCTAAAACCGCCTACATCATGCCGGGAAGCCCATGGGAAAACGGCTATTGCGAGAGCTTCAACTCGAAGCTCCGTGACGAACTGCTCAACGGCGAAATCTTCTACACGCTCAAGGAGGCGAAGATCATCATCGAAAACTGGAGACAGCACTACAACAAAGTGCGGCCCCACTCGTCGTTGGGTTACAAGCCACCGGCACCCGAAGCAGCCGCCTGGCCTCCACAAAATGGGCCAGCGTCCACCCCGGCGGTGGCCAGCAGGCCGAGCATGCACTAACATTCCAAACGGATCACCCTGTGGGGGCAGGCCACATCAATATAGATTCGTGCTTTATAAAGCAGCATACGAAGCCGAAATATCGCTGATACTATATATATAACGTATTGTATTTATTATCAATAATAATAATATTTAGATGGGAATCAAATATATAAATTTAATAATTTCAATTATACATTGAATAAGTGGCGAAAATTTCAATTTTGCTGAATGGGTAATTCTTTCAGGGCGGCAGCAGCGATCGAAGACCGATAGAGCGCTTGACAAGCGATAGCTAGCTTTTCATGCTCCAAGACATAATTTGAACAAAATTAACGAGGGAACGGAGAGAAACATGACAGTGAGAAAGTTCAGTCGTCGAGCAGCATTTGCTGTTGTTGCAGGCATGGTTGCCGTTGGAACGGGCATTGCTTTCGCGCAAACTCCTGCGTTTTTTCGCATCGGCACCGGTGGAACGGCAGGCACCTATTACCCGATCGGTGGGCTGATCGCGAATGCTATTTCCGGTGCCGGGGATAAAGGTGTCCCTGGATTGGTGGCCACCGCTGTTTCATCCAACGGATCGGTCGCCAATATCAACGCGATACAATCTGGTTCACTGGAGTCTGGCTTTACGCAGTCGGATGTTGCTTACTGGGCTCACACTGGCACTGGCTTGTATGACGGCAAGGGCAAGGTCGAAGATCTGCGTCTGATCGCCACACTTTATCCTGAAACCATACATCTGGTAGCGCGTAAAGATGCAGGGATCAAATCTGTTGCCGACCTTAAGGGGAAGCGCGTTTCGATTGATGAGCCGGGTTCTGGTACGATTGTTGATGCTCGGATCGTTCTTGAGGCCTATGGCCTGAGTGAAAGTGACGTGAAAGCAGAGCATTTGAAGCCAGGTCCGGCGGGCGAGCGTCTGAAGGATGGCGCGCTCGATGCTTATTTCTTCGTTGGTGGATACCCCACGGGAGCGATTTCGGAACTTGCTACATCGAATGGCATTTCTCTTGTTCCGATTTCTGGCCTCGAGGCTGAAAAGATCAGAGAAAAATACACGTTCTTCTCACAGGATACCGTGCCAGCGGATACCTACAAGGATGTTGGACAGACAGAAACGCTCGCCGTTGCGGCCCAGTGGGTGACGAGCGCAAAGCAGCCGGATGAACTGGTCTACAACATCACAAAAACTCTCTTCAATGATGCAAGCAGGCAGGCTCTTGATGCCGGTCACGCAAAAGGCAAGCTTATCAAGCTTGATACAGCAACCACCAGTCTTGGAATTCCGCTGCACCCGGGTGCGGAGCGGTTCTACAAGGAAGCAGGTGTTCTCAAGTAAGCCTATCCTTTCCAAGTGGAATGAATGGACGCGTTGAAACAGTACTCCGAGATGCGGGCACCAGACCGGTGCCCGCGCAAGGATGGGTTTCATGATATCCAGATGGATATGAAACTAACGAGGGCTGGTGTGGTGAACGGACAAGAAACGAAACTTTCGCCCATGGAATTGGATGAGGCCAAAGCGCGAGAGCTTGAAGAGCAGTTCGATTCCGAGATACGGTTTCGCCCGCTGGCACCGATTGCCGCTCGTATCGTCGGGTTCCTGCTCATCGTTTTATCTTTGTTTCACTACTATACTGCGGGTTTCGGCCTTTTGACGGAAATGGTGCATCGCGGGATCCATCTTTCCTTCGTGTTGGGCTTGGTTTTTCTCGTCTTCCCCTTTTCGCGCAAAGGTTATGATCAGCCTGAAACCTCTTCGCTGCTAAGGCCTCTCGGTATTTCGATCATTGACTGGACGTTGGCGATTATCGCTGTTGTGGCAGTACTCCACGTCCCTTTAATACCGCTTGACGATCTTGCTTTCCGGGTTGGCAACCCGACCACCATAGACGTTGTTCTTGGAGGTTTGTTGGTCGTAGTGCTTTTGGAGGCGACACGGCGTTCGGTGGGCTGGCCGCTGCCCATTATCTCAATTCTGTTCATGCTTTACGCGCTCTATGGACGCTACATGCCCGGCATATTGGTTCATCCAGGTGCGTCTGTAAGCCAATTGATTGATCATCTTTATCTGACGACACAGGGCATCTATGGTATCGCGCTCGGCGTCGTTGCCACCTATGTCTTCCATTTTGTCTTGTTTGGTGTTTTCGCGACCCGTATCGGTTTGGGCCAGTTGTTTCTTGATTGTGCAGCCTGGGTGGCAGGGCGCTTCGCTGGCGGACCTGCAAAGGTCTCGATTTTTGGATCCGCGCTGTTCGGTATGATCTCTGGTTCTTCAGTCGCCAACACGGTCACGGTGGGTTCCTTGACTATCCCTGCAATGATCCGGCTTGGATATAAAAGGCATTTCGCGGCAGCGGTGGAATCGGCATCCTCAACGGGGGGGCAAATTACGCCTCCGATCATGGGCGCAGCTGCGTTCCTGATGATCGAGTTTCTCAACTTGCCTTATACGACTATCATCCTGGCCGCTATTGTGCCGGCCTTTATGCATTTTTTCGGTGTGTTGATGCAGGTTCATTTTGAGGCCAAGCGCAATGGTTTGCGCGGCATGACCAGGGAGGAGTTGCCAGATCTCGGTGAGGCCTTTAAGCGCGATTGGCCGACAGTCATTCCACTCGTGGTGCTGATTGGTGTGCTGTTGTCCGGCTATACGCCTTATCTCGCGGCCTTCTGGGGGATAACCTTGTGTATTGCGGTCGGCCTTCTTAATCCCCGCAAGCGCATGACGGTGGGGGAGATACTAGACGGTCTGCGAGACGGTGCGAAATACGCTCTTGCCGTTGGTGCAGCGGCGGCTACTGTCGGCATTATAGTGGGCGTGGTGACGCTCACTGGGGTTGGTTTCAAAATTTCCTATATAGTAACATCGACAGCCGCCCAGCTCGCTGGTTTTTTTGGGACGATCCTGCCAGTCACTTGGTTTGGACCGCAGAGTCTCACACTCCTTTTTACGCTCATAATGACCGGAATTGTCTGCATCCTCATGGGGTGCGGCATTCCGACAACGGCGAACTACATCATTATGGCCACGATTGCCGCACCTGCTCTGGGGCTTCTGGGTGTGGAGCCTATCGTCGCGCATTTCTTTGTATTCTATTACGGCGTTCTGGCCGACATAACACCACCGGTGGCGCTCGCCGCCTATGCAGCTGCGGGTATGGCGGGGGCCGATCCATTCAAGACCGGTAATACCGCGTTTCGCCTCGGATTGGGCAAAGTATTGGTGCCATTTGTCTTCGTTTTCTCGCCGTCCCTGTTATTGGTAACATCCAATTTCAACTGGCCTGACTTCTTTATAGCGTTTTTCGGTTGCGCCATCGGTATTACCGCACTTGGCGCTGCGCTCTCTGGCTTTTTGTTGGTGAGAACAAAGCCTTGGGAGAACATCCTGATGATCTTGGCGGCGGTTCTATTAGTCGCACCGGAGATTTACTCATCGATGATGGGCTTGCTAATGTTAGTTCCGGTTGGAATTCGGCAATTTTCTGGGTTAAAGACAGCAAAGATGCCTGAAGCCCACTGAAGCTCTTCCATCCAATGCAAATTGCGATGCCCCATGTTACTCTGCCCGCAACCCTCACGATATATATTGTGCCAAATGTTGAATATGACGATGGATACTGCGGTCAGTAGAGAAAGAATTGTGGCGAGAGTTGGCGATAGGACGCCGCATCTCCCGAGACAGAATTTTGACTGGCAATCTGGAAATGCATGCAAGGGCAGATGCTTTTGGCAAATTGAATGACTTTTTGTTTTTGTCTCAGGTGGTAATGCGTAGTTCGATGTTAGCATCAATTCGAGAGCCCTTTGCATTGAGTTCAAGTTCTGGTATGAATTGTTCACACCTGATATGATGCATTGCTAAAGAGAAGAAGAATGGCCAACATCGAAAAACGCACGATTAGCCTTCCTAGTGAGCAGGCAGCCTTCATCGAATCCAAAGTCAAGAACGGTGATTACGCTTCAGTCAGTGAGGTTGTTCGTGCTGGTATTCGAGCATTAAGAGAGCGGGATGAAGTGATTGAACGGTGGTTAAATAATGCGGTTTCTGCATCTTACGATGCGATGAAATCAGATCCATCCCGTGCGGTGACCGTTGATTCTGCCTTTGCCTCAGTTCGTAATCGACATGCTGAACGCGTGAAAGTTCGCAAGTGATCTGCAGATCCGTAGTCTTGTCCCCGGAAGCGGAAACAGATCTTGTGGCTCTTTATGATTGGATAGCCGAAAGAGCATCGCCTGATACCGCACTTGGATACATTGATAGGCTCGAGAGCTATATACGCGGCTTCGACTACGCTTCTGAACGTGGCACTTTGCGGAACAATATACGCGAAGGGCTGCGAACCGTTGGGTTTGAACGCAGAGTAACGATCGCGTTCAATGTCACTGCGCAAGAAGTTATTGTGCTTGGCTTATTTTATGGTGGCCAAAATTGGCAGGAAGCCTTATCTGAGCACTGAAACCGTGATCGTCGTTCTTGACTTTTACTCGGCATAAGAGGGGCTTGATGCGGATACTTATGATCTTGACTTTGAATCAGAAACATAAATTTGCCACTCAATTTGCTCCGCTTACGAAATTCGGGACATATCCGCAAAAACGCTCTGCCGATCCGGAATTGCGTTTAGAAGGCCTCGAAGTTTGAATTGAAGGCGTCACATCGCTTGCCAAAAAGAATACCACGGCGGTCAATGCGTGAAATGTCGAAGTCAGCTTGTGAACAGATTATTGCACTGCCGTTGCTGGGGACGAGGGGCGGGTAGGCTCGGTATTCCATGGGCCGCTCTCGCATCGGCATGATCACGACGAGCCATAAGGCGTGATTTTCGTCTCGGTGACGCTAGACTGAAGGCGTTTGAAAGCTAAGGGAGGAATTCCGATGCCGAGATTTCTGGCTGTTTATACGATTAATTCTGAAGACCTCGCATCCTTTCGACGCCTGTCAAAAGCGGAGCAGGATGCGGTCGATGCGAAGGGAATAGCACAGTGGAGGGCATGGGAAGAACGGCACGCTGCGGTCATCCTGGATCGCGGCGGCATGGTGGGGAAGACGACGCGTGTGACGAAGCAGGGGATCGCTGAAGCCAAGAATCCGTTTTGCGGTTATCTTGTGGTGGAAGCTGAAACGGCGGACGCTGCGGCCAAGCTATTTCTGGATCATCCGCATATTACGGTGTTTCCAGGTGATGGCATTGATATCATGCCTATTGTAACCTGATTTTCTAATTGTCCATCGCTGCCGAACCGGGCCGATCAAGCGGGGCGTTCGGTCAAGGCAGCGCTTATCCTGGATTAACGCCAGAGAAGGGATGAAGCGGACACTCGAAATGCTATAACCTTGGTGACTTAAATGACCCATCCCCACGACCGGCATTGTCCTCGCGCCATTGGCTTGGGGTGACGCCTTCCCATACGCGGAAGGCGCGATAGAAGGAGCTGGTGTCCTGATAACCGAGCAGATAAGCGATTTCCTCGGTGTCGTTGACTCCACTGGCCAACATGTCGCGACCCAGTTCCTGCCGCGAGGCTTCCAGCAGGTGCCGGAATGAAGTGCCCGCCTCGGCAATGCGCCTTTGGAGAGTTCGCGCGCTGAACCCCAACGCGTCCGCCACATCGGCCAGTTCCGGCTTGCCGCTGGCCAGCCTACGCTTGAGCACGATCTTGACCTGTTCGGGCAAGGAGCTTTGCGCGTCGATCTCCTTTAACGCGCTGGATAATGCCGGTGTCAGAATGGCCAGTAGCTCGGGATTGTGCCCCGCAAAGGGCCGGTCGAGATTGGCAGCGTCGAGGACCAGAACATTGCGCGATGAGTTGAAGATGACCGGAGCGGCGAAATAGTCCCGATGAGCTTGGCCCAGCGGCCCGGAGCGGGTCATCTCCACCCGGATCGGCTCGATATGCCGGCCGGTGCCGCGTCGTCCCAGCTCCAGTATGGCGGCAAAGGTCACATCGGCTGCTGCATCCGGCTCCAGTTCGACGGCATGGATCCAGTCCACCAAAACCTGCGCTTCGCGGCCTTTTTCGACGAGAGTGAGTTCCTCGGGCGTGCAGAGCCGTTTGAACCGGGCCAGACGCACAAGACCATCGCGAAAATCCCTGGCGAAGAAGGCCGACATAGTGGCTGGCGGATGCACGGATGTGTCGGTCTCGATGGTCAGAGTCAGGCCGATCGCTGGATCACCGGTCAGCTCTTCAAGGGCACGCCAGAGCGCAAAGTATTGTGCCGTCGTCACCCAAGCGTCGTCTGAGACGTGCAATGTCACCGGCAGCTTTGCCTGTCGGAGCAATGCGGCGGGCGGGATGCGGGCGCGCTCTACAGCGCGCCAGAAGGCGTGAGGAATCTTGCACTTGTCGACAGGGAACCTGGACATGATAACCTCCGCTTTTCTCTTACATCTGGCTCTTGATCATACGGTCGAAAATGCGGTCGCCGAGCCATTTGCGGATCCAGATCATCGGCTTGGCATAAGCGCCGACCGCATAGCGGGTCTTCGGGCGCGATGATGCTATGGCCTTAGAGACAGTTTCTGCGATGACGTCCGGGTTGGTGCCGCGATTGTGGCCGTAGCTGGACTGCATCGACTTGACCACGCCGTTAGCGATCTTTTCATAGGGGCCGTTCTTGGAGCGCTCGGCAATACCCTGCTGTCCGGCATCGCCAAAGCCGGTTTCGATCAGGCCGGGCTCGATGATGACAACGCGGATACCAAATGGCTCGACCTCAAGGCGCAGGCTGTCCGACCAGCCTTCCAGCGCATGTTTTGTTGCATGATACCAAGCCCCGAGCACGGTGTAGATCTTGCCGCCCATGGACGTTATGTTGACGATGGTACCGGCTTTCTTCTCGCGCATGGCGGGCAGAAGCAGCTGCGTCAGGCGCGCGGCGCCGAACATGTTGACCTCGAACTGGTAACGAGCTTCATCGAGCGGGATTTCTTCCACCGGTCCATAAAGGCCGAACCCGGCATTGTTGACGAGAACATCGACGCCGCCGGTCTGGGCCAGAATGGTTTCGACGCCCGCCACGATCTCTTCGTCCTTCGAGACGTCGATGCGCAGTGGCTGAGCACCGAGGTCGGCGAGGTCCGCCATTTTGTCGACACTGCGCGCCGAAACATAAACCTGATAGCCATCGTTGATCAGGCGCTTTGCAATAGACTTGCCCATGCCCGACGATGCGCCGGTGACCAGAGCCGTCTTCTTTCCTTTGGTGAACATCTCAGCCTCGCTGTGTTTCGATGACCAAGAGGTAGGCTGTGTTGCGCGACAATACATTATCGTAGTACGCCAGCACGATAGCAAATTACGCCAAAATGTTCGCAATCTCCTCAAATACCAATGTATCGGCCAGGCAAATCCGGGTTGCCCATTTAACGGTAATAAACGCCTGTCCTGTTTTCTGGCGGTAATTCCAAGTGCGTCCACCGAAACCTGAGCGACCGCTTTGGTCCTCTTAGCTGTCTGTCGGTAATGCGCCCTCATGTCGGACGTTCGAGTTGTCGGAAAGTTTGCTGAAAGCGGTCGTTTCTCTTTTAATATTAGTAGCGACCGCGAAGGGCGGGAAAGCGGATAGTTTGCTCATTAGCAGCCTATGCGAGCAGCGGACGTCGCTTCGCGCTCGCCGTAGTTTAAAGGCATTACTGCAGTCGGTTGTGGGGGGCGCCGCAAATCACATTCCAGCCGACAGCCTTGTGCCCAATAGTTGCCGGACTGTAACGGGCGTAAAGCTCTTCGATTAAGCGGATCCGATTAATACCAAATGCAGACCTTCTGTTTTGATTGAATTCATCCGAGGTAAGTTGGAATGCGCAGCAGAAGCGCTCATCCATGAACGGAAATAGAAATTGGAACGAACGGGTTCTTTGGCCCTGTTAACATCGCGGGTTGTCAAGGTGATTGCTATGTCCTTTACGCTTAAAAGGGTTTGGTATTTTCAAATAACCCTTCGAAAAATTAGTCGTCGCTTCGCTGAGAATGCGAGATCTGCGAATATCGGAAAATCACACAGAATGTTTGGTGTTGTTTGTTAAATAACGACATTAGATATATTGCAGAAACGATTGAAATTACATTTCATTTTGCAGATTTTAATTTGAACTATACATTTATTGAATGGGGTTGATAAAAAGTATTCCAATATACGATGAATAATGAGAATATAAAATCTGACAATTAACGTACTTAAGTCCGCTGATAACAATAGCTGCCAATGGCTTGTAGCTTTTGGATGGAGAAAAACCGCTGACTCCATGACAGTCGGCGGCCTTTCATTTCAAGAACCCAAAGTGGCTTTTAAAGTCGATTATTTGTAAGCGGAAACCACGATTTCAATCAGCGTGTCGCTGCCCAGATCGGCAACGCCAACGGTTGCACGGGTTGGCAGCTGCGAAGGATCGATCCATTCCTTCCAGACCTTATCCATTTCAGGCTTCTTGCTGAGGTCTGTTACGAAGATGGTGGCTGCCAGAAGCTTGGTCTTGTCCGTGCCTGCCTGTGCCAGATAGCTGTCGAGCTTGGCGAGGATTTCGCGGGTCTGACCAGCCATATCCAGGCTTTCGTCATCACAGGTGGTTCCACCGACATAGACAATACCGTTGTGTTCGACGACGCGATGCATGATCGGCGTCTGAATGAAACGCTCAGCCATAGTTTAATCCTTTCAGATGGTTAGGGAATTTTCCGGCTGCTCGCTGGTAACGGCGAAGACAGCATCGGGGGTTTGGGGTAGGGCTGCGATTTCACTGAGCGGCACCGGTTTCACCGGCGCGCGCAGACGATAGAAGCCGACATTTTCCGGCGCGCGGTTTTGCACCTCGGCCAGAATTTCTGTGACGGTGGAACTGCACAGGCGCCCCTGACAAGGCCCCATGCCACAGCGGAACATCGTTTTCAGCTGGTTCGGGCCGGCGATGTTACAGGCCGCCGCGTCGCGGATTGCGCCTACGGTCACTTCCTCGCAACGGCAGACAATCGTGTCTCTGTTCGTCGGTGCGCGAAATGCCGGTGCAGGCTGGTAAAGCGCATCGATAAAGGATCGACCACGTTCGAAACGTCGCGCCAGCGCTTTCAGCTTTACGATTTTTGATGCCAACGATGTTGCCAGTGCCGGAAAGATATCCTGACAGGCCGCGAGCGCAGCGATACGCCCGCTGGGCTCGGCAACCAATGCACCGCCAATGCCGCTACCGTCACCAGCGATGTAGATGACCGGTATGGACGAACGCCCGCTACCGTCGAGTTGCGGTTGAAAACATTTCTGACCGTCGTTCCAAACCAGAGCGCAGCCGGAAGCATTGGCGAGAATGTTGTTGGGGATCACCCCCTGATGCAGGAACACGCTATCGACAGCAAGTCTGTGAGTCTTGCCTTTGGCCGAAAAGCGGATCGCTTCGGCTTCGTCTTTTCCTTCAATGGCTATTTCGGTGACACCGGAATAAACCGGCACCGACTTGCGCACCTTAAAAAGCAGGGAAAGCCCCTTCAAGGCATAGGGCGAGAAAAGGAATGAAAGCAGGTTCGGTGCAGCTTTCGCGTAATTTGCGCCGGGTGTCGTATCGAGCAGAGCAGCAACCTTGCCGCCCGCCTGCAACAACTGCGCGGCGAACATGTAGAGGAGCGGACCGGTTCCTGCCAGAACCACACGTCCGTTGGGCAGGAGGCCGGAAGTCTTCAGCGCAATCTGTGCCGCGCCAACGGTCATTACACCCGGCAACGTCCAGCCCCTGACAGGCATCGGACGCTCCATTGCGCCGGTCGCGAAGATCACCCGGCGCGCGGAGACAATCCCGCTCTTGCCGCCCACTGACACACGCAGTTCGACGCTGTTGCTGTCGTCGCCATCCCGTGGCTCCACACTCCAGACGAGAGCCTGTGGCACATAGGTGGCATTGCTGGCGATAAATGCTTGCAGGACTTCTTTGCCCCGCCAGTAGTCGGTGCCGAGAAACGGTTTGCGGGCAGTCGTATTGTGTTCAATGCCACGGTAAATCTGGCCGCCGGCGGCAGGGTTCTCGTCAAACAGGACCACTTTGGCGCCAGCGATACTGGCTTCCGCCGCTGCCGACATGCCTGCCGGTCCCGCGCCGATAATGGCAAGGTCGTAAAACGCGTCGAGCGCATAAATATCAGAAATTCTCTTGAGCATGGTGATCATGGTTCCACCCGACGTGCGCCGGTCTGCGAAGAAATGACCATTCCATCGACAACGGGCGTCATACAGGCTTGGCGGTTCTGAACACTATCAATGGTGACTAGACACTCGAAACAGATACCCATCAGGCAGTAGGGCGCTCGCGGCTGATCACCAACGACGCTATCTCTGAGCCGGATGATACCCTCTCCAAGCAGTGCTGCAGCGACAGTTACATTGGCAGGCACCGTCAAAGTGCGCGCATCGAATGTGATCGTCACGGTTTCCTCTGGTGTCTCAGTTTTCAGGAACATTTTAGGAGACATGAAACCTCCGGCCGGAGAACGCATGACCAGCAAGTTGTTTGGCATCGGCTGCTATTTCCTGCGCCACGATCAGGGCGTGGTTGGCTGCAAGCGTGACGCCGGAATGGCACATGACGACATACGCGCCCTTGTGGCTTTCGGATTGTTCGTAGACAGGCAAGCCGTCCGGTGTCTTGACACGAAATCCGGCCCAACTGCGAATGACATTGACATCGGCCAGATGGGGGAACGTCCGCACCGCTCTGTTGGCCAGAACTGCGCTGATATCCTGATTGGTGGCGATCTGATCCGTATGGGTTTCCTGACTGTCGCCGATCATGACACCACCCTCATCCGCCTGCCGCAGCGTCGCCGCTGTATAGGGGAAGAAGGGCGCGCATTTCTCCGTTACAAGAATTTGACCTTTGCTGCGCACAACCGGCGCATCGAGACCGACACTCTTTGCAAGCTCTGCATTGCCGTTGCCCGCAGCCAGAATGACGCGTTCCGTGAAGACTTCACCCCATGTGCCACTCAGGAGAAAGCCGCCGTTTTGCGGGGTGATGGACGAGACTTCACAATGCGGTTCGTAGGAAGCACCGAGGTTGATCATGCCCGTATGCAATGCGCGAAACAGGCGCAGTGAATTCACGTCGCCGTCCATCGGCGAATAGATCGAACCGATCACATCCCGGCAGATGGAGGGGACCATTTTAGCAGTTTCCTGGTGGTCGAGTACAACGTGTTCCGGGGCGTCATTGCCAAGCTCTCGTGCTACTGTCGCGACGTCTCCGGCAAACATTTGAAGCTCGCGCTCGTCGAGGCAGAAGGTAAAGGCACCGGTCTGTTTCAACGCCACATCAAGCCCGGTGACATCCCGCAATTCATCTGCGAAAGCGGGCCACAGGCGCGCAGATTGCATTGTCCAACGGGCATAGTGTGGTGCCCCTACGCCTTTGCCCTGTACCCAGATGAGCGCGAAATTGGCACGGGATGCGCGCAGGGACAGGTCTTCCCCATCGAGAAGCATTGGACGCAGACCAGATCGGGCGAGACCCCAGGCGATGGCAGAGCCAACCAGTCCCGCTCCGATAATGATTATGTTTTGGTCCGGCAATCTGCGCATTCGTAAATTCAATCTGTTGTCACAGCGTCGTCAGTGTTGGGCCTGACGAGAGCCAGGCCCGATTGTGTTGGCTCAGTTTTGCGGGCTTACGTCCACCTTGAACCACTTCTCGGACAGCTTCTTCACCGTGCCGTCGGCAATCGCGGCCTGAATGGCAGTATCGAGGCGACCCTTCAGGGCGGTATCTTCTTTGCGCAGACCGACACCGATCATGCCGAAGACCTTGCCCGAAAACAGCGGGCCAGCCAGCTTTGCGCCCTTCATGTCGTCCTTTTCCAGCGCAGCCGCAAGAACTGTGGCATTGGCGACAACCGCATCCACACGACCGCTGGTCAGGTCGAAATTGTGTTCTTCGGCGGTCTTGTACTCACGCACATCCGCGCCATCCTTGAAATATTGCTCCATGAAGGCCGAAGCGGTTGTGGAACCCTGAACGCCGACGGTCTTGCCGTTGATTTTCTTGGCGATTTCTTCGAGAATCGGCTTTGCTGCATCGGAATCGACATTCAGCGGCTTGCCGCCTTCCGGCAGATCGGCGAGGTCGCTGTCTTCCATGACTGCGAAGGAGTTGATGGCCGCCGCATAAGGTGACGAAAACGCAATCACTTCCTCACGCTTCGGTGTGATGCTCATGCCCGCCATGATGGCGTCATACTTGCCCGCGGTCAGCGATGGAATGATGCCGTCCCAGTTCTGGGCGGTGATTTCGCATTTCGCTTTCAGGCGCTCGCAAAGGTCTTTGGCGAGATCAATCTCGAAGCCCTCCAGCACACCGTTCGGGCCGGAGAAATTCCACGGCGCATAAGCACCTTCGGTAGCGATGCGCACAACATCTTCGGCATGCGCGGTCGGGGCAACGGCGAGAACGCCGAGGATGGAAAGGACGCATTTCAGTTTCATATGTTCACCTCTGTTAGAAAACCGATTGATCGGTTCATGCGTTTTGTTTGGAAATGAATTGCCGGAACCGTTCGCTTTTGGGGTTGCCGAAAACCTCGTCGGGCGCGCCTTCTTCTTCAATCACGCCCTGACGCAGAAACACGACACGGCTGGAAACATCGCGGGCGAAGCCCATCTCGTGGGTCACGACCAGCATGGTGCGCCCATCTGCCGCCAGATCGCGCATGACCTTCAACACCTCGGCCACCAGTTCGGGGTCAAGCGCGGAGGTTGGTTCATCGAACAGCATGATCTTCGGACGCATCGCTAACGCGCGGGCAATTGCGGCGCGTTGCTGCTGGCCACCAGAAAGATGCGCGGGATAGAAGTTGCGCTTATCGGCAATGCCGACCCGCTCCAGCAGTGCTTCAGCCTCGGCAATGCACTCCGACCGGTTTCGCTTCTGCACATGGATAGGCGCTTCGATCAGATTTTCGAGGATAGTCAGGTGCGACCACAGATTGAACGACTGAAACACCATCGTCGCCTGACCGCGCAGCCGCTGAACCTGTTTCGCATCGGCTGGACGCGCTGCGCGCCCGGGCTGTTGGTCGAGCTTGTATGCCTCGCCGTGAATAGCCACACTGCCTGCATCCGGCACTTCAAGCATATTGATGCAGCGCAGCAGAGTGGATTTGCCTGAACCTGACGCACCCAGAATGGAGATGACTTCACCCTGGTGGGCCTGCAAGGAAACTGTATGCAGAACCTTGTGCGCACCGTAACATTTCTCGAGGTTCTTGATCTCGACCGCAGGCGTTTCGAAACGTTGCATTATGAGTTCCCTCCGGCGGCATGCACGATGACAGGCTGACGCTGGGCCGCCGACGAGCGATATTCCAGCAGTTTGAAAATTCTGGTGACTACGAAGTTCAGGAGGAGATAAATCGCGCCTGCACAGATGAAGACTTCGACAGGGCGATAGGTGGCGGAAATCAACTTGGCCGCCAGCCCCGTTACCTCCATCATGGTGATGGTTGATGCCAGTGCGGTGGACTTCACCATCAAGATGACTTCGTTCGAATAGGCGGGCAGCATCTGTCGCAACGCTTGTGGGGCCAGAATGCGGCGGACGAGGGTGAAGCCGCTCATGCCATAGGCGCGCGCCGCTTCGATCTGCCCGGTCGCAACCGACAGAACACCGCCTCGAATGATTTCGGCGCTATAGGCAGCCGTATTGAGTGCAAGAGCCAGTACTGCGCACCAATAGGGTTCCCGCAAAAACGGCCAGAGAAAGCTCCGGCGCAGTTCTGGAAACTGGCTGAGGCCGTAATAGATGATGTAGAGCTGCACGAGCAGCGGGGTGCCGCGCAGCACAAAGATATAACCTCGCGCAATGAGGTCCAGTATCAGATTGCCCGACAGACGCATCGTAGCCAGTATGGTGGCCAGCACGGCGCCACTGATAACCGACAGCGCCATCAGTTGCAGCGTCAGCGGAATACCCCGGCACAGCTGAACGAAACTGTCGAACATGAACGGCAGGTCGACAAAGCTCATACTGCCCTCCGGATGCCGCGCATGACGCGCTTTTCGGCGTTATTGAACAGCAAGCCCGATATGAATGTGATGACGAGATAAAGCAGCCCGGCGGTCAGAAAGAAGGTGAAAGGCTTGCGGGTTGATCCAGCGCCGATTTGCGCCTGACGCATCAGCTCAACCAGTCCTACGACCGAAATCAGTGCCGACTCTTTCAAGACAAGCTGCCAGACATTGCCAATGCCCGGAATGGCAAAGCGTGCCGCCTGCGGAACCATAATGCGGCGAAACAGCAGACGCGGTGGCATGCCATAGGCCTTGGCAGCTTCGATCTCACCTTTGGGCAGTGCCAGCACTGCGCCGCGATAGACTTCAGCTTGGTAAGCGCCAGAAACCACGCCGATGGCCAGTGCACCGGTGATGAAGATTGGCGCACTGACGAAGCCTTGCCCGCCGAACAACGCGCCGATCTGGCTTAACACAGCGCTACTGCCGAAATAGAACAGGTAAATGACCAGAAGGTCGGGGATGCCGCGAAGCACTGTCGAATAGCCGGCAGCCGCAATTCTGAGAATGCGCTGCGATGAAAATGAAGCGGCAGCGGCAATCATACCGAACACCGCACCTGCCGCAAAGCCGCAAAAGGCTACCGCGAGTGACATGCCGGTGGCCCGGAGCATATCGTAGCCCCAGCCGTCTTCAGCAAAACCCATCAAATCCAAATATGCGCTGACCGCACCCAACTGCCTAGTTCCCTTTTTATGTCCGGTCCTTTTGCTGCGCCGGTACGTTTATGGGAGTGGTTTGACAGCGGGGATCAATACAGTCAAATTCGAAATGAAGCCTCAAGCATAACCAAATATTATGGTGAAACATGAACCTGCGTCAGGTCGAAGCGTTCCGAACCGTCATGCTGACCGGAAAAATGACGGCTGCGGCGGAACTGATGTCGATCACCCAGCCCGCCGTGAGCCGCCTTATCCGTGACTTTGAGATCGACACGAAACTCAAGCTCTTCAACCGTCGCGGAAACCAGTTGGTCCCAACACAGGCGGCCATGACGCTGTTGCAGGAGGTGGAGCGGGCTTATGTCGGGCTCAATCGCATCCGGAGTTTCGCCGACGAGATCAACCGTCAGAATGCGGGCATGCTGCGGATTGCGGCTATGCCTGCGCTTGCAAACGGGATCATGCCGCGCTTTCTCGCCCGTTTTCTCAAGGCGCGACCCAATATCCATGCCTCTCTCAACGGTATTCCTTCCGCGATGGTTGTTGAGGCCGTCGCATCTGGTCAGGTCGATCTCGGTTTTGCCGACGGTCCGCTCGACAGACCCGGTTTCAATATTGAAACCCGGGCGATACCGGCGGTTGTCGCTGTCCCGCTAGGGCATCGTCTTGCAGACTATCCGGAGGTTTCACCGGATGATCTCGCCGATGAACGTATGATCACGCTGGAGCCGGGGTCGCTGTTTGCCATGCGCGTGGAAGTTGCCCTAGCGCGCATTCCACGGTCGGCCACCATTGAGACACGCCTGTCGCACACAGCGCTGACGCTTGTGGCTGAAGGTGTCGGCATAACGATCATCGATCCGTCGTCGGCAACCGATTTTCGCGGACGTGGTGTGGCGATCCGACCTTTCACAAGCTTCGTTGACGCCGGATTTTTGGCCATTCGTCGCAGTAATGGTCCTCATAACAGTCTCGCTCAACGGTTCATAGACGAGTTCTGGGCCTATCATGAAACGCTACTTGCACAGCCATGAAGATAGGGCTTCGGGGCTCAATCCTGGTAGATGCGCTCCTCAAGGGGCGTTGATGCAATAATAGATTTCAGTCCGGCCAGCATGGCCTTTTCCGCCTTGTTGAGGTTGGCTTCAGGATTGTGGATCAGGAAAACATCGATGGCAGGCGGGTTGTCGTATGGCGGCAGACGCCAGAGAAGGCCGTCATCGATCTCGCGTCGCGCGACGTGTAATGGAAGTGGGCCGATGCCAAGCCCGGTGATGATCATCCGACGCACTTCCTCAAGGCTCGACGAGGTGCCGACAACATCAGGTGAGAGTCGCGCCTCACTGCGCAACAGGGCTACGGGTCGTAGCGCGTCTGCAATATGATCGGTCTGGAACGAAACCGATGGTTCTCCCTTCAGATCGGCAAGGGTCAGTCCGGACTGGCCAAACATCCGGTGCCGGGGGCCGCAGAAAAACCCGAAGAACTCACGATAGACCATGGTGTAGTCCAGCGCGGGGTCGCGATTACTCACCAGACCAAGGCCGAAGGAAGCGCGTTTCTCGCGCACAAGCCGCGCGACCTCTGTACTTGCGGATACGTTGATCGTCAGTGTCGCATTGGGATGCTGTTCATGAAACCGCGCAAGCGCCTGATCGAAGATCGGCGATATGATGTGGCTGGCGACAGAGATGGTGACATGGCCAGTCACATTGTCACCGACCCCGCGCACCAGTTGCGGCAACTGTGAAATGGCGCCAAACACCTCGATACTTTGCTCGTAGAGCAGTTTGCCAACGTCCGTCAACTCAAAATGGGTTGCGTCGCGCTCCACCAGCCGCTGGCCGATGCGGTCTTCCAATCGGCGCAACGCATTGCTTACGCTTGGTTGTTTGAGGTTGAGACGCTCTGCCGCGCGGGTGATGCTTTTCACCTCCGCGATTACCACAAAACTGCGCAGAAGGTTCCAGTCCAGATCCCAGACAAGGCGTTCGGGGCGATGTAGCGACATGGCATCATCCATTCATGAAATCTATGTAATCTATTCCCATTATCTATTTGCTAAATGCATTCATAAAAGCAATCATGAATATTGGAAGGCATCAAAAAGCCTCAAGAAAAACAAACAAAGGGAAGTCGGGAACAGCATGTTTAACAAATTCACGGGTTTCATTGCCGCGGCCGCGATTGCCACCGCCGCAGTTTTTGCGGTTGCGCCTGCACAGGCGGATGATCTTGAAAAGATCAAGGCAGCGGGCGAGTTGAAGATCGCCATGAGCGGCCAGTACCCGCCGTTCAATTTCGTCAATGAGAAGAACGAAGTCGTGGGCTTCGACGCTTCCATCGGTTCGGCGATTGCCGAGCGTATGCAGCTTAAGCCACAGCTTATCACCACCGCATGGGATGGTATCGTCGCCGGCCTTCGGGCAGGCAAGTTCGACACGGTGGTCGGCTCCATGACGATTACGCCGGAACGCGAGAAGGCCGTGGATTTCGTAGGACCTTACTATCACGCGGGCCGCGCGGTTTTCGTGAAGGAAGACTCTACAGTTCAAAAGCTCGACGATCTCAAGGGCAAGACACTGGGCGTCACACTTGGTGAAACCCATGAAAAATGGGCGCGCGAACAGGGCGGCTGGACCATTCGCACCTATAAGGGGCTGCCGGAACTGATGCTCGAACTGAATGCCGGTCGCGTCGACGCTATCGTCGTCGACAACATCCCGGTCATGGTGGCGATCAAGGAAACCGGCCAGAAGGTCCGTAGGCTCGATACGCCTGATATCGAAGGCGGCAGCGTCGCCATCGGCATCGCCATCCGCAAGAACAATCCCGAGCTGAAGGCTACGATGCAGAAGGCTCTCGACGAGATCATGGCCGACGGCACCTATGAGAAGATCTCGATGCAATGGGTCGGCAGCGATATTCGCTGATACGTCATCCCGGCCCGGCATATGTCCGGGCCGGTTGAGAACCGATTGACCGGAGTTTTCCGATGGATTTTGCGTTGATGCAGCGCGTCCTCCCGTTTTTTCTGGAGGCGGCATGGGTGACTGTCCAAATTTCTGCTCTGGCCCTGGTGTTGGGTCTGGCCGTCGCAGCGGTCCTCGTTAACGGCCGTCTGTCCCGCTCGGTCATCCTGCGATGGCTTGCGGCAGCCTATGTGAGCGTCTTTCGCGGAACACCTTGCCTTGTACAGCTCTTCATTCTCTATTTCGGCGGTCCACAGATTGGCATTAATCTGGAGCCGTTTGCCGCTGGTGTTATCGGACTGGGGCTGAATATCGGCGCATACATGTCGGAATCGATCCGCGGCGCAATTCAGAGCGTTGATCGCGGCCAGACGGAAGCCGCCCGTTCCATCGGCTTTGGGCGAGGGCAGACGATGCGGTTCGTCGTGCTGCCCCAGGCCGCCCGGCTGATGATCCGCCCTCTCGGTGTCAATACGATTGCGCTCCTGAAGGGCTCTGCGCTGGTTTCCACCATTTCAGTGGTTGAGCTGACCTATACGGCGCAGCGTTTCATCGGTTCAACCTACAAACCGTTCGAGATTTTCGGCGTTGCAGCCGTTCTCTACATGATCATCATCTATATCGTGGCGCGCGGGGTCGATCTTCTCGACAAGCGCTTCGCGGCGCAGTGAGGGAGGACTGGATGCAAGCTCTCGATTTGAGCATCGTCGCACCCTATACGGATCTACTTTTGACAGGGCTGTGGTGGACGCTGGTTCTGACCGTAGCGTCGGCTTTCCTCAGCTTCGTGCTCGGTATCGTATTTGCGCTGGTGGTGCTTTACGCGCCTAAGATTCTAGCATGGCCGGTGCGGTTCTTCATGTGGCTGTTCATGGGAACACCGCTTCTGTTGCAGCTGTTCCTGATCTATTTCGGGCTAGTTCAGATCGGTATTGATATTCCGGCACTTGGCGCGGGCATCATCGGTCTTAGTCTGCACTTTGCCGTCTATAATGCCGATATCATCCGCGCGGGTATCGTGGCGGTCGATCCGGGTCAGATGGAAGGCGCGCGTTCCATCGGCTTCAGCCATGGTCAGGCTTTGCGCTACATCGTCATCCCGCAGGCGGTGCGCAATACGATCCCGCCCATCGGCAACAATATGATCGTTCTTTTGAAGGATACGTCACTGGTTTCGATCATCGGCATTGCCGAACTGGTGCACAGCGCGCAGCTTGCCATCAGCGAAACCTTCAGCCCGTTCGAATTCTACATCACCATCGCCGCCATCTACTACGTGGTCAATCTGATTCTGGAAGCCAGCCTGCGGCGCATTGAAAGAAAAGTGGAGGTCACGCGATGAGCAGCCCCAAAATCGCAAAACCGATGGTCGAAGTGAAGGGTGCTCGCAAAGCCTATGGCGAGCTGGAAGTGTTGAAAGATATCGACCTTTCCGTGGCGCGTGGCCAGATCGTCGCCATCATCGGCCCCAGCGGCTCCGGTAAGAGCACGCTTCTGCGCTCGATCAATCATCTTGAAACGCTGAATGGCGGTGAAGTCTGGCTCGATGGCGTGCAGGTCAATCAACCTCTCACCGGGCAGGCTTTCGAGAAGCACATCAATGCCGTGCGCCAGCAGATGGGCATGGTGTTTCAGCACTTCAACCTGTTTCCACATTTGACAGTGCTGGAAAACATCACGCTCGGCCCCATCAAACTCAAGGGCATGATGAAGGACGCTGCTCGTACTCTAGCACTGGAGCTTTTGAAAAAGGTCGGGCTTGCCGACAAGGTCGATGTCTATCCCTCGCGGCTGTCCGGCGGTCAGAAGCAGCGTGTGGCCATTGCCCGTGCGCTCGCCATGCAGCCGAAAGTGATGCTGTTCGACGAAGCGACGTCGGCGCTCGATCCCGAGCTGGTGGACGAGGTCAATGCTGTCATGAAGCAGCTCGCCGCTGAACATATGACGATGCTGATCGTCACGCATGAGATGCGATTTGCGGGCGAAGTGGCAGATCGTATCCTATTCATGGATGGCGGTGTGGTGGTGGAAGAGGGGCGGCCGGATCAGATTTTGAGCAATCCGGTGCAGGAGCGTACCCGCTCCTTCCTCAAGAAATATCTGGCTGCGTGAGGTGATGGCATGAACGAGAGAAACGGCAATGAGTTTGCCGATCTTAGGGAATTTCCCGATTTCGGGCTGACCCCGGCGCAGCGACGCGAAGCCGTGCTTGGGCATTATTATGAATATCCCGGCATGGACGGGCCGCGTGGCGAAATCTGGTGCTACACCGATGCCTATTCTTATCTGCCTGGCACAACGGTTCATTTGCAGGTGAGTGCGACCGCGTCGCGTTTCGATATCGAAATCGTGCGGGATGGGGCGGTTGAAACGCCTGTCTTCTCAAAGCGCGGGATAGACTGCAAATGGCAGGAAACGCCTGCCCAATGTTCCGTTGTGGGCTGCGGCTGGGAGACGACATTTTCGTTCAAGACGGATGAGAACTGGCCTTCCGGTGCTTATCGCATCACGCTGAAAGCCGAAGGCAATGACGGTCAGCTGATCCATTGCCACCATCTTTTCATCCTGCGGCCTGTGGCAGGCCGTAAGCCCGGTCGTATCCTGCAGGTTGCAGCGACCGGCACGTGGACGGCCTATAATACCTGGGGCGGTTCCAACCACTATCAGGGCATTACCGGGCCGAATGGCGATCAATACGCGACGACGGTGAGCATCGAGCGTCCGTTCTGCCGTGGCTTTGCGCTGCTGCCGTCCGATGCGCCTCGCGTGCCGCTGGAGTTTGTAACGCCGCCTGCTGCTCCTCCACGCTATCCGCATATGGAATGGGCCTTTGCCAATGGCTATTCCAAGAAATATGCCTCATCCGGCTGGGCCAGCTATGACAGCCTGTTTTTCCGCTGGGCTGAACGAAAAGGCTTTGCGATTGATCTCGCCAGCCAGCATGAGTTGCATTTCTCGCCGGAAATCCTCGACGGTTATGATTGCGTGGCCTTTGTCGGTCACGACGAATACTGGACATGGGAAATGCGCGATGCCGTTGATCATTATGTCGATGACGGCGGCCGTGCGGCCCGTTTTGCAGGCAATTTCATGTGGCAGACGCGGCTTGAGAATGATGGCAAGCGCCAGACTTGCTACAAATATCGCGCCCGCGCTGAAGACCCGGTCTATCGCTCCGCCGATCCACGCCGCACCAGCGGTTGCTGGGAAGCGACGGAAGCCGGACGGCCAGCTGCCGAAACCTTCGGCCTCAATGCGCTGCGCGGGCTTTATGTCGGCTGGGGTGGCTGCGCCCCGCGTGGCGTGCGCGGTTTTCCGGTCTATCGCCCGGAACATTGGGCCTTTGCGGGAACCGGCATCTATTACGGTGATCTCTTGGGCGCTGACGGTCACGCCTTCGGCTATGAGGTCGACGGGCTCGACTATGTGATCCGGGGCGGTCTGCCTGAACCAGAGGAGGGCAGCGGCGCACCTGATGGATTGCAAATTCTGGCGCTCGGCATGTCGTCTCTCAAGGAAGAGAGCGCGGATATTCCAGCCGACGACCAGTTCCTCTCCGATGCCGATGCCAAATTCGTGGCCGATACGCTGATCGGCGACAATGGCGATGCAGCCGTCGAACGTATCAAGCGCGGCTGCGGCATGATCGTCAATTTCCCGCGCGGCAAGGGCGAGGTTTTCCACGCAGGAAGCTGCGAGTGGGTCGCGGCTCTCAAACGTGGCGACCGCATGGTCGAGCGTGTGACCGCCAATGTTCTCAACCAATATCTCAAGCGCTGACAGAGTAACGCAATGCTCAACACAAAAGCACAGAACGAACGCCCGGCATCGCATCTTTTCTACCAGTCGCGCCTGCGCAGGCCGCTGGTGGATCGTGCCGAAGGTATCTACATCTGGGATCAGGACGGACGCCGGGTCATCGACGGCTCTAGCGGCGCAATGGTGGTCAATATCGGCCACGGCAATCGCAACGTGCTCGACGCCATGAAAGAGCAGATGGATCGCGTCACCTTCGCTTATCGTCTGCACTTCGAAAATGAACCGGCGGAAGATCTGGCGCGCATGGCCGCCGAGCGTATGCCGGAAGGTCTGGACAAGATATTCTTTGTTTCCGGTGGTTCGGAAGCGGTGGAATCCTGTATCAAGCTTGCCCGCCAATGGGCGGTTGCAACCGGGCAGGGCACGCGCTGGAAAGTAATTTCGCGTTTTCCATCTTATCACGGCGGCACGCTTGGCGCTCTGGCTGTCACCGGCTATGCGGCCTTAAGCGAGCCTTTCGCACCCATCATGCGCGAAATGCCGAAAGTCCTGGCACCGACCGCCTATCTCGACCGTGACAATCTCACGATGGAACAGCGCGGCCAGAAATATGCTGACATGCTGGAGGAGAAGATTCAGGAAGAAGGTCCTGAAAGCGTGCTCGCCTTCATCATGGAGCCGATCGGCGGAGCGTCGACCGGCGCGCTGGTCGCGCCCGACAGTTACTATCCGCGTATCCGTGAAATCTGCGACCGCTATGGCATCCTGCTGATCCATGACGAGGTGATGAGCGGCGCCGGACGCACCGGCAAGTTTCTGGGCGGCGACCACTGGAACTGCAAGCCTGATCTCATCGCGCTTTCGAAGGGTTTCGCCTCGGGTTATTGCCCGCTTGGCGCAATGGCGGCGCCCGGACGCATCGTGCAGCCGGTTCTGGATGCTGGCGGTTTCCTGCACGGCTTCACGTATGCAGGCAATCCGCTGGCTTGCACGGCAGGCAAGGCGGTGCTTCAGGAGATTGATCGTCTCGATCTGGTCGGCAATGCCGCCCGTATGGGCGATGCGCTGAAGGGCGAGCTGGAAGGATTGGCGAAGCGCTTCCCGTTCGTCGGTGATGTGCGCGGCAAGGGGTTATTGCTGGCAGCCGAATTCGTGTCCGATCCCGAGACCATGAAGCCGTTGCCGAAGGAACTGAATGCCCATCAGCGCATGGTGGATCTTGCGTATGAGCGCGGGCTCATCATCTATTCGCGCCGCACGCGCGGCGGTGTTGAAGGCGATCATTTCCTCGTTTGTCCGCCGATGGTCGTAAGTCAAGAACAAGTTGGCGAGATCACCGCGATCCTTGGCGATACGCTTGAGGTTCTGTCGCGTGAACTCAAGCTGCCCGTGAACGCTTAAGGAAACCGGATCATGACCGACAAAAAGAAAACACAGCGCAAGGTGATCATCACCTGCGCAGTGACGGGCTCCGTGCACACTCCAACCATGTCGCCGCATTTGCCGGTTACGCCGGAGGAGATCGCCAGTGAAGCCATCGCGGCGGCGGAAGCGGGCGCATCTATTCTGCACCTCCATGCTCGCGATCCCCATGACGGCAGACCATCCGCCAATCCGGATCTGTTCATGCAGTTCCTGCCGCGCATCAAGCAGTCGACCGCGGCGGTGGTGAATATTTCCACCGGCGGCTCGTCATTGATGACGCTGGATGATCGTCTGGCCGCGCCGCTCAAGGCGCAACCGGAAATGTGCTCTCTCAATATGGGCTCGATGAATTTCGCGCTGTTTCCAGCCCTCGACAAGCCACGCGAGTGGAAGCACGCCTGGGAACCCGAGCTATTGGAGGCGACGCGTCATTCGATCTTCAAGAACACCTTCGCGGATATGGAAGGCATTCTGACCAGTCTCGGTCAGGGCTGCGGTACACGCTTCGAGTTCGAATGCTATGATGTCGGGCATCTCTATTCACTGGCTTATTTTCGCGACCGTGGGCTGGTTACCGGTCATCTGTTCATCCAGTTCGTCTTCGGTATTCTGGGCGGCATCGGCGCAGACCCGGAAAACCTCATGCATATGAAACGCATCGCCGACAAGCTTTTCGGGGACGACTATTCCTTCTCGGTTCTGGCAGGAGGCAGGCACCAGATTCCAATGATCACAATGGCGGCGGCCATGGGCGGCAATGTGCGTGTCGGCCTGGAAGACAGCCTCTACGACGGACGGGGAAAGCTGGCCAGCAGCAATGCCGATCAGGTTCGGCGCATCCGCAGCATCCTTGACGGCCTGTCGCTGGAAGTTGCCACGCCCGACGAGGCGCGCGACTATTTGGGGCTGAAGGGTGGAGACAGGGTGGCGTTCTGATGCCAAAGATTGAATTGGGTGGCAAAGCGGGCGTTGTGATCCGGCTTGCCGAACCTTCCGATGCCGAACGAATTCACGAGGCAATCCGCGCAATGGGTGCGGGGCTGGGTGCTGCGGGCAAAGTCTCCAGCACGGTGGAAGATTTTCGCCGCCATGGCTTCGGTCCCAACGCGGCTTTTACCAGCCTGATCGCCGAGGTGGACGAGGCATTTGCGGGGCTGGCGCTTTTCTTCCCGATCTTCTCGACATGGCTCGGAAAGCCCGGTGTCTTTGTGCAGGACCTCTATGTCGATCAGGCGTTTCGCGGTCGTGGTGTGGGCGAGGTTCTTCTGCGCCATGTCGCTTCCTGGTCGACAGCACGCGGCGGCGTCTATCTGCGGCTGGCGGTGGATCGGGACAATGTTGCCGCGCAGCGCTTTTACCAACGGCTGGGTATCGGCTGGATCGAAGCCGATCTCGATCATGGCGCTTATGGCGAGGATTTCGCCCGTCTGGCGCGTATCAATGCAAATTAGGGAGCAGTCATGAAAGCCTTCTACGCTGTTGAGCAAACGCTTCACGATCCGAAAGCCTTTCTTTCCAGCGGCGCGCCGAAGCCTAACCCCGAGCAGCCGGAGCGCGTCGAACGTCTGCTCTTTGGCGCAAAGGCTGCGGGCTGCGAGATTATCCGTCCGCAAAATCATGGTCTTGGCCCGATCGCTGCCGTGCACACACCGGAATATCTGGAGTTCCTGCAGCATATCTATCCGCGTTGGCGGCGCATCGAGGAAGCTTCGGAAGAAGTCATCCCGAACATTCATCCGTTGGCGCGTGACGGTCGTTATCCGGCATCTGCCGTCGGGCAGGTCGGCTATCACATGGCCGATACCGCTTGCCCGATAGCTGAACACACATGGGAAAGCGTGTGCTGGAGTGCCTGGAGCGCGATTGACGCCGCCAATGCATTGCTTGCGGGCGAGGTCGCGGCCTATGCGCTCTGCCGCCCACCGGGGCATCATGCCTTTGCCGATGTTTCAGGCGGCTTTTGCTTCGTCAACAATTCGGCGGTTGCCGCTCAGCATCTACGCTCGAAGACCGAACGCGTGGCAATCCTCGATGTCGATCTGCATCATGGCAATGGAACGCAAGGCATCTTCTACGCTCGTCCCGATGTGCTGACAGTTTCGATCCACGCCGATCCGCTGCGCTTCTATCCGTTCTTCTGGGGCCATGCCGATGAACGCGGTGAAGGCGCTGGGCTCGGGTACAATCTCAATCTGCCCCTACCGCGCAAATCCGGCGATGCCGAGTTCCTTGCATCACTCGATACGGCTTTCCGCCGTATCGAAGCTTTCGCGCCAGATGCGCTGGTGGTGGCGCTTGGTCTTGATCCGTTCGAAGGCGATCCTTTCGGCGGATTGTCGGTCACCACCGGTGGCTTTGGACGCATTGCGGAAGCAATCGCAAAGCTTCGTCTGCCAACTGTAATCGTGCAGGAAGGCGGTTATCTTTGCGATGCTCTGGGTGATAATCTCACCGCTTTTCTGGGTGGCTATCAGTCGGTGGCGCGATGAGCGGTCTTGTGACTTTTATAGGCGTCGTACATCCGTGGATGTGCGACGTCATGGGACATATGAATGTTCGGCATTATGCCGGGATGTTCGATGATGCGAGCTTTCAGCTCTTGGGCCACATTGCCGGGAAAATTCCGGATGAGAGTTTCGGTTGGGCGGATGTGCGCTCGACAACGGACTATAAAAAGGAAATGCCAGCCGGAGACTTGCTGACGATCCGCTCACAGGTGTTGAAGGTCGGACGTTCATCAATCACGTTTCGCCAGACAATGGCTGGTTCGCTTGATGGAGAACTGCGCGCCATCAATGAGACAACGTCCGTCTGTTTCGACAAGATTGCGCGACACTCACTTGAACTTGAGCCAGCAATGCGAATGCGAGCGGAAAGGCTCATGTAGGGCCACAATCTGATCGGCTAGCCGCAGGCATGATCTGCTGCCAAATGGCCGCTAACTCCGCTCATAACGCATAAGCGGACGGTCAGCGTCCGGCCCCAAATGTGACGTCTAGCCTAGAAACGTTATTAAGTAATTCAGACAGATAGCATTCGCATTTTAAGATCGTAGGTTCACATCCCATCAAGGCGTTTTGTGATTGTGTTCGGCACAGTGATAAAGGCGATTCTTGACAGGAATCCGCAGTCCTTGAGAATGAAGCACTTCCGACAATTTCTAAGCTTTCCTGATGCTTCGCGCTTTCGATTAGTAGGTTACCCAGTATTCCCAGTTCAGAAGATTTTGGATTAACGACACCACAACAGTAGCTTTCCGCCAGACTTTAGGTATGCAAAATCGGCATACCGATCAGCGTACTTTCGATTTCTGCTTTCGAGGTGCGGCTCATATAATGATGTATCATTCATCAATATGTCAAAAAATCCAAGAGGACACGATTATATGGCGTATGTAACTGCAGAAATTCGAGCTTCGAAAGTATATCATGGATATGATGAGGATCGGAAAGCTGTCATCGATGATCTTGGCGCGGGAGGATTTGTAACAAAACTCATAAAGGTTTCCAGAATTTTGTCGGTTACCGAAGATTATATTTTTATTGAGTGTCCTCACAACACCGTTCAGACGTGGGAGTATAAGGGAACGCTGGAGGATTTCAGGTTGAAACTGCGTCAGGCGGGGGTCGCGGCGGAATGAGTGCTTCTCCTGCACGTGGGGTTTGAAAAATGAAAATTGTGTCCGTCAACGTTTACTATGTGCGCGGACAGGGCCTGAAGCCCGTTCTGGTGAAAATTCAGACGGATGAAGGCATATCCGGATTAGGTGAGGCCGCCATTTCCTATGGAAGCGGTGGCACAGCTGTTGCGGGTATGATTAAAGATCTGAGCGAACGGTTTTTGCTGGGGGCTAATCCGCTGTCCATCAATCGGATCGTTTCGGACATGTACGACCAGGCGTTCTGGTTAAAGAACCCCGGCGGAATTGCTTGTGCCGGGATGAGCGCCATGGAACAGGCGCTGTGGGATATTCGCGCCAGAGCGTTGAATGTGCCAGTATATGAACTCTTTGGCGGAAAAATTCGCGATGAACTGAACTACTATGCGAATGGCTGGTATTTTGGAGCGACATCCAACTCAGACCTGATTAGAAAAGCTGCCGACGCTGTTGACGACGGACATTATGCCCTGAAGTTCTATCCGTTGGCGCAGATACAGCCAAATGGAACATTGCGGCATCCAAATGGTCGATACTCTGACAATCGTGACGCCGTCACCGCTGGAATCGAACGCGTGCGCGA